>NZ_CP046910.1:313262-626525 GCF_009789655.1 Paraburkholderia acidiphila
GTGTGTGAAGAAGGCCTTCGGGTTGTAAAGCACTTTTGTCCGGAAAGAAATCCTTTGGGTTAATACCTCAGGGGGATGACGGTACCGGAAGAATAAGCACCGGCTAACTACGTGCCAGCAGCCGCGGTAATACGTAGGGTGCGAGCGTTAATCGGAATTACTGGGCGTAAAGCGTGCGCAGGCGGTGATGTAAGACCGATGTGAAATCCCCGGGCTTAACCTGGGAACTGCATTGGTGACTGCATCGCTGGAGTATGGCAGAGGGGGGTAGAATTCCACGTGTAGCAGTGAAATGCGTAGAGATGTGGAGGAATACCGATGGCGAAGGCAGCCCCCTGGGCCAATACTGACGCTCATGCACGAAAGCGTGGGGAGCAAACAGGATTAGATACCCTGGTAGTCCACGCCCTAAACGATGTCAACTGGTTGTCGGGCCTTCATTGGCTTGGTAACGTAGCTAACGCGTGAAGTTGACCGCCTGGGGAGTACGGTCGCAAGATTAAAACTCAAAGGAATTGACGGGGACCCGCACAAGCGGTGGATGATGTGGATTAATTCGATGCAACGCGAAAAACCTTACCTACCCTTGACATGTACGGAATCCTGCTGAGAGGTGGGAGTGCCCGAAAGGGAGCCGTAACACAGGTGCTGCATGGCTGTCGTCAGCTCGTGTCGTGAGATGTTGGGTTAAGTCCCGCAACGAGCGCAACCCTTGTCCCTAGTTGCTACGCAAGAGCACTCCAGGGAGACTGCCGGTGACAAACCGGAGGAAGGTGGGGATGACGTCAAGTCCTCATGGCCCTTATGGGTAGGGCTTCACACGTCATACAATGGTCGGAACAGAGGGTTGCCAAGCCGCGAGGTGGAGCCAATCCCAGAAAACCGATCGTAGTCCGGATCGCAGTCTGCAACTCGACTGCGTGAAGCTGGAATCGCTAGTAATCGCGGATCAGCATGCCGCGGTGAATACGTTCCCGGGTCTTGTACACACCGCCCGTCACACCATGGGAGTGGGTTTTGCCAGAAGTGGCTAGTCTAACCGCAAGGAGGACGGTCACCACGGCAGGATTCATGACTGGGGTGAAGTCGTAACAAGGTAGCCGTATCGGAAGGTGCGGCTGGATCACCTCCTTTCCAGAGCTCATCGCTCACACGCGTTTTAAGCGCTCACACTTGTCGGCTGTAAGAAAGACAGACTCAGGGGTCTGTAGCTCAGTCGGTTAGAGCACCGTCTTGATAAGGCGGGGGTCGATGGTTCGAATCCATCCAGACCCACCACTTTGTCTGCATAAGGCGAAATGATCCCTCGAGTATGTGTGACTGGGGGATTAGCTCAGCTGGGAGAGCACCTGCTTTGCAAGCAGGGGGTCGTCGGTTCGATCCCGTCATCCTCCACCAATCCTCAATGCCTAGTGTCCGGTGAAACACAAACCGGGGATTACGCATTGGCGATTGAGCCAGTCAGAGCGGTATGTGAAAACGTATCGGCTGTCGTTCTTTAACAATCAGGAAGAAGTAGTAAAGAGATTCATCCAAAAATGTCTAGAGATGGGCATGAGTAGGTGAATCAGGGTTGTGATTGTATCAATGTATTTTTAAGTGATCGAAAGATTGCCTTGAAATACGGCGCAACACGAATACTCAACCTGTAGCGGATGTGAATCGGAAGAGACACACCCGTTATAGGGTCAAGCGAACAAGTGCATGTGGTGGATGCCTTGGCGATCACAGGCGATGAAGGACGCGGTAGCCTGCGAAAAGCTACGGGGAGCTGGCAAACAAGCTTTGATCCGTAGATGTCCGAATGGGGAAACCCACTCCGAATGGAGTATCCATGACTGAATACATAGGTCATGTGAAGCGAACGCGGTGAACTGAAACATCTAAGTAACCGCAGGAAAAGAAATCAACCGAGATTCCCAAAGTAGTGGCGAGCGAAATGGGACCAGCCTGCATTCTTTATCTGTACCGTCAGCCGAACGCTCTGGAAAGTGCGGCCATAGTGGGTGATAGCCCCGTAGGCGAAGGCGGAATGGAAGAACTAGGTATGCGACAAGTAGGGCGGGACACGTGAAATCCTGTCTGAAGATGGGGGGACCATCCTCCAAGGCTAAATACTCGTGATCGACCGATAGTGAACCAGTACCGTGAGGGAAAGGCGAAAAGAACCCCGGGAGGGGAGTGAAACAGATCCTGAAACCGCATGCATACAAACAGTCGGAGCCTCGCAAGGGGTGACGGCGTACCTTTTGTATAATGGGTCAGCGACTTACATTCAGTGGCAAGCTTAACCGAATAGGGCAGGCGTAGCGAAAGCGAGTCCGAACAGGGCGTCCAGTCGCTGGGTGTAGACCCGAAACCGTGTGATCTATCCATGGCGGGTTGAAGGCACGGTAACACGTGCTGGAGGACCGAACCCACTAACGTTGAAAAGTTAGGGGATGAGCTGTGGATAGGGGTGAAAGGCTAAACAAACCTGGAAATAGCTGGTTCTCTCCGAAAACTATTTAGGTAGTGCCTCGTGTATCACCTTCGGGGGTAGAGCACTGTCATGGTTGATGGGTCCATTGCGGATTACGTCGCCATAGCAAACTCCGAATACCGAAGAGTGCAATCACGGGAGACAGACATCGGGTGCTAACGTCCGGTGTCAAGAGGGAAACAACCCAGACCGCCAGCTAAGGTCCCCAAATATGGCTAAGTGGGAAACGAAGTGGGAAGGCTAAAACAGTCAGGAGGTTGGCTTAGAAGCAGCCACCCTTTAAAGAAAGCGTAATAGCTCACTGATCGAGTCGTCCTGCGCGGAAGATGTAACGGGGCTAAGCCATATACCGAAGCTGCGGATGCACATTTATGTGCATGGTAGGAGAGCGTTCCGTAAGCCTGCGAAGGTGCGTTGAAAAGCGTGCTGGAGGTATCGGAAGTGCGAATGCTGACATGAGTAGCGATAAAGGGGGGTGAAAGGCCCCCTCGCCGTAAGCCCAAGGTTTCCTACGCAACGTTCATCGGCGTAGGGTGAGTCGGCCCCTAAGGCGAGGCAGAAATGCGTAGCTGATGGGAAGCAGGTCAATATTCCTGCACCATTGTGAAATGCGATGGGGGGACGGATCGCGGAAGGTTGTCCGGGTGTTGGAAGTCCCGGTCCTTGCATTGGAGAAGGCGCTTTGGCAAATCCGGGCGCGGAATTCAAGGGTGCGAGGCCATTCACTTAGGTGAAGAAGCAACTGGAAGTGGTTCCAAGAAAAGCCTCTAAGCTTCAGTTTCACAGTGACCGTACCGCAAACCGACACAGGTGGGCGAGATGAGTATTCTAAGGCGCTTGAGAGAACTCGGGAGAAGGAACTCGGCAAATTGGTACCGTAACTTCGGGATAAGGTACGCCCTGGTAGCTTGACTGGCTTGCGCCAGAAGGGTGAAGGGGTTGCAATAAACTGGTGGCTGCGACTGTTTAATAAAAAACACAGCACTCTGCAAACACGAAAGTGGACGTATAGGGTGTGACGCCTGCCCGGTGCCGGAAGATTAAATGATGGGGTGCAAGCTCTTGATTGAAGTCCCGGTAAACGGCGGCCGTAACTATAACGGTCCTAAGGTAGCGAAATTCCTTGTCGGGTAAGTTCCGACCTGCACGAATGGCGTAACGATGGCCACACTGTCTCCTCCCGAGACTCAGCGAAGTTGAAGTGTTTGTGATGATGCAATCTCCCCGCGGCTAGACGGAAAGACCCCATGAACCTTTACTGTAGCTTTGCATTGGACTTTGAACCGGTTTGTGTAGGATAGGTGGGAGGCTGTGAAGCGGGAACGCTAGTTTCCGTGGAGCCGTCCTTGAAATACCACCCTGATCTGTTTGAGGTTCTAACCTTGGTCCGTGATCCGGATCGGGGACAGTGCATGGTAGGCAGTTTGACTGGGGCGGTCTCCTCCCAAAGGGTAACGGAGGAGTACGAAGGTACGCTAGGTACGGTCGGAAATCGTGCTGATAGTGCAATGGCATAAGCGTGCTTGACTGTGAGACCCACAAGTCGAACAGGTGCGAAAGCAGGTCATAGTGATCCGGTGGTTCTGTATGGAAGGGCCATCGCTCAACGGATAAAAGGTACTCTGGGGATAACAGGCTGATACCGCCCAAGAGTTCATATCGACGGCGGTGTTTGGCACCTCGATGTCGGCTCATCTCATCCTGGGGCTGTAGCCGGTCCCAAGGGTATGGCTGTTCGCCATTTAAAGAGGTACGTGAGCTGGGTTTAAAACGTCGTGAGACAGTTTGGTCCCTATCTGCCGTGGGCGCTGGAAGTTTGAGGGGGCCTGCTCCTAGTACGAGAGGACCGGAGTGGACGAACCTCTGGTGTACCGGTTGTGACGCCAGTCGCATCGCCGGGTAGCTATGTTCGGAAGAGATAACCGCTGAAAGCATCTAAGCGGGAAACTCGCCTCAAGATGAGACTTCCCCGGGGACTAGATCCCCTTGAAGGGTCGTTCGAGACCAGGACGTTGATAGGTCAGGTGTGGAAGCGCAGTAATGCGTTAAGCTAACTGATACTAATTGCCCGTAAGGCTTGATCCTATAACAGGTGTGTCTCGCTCCCGCAGTGGAGAGCAGGACGCACAGGTTGAGAGATCGGTGTTGTGCCAGAAACAACACAACCCCAATTCAGCAACACCTCTTTACGCTTCTTCCCGATTGGCTGTGGCGCCAGGTTCACCAGAACCCGCGCGACGCAGCAACCCGTCATGCCTGATGACCATAGCGAGCTGGTCCCACCCCTTCCCATCCCGAACAGGACCGTGAAACAGCTCCACGCCGATGATAGTGCGGATTGCCCGTGTGAAAGTAGGTAATCGTCAGGCTCCTTATGCAGTAACGTCCAGAACCCCGGTGTCTCCGAAAGAGAACCGGGGTTCTGGCGTTGGGGCGCGCGAAGAACACGCGACACGACAGGCAGGCAACAAAAAAAGCCGTCCAAAGGACGGCTTTTCGCGTTAACCAGCTTCCCCGATCGAAGCCTTATTGCCCTTTTGCACAGCCGCAGCGACTGCGGCGTCCTTCGCCAAAGCGACCTCCTCTGCAACATCTGTGAGTTGTTCCTGCGTCAGTTCTTCGAGCAGCGCCAGGTCGCGCTCGATAACTTGCGGAAGATGCGCGCGCAGGAATTCCACCCACGTCTTCGTTTTCGCGTCGACGAACTTGCGCGACGGATAAAGCGCGTACACGTTTGTCTTCTGCAGCTTGTGCTGCGGCAGTACGCGCACAAGCGTACCGTTACGCAGCCCTTCGATTGCCGCGTAGACCGGCAGCATCCCGATTCCCATTCCCTCGCGTATCGCCACCGCGAGCGATTCCGCAATATTCACCTGCACGGGCCCGTCCACCTGCATCTCGACGCTACCCTCGGGTCCTTCAAGCGTCCATTCATGGGCTGGAAATGCCGGCGATTTGAGAATCAGACAGTCGTGATGCGAGAGATCGGCGGGCGAGCGCGGCGCACCGTGCGTATGCACATAACCAGGCGATGCGCACAGAATGCTGTATGTCGAACCTAGCTGATGCGAAACGAGATCGGAATTCGGCAGTGAAGACGCCGTGACCACCGACACATCACTGCTGCCCTCGAAAAGATCCGGCATGCGTTGCGAGAGTGTCAGCTCGACGGTGACCTCGGGATGCAGTGCGCGATAGCGCGAAATCGCCGGCAGCACGTACTGCTGACCGATACTCGCGAAGCTATGCATGCGCAGCGCGCCGGCCGGGCGTTCGTGCGCGCAGCTCGCTTCTTCTTCCGCGCTATCGACGTCCGCGAGAATCTGCGAGCAGCGCTTGAGATACCGCTCGCCGGCCGGCGTGAGCGCAAGCCTGCGCGTCGAGCGGTTGAGCAGACGGGTGCGCAAATGCGCTTCGAGTTCCGATACCGCGCGCGACATCGCACCGGTGGTCGAATCCAGCGACTGAGCCGCGGCCGTGAAGCTGCCCGCTTCGACGACGCGGACGAACACCCGCATGTTTTGTAACGTATCCATCAGACCTTCTTGTTCGGTGCAGAAACGATATTGTCCGCCTGTCAGGGCGCGTCATTGTTGAGTGATCTGGAACGGAGGTTCCCCGCGCGTCCCATTAATGCGGCGCAGTGACGCTCCTACAATCGGCCCCTGTCCTCGAAACAGCCCGAGCGTTTGTCATGAGCCGCCAGCCTGCGATACATCGAGCGCTCGACTCGCGTCGGCGCGCGGAAATCATATGGCGCGCCGCCAGACGGGCGCTGCACGACTGGCAGGGCACCGACGGCGCGATCTGGATTCATCTGCTGAAAACGGTGGCGGCCGGCCTGCTTGCCATGGGCATTTCCATGCTGCTGGACCTGCCGCAGCCGCGCATCGCGATGACGACGGTGTTCGTCCTCATGCAGCCGCTCTCTGGCATGGTGTTCGCCAAGAGCTTTTATCGCATTGTCGGCACCGCGGTGGGAATGATTGCGGCAGTCGTGCTGGGCGCCGTGTTCATTCAGCAGCCCGAACTCTACATACTCGGGATGACGGTGTGGGTGGCCGCCTGTACGGCCGCCGCCATGAGGAATCGGCATTTTCGCTGGTACGGTTTCGTGCTCGCCGGCTATACGGCGGCGCTGATCGGCATTCCGCTCGTGATGCAGCCCAACGGACTCTTTCTCGCCGCACTTGGCCGCGGCGCCGAAGTGGCCGTTGGCATTCTTTGCTCCGGCATGGTCAGCGCAGTGATCGTGCCCCGGCAGTCGGGCTCGCTGCTCGATCGCACCTTGCGCGCCCGATATCTCAATTTTACTGCGTTCGCCGCGGCGGTGTTGGCTGGGCGGCTTGAAAGGGGCGCGTTCGAAGGGCGATTCGCGAGTCTCGTCGACGATGTCGTCGGCTTCGAGGCGACGCGCGCTTTCTCATTTTTCGAAGATCCGACGAGTCGCTCGCGCACCGGTCTGCTTTCGCGCCTGAATTCCGAATTCATGGACGCCTGCGCGCGCTTGCACGCGCTGCGTCAGTTGCTCAAAAGGCTGCATTGGAGCGACGCGGCGATTGCACCGCTTGCGCCATATTTTGGCGAACTTGCCGCGCAGCTTGCGCAACGGCCAAGCCGCAACGAAAGCGATCGCGCCTATGCGCGGCGGCTCGCCGACGGGCTGGAAGCCTTCCAGCGCACGCTGCCGCGTCATGTGCGCGAGACGCGGCGGCCGCTCGAACATGCGCTGCCTGAAGCGCTGCCTGACTTCGATACCTCGGCTGAACTCATCTACCGCTTCACGACCGAGATCGTGCGCTACAGCCGAACGTGGGCATCGCTCACGGAGGCACGCCCTGCGCAGGAGCCGCGCGCCGCACGCTACGTGCCGCGCACGAGCTGGCACGTGGTGGCGTTCACCTTCGTGCGCACCGCCGTGGTGGTGGCGACGCTGGGCTGGTTCTGGGTGGAGACCGACTGGCCGAGCGGCGGCCTCGCGATGATCGCGGCCGCGCTCACCTGCGCGCTCACTTCGTCGTCGCCGAACGCGTCGCGCATGGCCGTGCAGATGGCGGTCGGCGCGAGTTTTGCCGCTGTAACGGGCTATCTCTTCACCTGCTACGTGTATCCCAACGTCGATGGCTTTCCGTTGCTCTGCGCGACGTTGGTTCCGGTGCTCGCCATCGGCGCCTTTCTTGCCACGCGCTCGCGCATCGCGGGCTACGGCGTTGGTTTCTCGGTGTTCTTCTGCTTGCTCGCGGGTCCGGACAACGTGATCGTCTACACGCCGGATCTGCTGATCAACAACGGCATCGCCGTCGTTGCAGCGATGCTGGTCGCCTCGCTGGCTTTCGCGGCGGTGTTTCCGCCGCACATGAACTGGCTCGTCGAGCGTATGTGCGTGTCGTTGCGCGGCCAGGTCGTGCTGGCTTGCCATGGGGAACTGGATGGTCTCGGGCAGCGCTTCCAGTCCGGCACGCACGATTTGATGAACCAGTTGAGGCTCTTGCTGACCGGGCGCCACCAGGCGCACCGGCGCGCGCTGCGCTGGATGCTCGTGACACTCGAAGTCGGGCATGCCGTGGTCGATCTGCGCAACGAGGCGCTCGGCGCAGCGTGGCTCGACTCTCATGACGCGCGTTGGCCTGCGGCGCTCGCGCGCGTGCAGGAGGCTATCGCGCATCTTTTCGAAAGCCCGGACGGGATCTCGCTAGACCACGCGCTCAGTGCCGTGCGCGCGGCGACCTGGATCGCCCAGGAAGCGCTCGCGACTGTGCATCACGAGCGAGAAAGGCGGCACGAGGTGCAGCGGCTGCTGAGTCACCTGCACTTCATCCGCAGCGCGCTGCTCGACCGCGATGCGCCGCTCGGCCCCCTGGCGCGCCGCGCACGCCGCACGCGTACGTCCAGCAGATCGTTGAAAACACAATGAAAAAGCAGGCCCGCGCGATCTTGCTGCAGTCTGGAAATATGCCTTCCACCCCGCCTTCTTAATCTATTCGAGCCTGAGTCATATAGTCACATCACTGCTTCGCAGTACCCGTTAGCACTGGAGAGTAAAATGAAGTCCGTGAAGATCGCTGTTGTTGCCTGTTCGCTGTTTGCCGCCGCCGCTGCTTATGCACAGAACGAAGCACCGGCAGCGAGTGTCCCTCAGCAGGTCGCGCAGTCCGCTGCCCCTCAAGTAGCGCAAGCGCCCGCCCATCGCGAAATCGTCAAGCCGGCAAAGAAGGATGAATGCGTCGGCCCGGTCAGCTTCTGCAATATCTATTTCGGTAGCTGAGATCGAGAGTACGCCCGCCATGTGCAGGCGCACGCTGACATCTTGTGCCGCGACGCCTTCATATGGGTGCCGCGGCTTTGCGCATTGTGGCTGCACATACATTGCAACAGTGTTTTGTGAATCGCGCAGTGCACGACCGTCGATGCAAGAGCTGAAACCAGGCACCAGGCGATCAGAGAGTTTGTGGAGACTGTGATGTACGAAGACCGTATTCGTTGTGCCGCCTTGCGCGGGAAAATTACTTCGGCTGCCGAGGCGGCTCAACTCGTGCGCAACGGCATGCGCGTTGGCGCCAGTGGTTTTACGCGCGCGGGCGACACGAAGGCCGTGCCGATCGAACTGGCGCGCCGCGCGCGCGAAGAGAAGGAGCCGCTGCGCATCACGCTGATGACGGGCGCCTCGCTCGGCCACGACGTCGATCGCATGCTGACCGAAGCGGGTGTGCTCGAGCGCCGTCTGCCGTTCCAGGTCGACTCGACGCTGCGTAAGGCGATCAACCGCGGCGAAGTGATGTTCGTCGATCAGCATCTTTCGGAAACCGTCGAAATGCTGCGCGCGAACCTGCTCGGCAAGCTCGACCTCGCGATTATCGAAGCCGCGGCGATCACGGAAACCGGTGCGATTGTCCCCACGACTTCGGTTGGCAATTCGGCGAGCTTCGCGATTCTCGCGGAGAAGGTGATCGTCGAGATCAATCTTGCGCAGCCGCTCGCGCTCGAAGGCCTGCACGACGTGTGGATTCCCGGCAAGCGCCCGCATCGCGATCCGTTGCCGATCGTACGGCCGCAGGACCGCGTGGGTACGACCGCCATCGAAATCCCGCCGGAGAAGATCGCCGCCATCGTCATCACGAACGAGTCGGACAGCCCCTCGACCGTGTTGCCCGCCGACGAAGAAACCGCACGCATTGCCGGCCACCTCATCGAATTCCTGCAGCACGAAGTGAAGCATGGCCGCATGAACGCGCAATTGCCGCCGCTGCAGGCCGGCATCGGCACGATCGCGAATTCGGTGCTCTCGGGCTTCGTCGATTCGCCGTTCGAAGCGCTTACGATGTACTCCGAAGTACTGCAGGACTCGACGTTCGATCTGATCGACTCCGGCAAGATGGTATTCGCCTCGGGCGCCTCGATGACGCTCTCCGCACAGCGTCAGGCTCAGGTGCTCGCCGAACTCGACCGCTATCGCGACAAGCTCGTGTTGCGTCCGCAGGAAGTGAGCAACCATCCGGAAGTGATTCGCCGCCTCGGCTTGATTGCGCTGAACACCGCCCTCGAATGCGACATCTACGGCAACGTGAACTCCACGCATGTGGGCGGCACGCACATGATGAACGGCATTGGCGGTTCAGGCGATTTCGCGCGCAATGCATCGTGCGCGATCTTCGCGACCAAGGCGATTGCCAAGGACGGCCGCATTTCGAGCATCGTGCCGATGGTGCCGCACGTCGATCACAACGAGCACGACGTGGACGTGATCGTGACGGAGCAGGGCCTGGCGGATCTGCGCGGTCTCGCACCGCGCGAACGTGCGAACCTCGTGATCGAGCGTTGCGCGCATCCGCTCTATCGCGACCTGCTGCGCGACTATTATCGCGACGCTCTCAAGATCGGCGGCCAGACGCCGCACGACCTCGCGCGCGCGTATGAAATGCATCTGCGCTTCAATCAAACGGGTTCGATGCTGCCCGAAGCAACGGGCGGACTCGCATCGAACGCATAATCGCCGTAGCGATCGAGCCGCATACAAAACAAAACGGGAGCACCGGCAACGGTGCTCCCGTTTTTCATGGATAGCGCGGATTCGCTACGCTCGTCTAACCAACCGGATGATGAAGAGCAGAATAACCGCACCGACAATAGCAGTGATGATCGAGCTGATGATGCCGGCGCCGATATGAATGCCGAGCACCCCGGCAAGCCAGCCGCCGATGAACGCGCCGACAATGCCGACGATGATATCGACGAACAGTCCGAAGCCGCCGCCTTTGACGAGGACGCCGGCGAGCCAGCCTGCGATTGCGCCGATGATGAGCCAGGCAATGATGCCGTGTTCCATATAGATAGACTCCCCTTGTTGGCGTGAAAAAATCACGGTGAATGGAGCTTAGTCCAAGGGCGAAAAGGCGTCCATGAAACGCGGCCAGAATTGACAGTTCTTGAACTCCGCCGCGAATAGTTTTAGAAAGCGCAATGAATTAGAAATGCATTCGTAAGGAATGCGAGGCGATGCCATGCGCAAGCCTCACTCGGGCGCGATTTCGGGTTCTGCGGCAGTCCAGCTCACGCTGGAGACGCCTTTCTCCATGCTCAGGCGGCTCGCCATGAGTTCGAGCTTTGGCTGGTATTTCGGATGCAGGCGCATCGTTGCCGTCACGCGCAGGCGCGGCGGATCGCCGGCCAGGTCCTCGCTCGTGAGGCTTTGAAATGAAAGCGGCGTGGAGTACAAAGAATTCGAAAGCAACGTGCGGATATGAATTTCGTCTTCTTCGCGGCAAACCACGGTAAGCACATAAGCACGCACGAGATCCGCATTCGAAACGGGCGATGCGTTGATGATGCGGCTCACTTCGCGCAGCACGGTATTCGTGAGCAGCACGATGACGGTGCCGGCCACTGCCGGTCCGTAATGCCCTGCGCCGCACAGCACGCCCACGGCGGCCGAACACCATAGCGTCGCCGCGGTATTGATGCCCT
Organism: Paraburkholderia acidiphila; assembly: GCF_009789655.1. Taxonomy (GTDB): domain Bacteria; phylum Pseudomonadota; class Gammaproteobacteria; order Burkholderiales; family Burkholderiaceae; genus Paraburkholderia; species Paraburkholderia acidiphila. Next base: position 324,706 of record NZ_CP046910.1, read on the forward strand.
GAATCGAGCCCTTCTCGCGCATGATGACGCCGCCGCCGAGAAAGCCCACGCCAGAAACGACATAGGCCGCAATTTGCGTCACGCCGGTCGAGCCATTGCCGGTCAGCACACCGAGCGTCACGAACAAACACGCGCCGCTTGCCACGAGCGTGATGGTGCGCAGACCGGCCGTGCGTTGGCGAATCTGGCGTTCGAGGCCAATGGCGACGCCGCAGGCGAACGCCGCGAGAAGGCGCAGGGCGAATTCGAGAGTCATCGTTTTGTCATGAAAAAGCAGGGCGGCCGCGCGCCATGCGGCTCTCGCGCACGGCGTGGCGGGTACATCGGGGGCCCGTGGATCATACGCGGGACAAGGCTTTGCGCCAAGCTGTCCGCGCTGCCATGTTCGAGTCAGGATCAGGCCACGGCTCGTAGGCGAAACTAGTTTCATTCGTATGGAGATGGGAAGGCAGGCCGAATGAACGGGAGTTTCTGATGGATACGCTGCGCAATATGCGGGTCTTCGTGCGAGTGGTGGAGTCCGGCAGCTTCACGCGCGCTGCGGCGAGCGAAACGATGACGACCGCGCAGGTCTCGCGCGCGGTCACCGACCTGGAATCGCGGCTGCGCACGCGCCTCCTTAACCGGACCACGCGGCGCATGTCGCTGACCGAAGCGGGCGAGCGCTACTTTCAGAGCTGCAAGCGCATCCTCGCCGACATCGAGCAGGCCGAGGCCGAGGCCGCCGCTGCGCACGCGAACCCCGCGGGCAAGTTGCGCGTTTATGGCGGCACGAGTTTCGGGCAGCACTATGTGATGCCGCTCATCGCGCGCTATCAGCAGCATTTGCCGGAGGTCTCGGTCGATCTCACCATCGCTCAGCAGATGCCCGACATCATCGAGGAGGGCTTCGACGTGGCGGTCGTAGTGGCCGCCGAACTCGAGGACTCCGCGCTGATCTCCCAGCATCTGGGCAGCACCGCGGCCATTCTCTGTGCTTCGCCGGCGTATTTGCGCATGCGCGGCGAGCCGCAATCGTTCGACGACCTCGAGGCGCATACCTGCCTGCATCTGACCGACGCGAGCCTGCCCGCCGGCCAATGGGTCTCCGAAGGGCCGCTTGGGGAGACCTTCCGGCATACGGGCGTGACACCGTTCCAGGTGAACAACCCCGAAGCGCTCGCGCTTGCCATACGCGAAGGCATGGGCATTGGCCCGCTGCCGGTGCCCGTGGCGCTGCCCGGTCTCGCCGATGGCACGCTGGTGCGTGTGCTCCCGACGCACACGCTGCAGAAGCTCAACATCTATGCGCTGTACGCGTCGCGCCGCTACCTGGACGCGAAGATCCGAACCTTCGTCGAGTTTCTGCGCGAGAAGGTGCCGCTCGTTCTTGCCGAGCAGGAAGCCGCGCTTGCCACCTGCGACGACCCGCTGCTTCGCGAGATGGAGGCGCACACTGGGCCGCGCGGTACGCGTGCGCGTAGCGGCCGTGGCCGCGGTCACAACACGCACGACCTGGAGCGCCTGCGTCTTGTGAACTAAAGCGGTGAATTGAAGCAGTTAAAGAACTGCTCGCGAAGCGCGAAGCTGTTACCGCGTATTTCGCGGGCGGTTTTTCAAGCGCTTTTCGACGCTGCAGCGACGTTCTATCTGCGTTCTCGCGCACTTTCGCGCGCCTCGCGCGTCGCCTGTCAATTTCGCCATATTGGCGCCAGCAAACTGCCACTGCCATTGCCTATGATGCGGCACCCGCTGGATGAATGCGTCCTCGTCTCAACCCCCTCGCCTGAGTTGTCCGAAACACTGACATGTGGATTGTCAATCTCGCGCTGAAGCGACCGTACACGTTTATCGTGATGGCCATCATGATCGTGCTGGCCACGCCGTTCGTGCTCATGTCGATGGCCACCGACGTGCTGCCGAACATCAACATCCCGGTCATCAGCATCATCTGGTCGTATACCGGCTTTTCCTCGAAGGACATGGCCGACCGCATCACTTCGGTCAACGAGCGCAGTCTCACGACCACGGTGAGCAACATCGAGCACATCGAGTCGCAATCGCTGCCGGGCATCGCCATCATCAAGCTGTTTCTGCAGCCGGGCGCGAGCCTGCAAACGGCGATCGCGCAGGCCGTAGCGTCCGAGCAGGCGCAGGTGAAGCAGATGCCGCCCGGCGCCACGCCGCCGCTCGTCATCAGCTATTCGGCCTCGAGCATTCCGGTGATCCAGCTCGGCCTCTCCAGCAAGTCGATGAGCGAGCAGGCGCTGGCCGACATCGCGATGAACTTCCTGCGCCCGCAGCTCATTACGATTCCCGGCGCGCAGGTGCCTTACCCGTACGGCGGCAAGACGCGCGTGATCTCCGTGGATCTCGACACGCGCGCGCTCATTTCGAAGGGCCTCACGCCCGCCGATATCGTCAACGCGGTCAACGCGCAGAACCTCATTTTGCCGACCGGTACGGCCAAGCTCGGACAAACCGAATATCGGGTAGACACCAACGCGTCGCCCGATACGATCGCGGGCCTGAACCGTATTCCCGTGCAGACGGTCAACGGTGCAACCACCTATCTCGGCGACGTGGCGCACGTCCGCGACGGCTTCACGCCGCAGACCAACGTCGTGCGCCAGGACGGCCAGCGCGGCGTGCTGATGTCGATCCTCAAGAGCGGCGACGCTTCGACGCTGCAGGTGGTGGGCGCACTCAAAGACCTGTTGCCGAAGGCGCGCGACACGCTGCCCGCCGACCTCGTCGTCAAGCCGCTCTTCGACCAGTCCGTATTCGTTTCCGCGGCCGTGCAGGGTGTGGTGCGCGAAGCGCTTATCGCGGCCGCGCTCACGGCGGCGATGATCCTGCTCTTTCTCGGCAACTGGCGCAGCACGCTCATCATCGCGGTGTCGATTCCGTTGTCGATTCTCTCCTCGATCATCGCGCTCTATGCGCTTGGCGAGACCATCAACATCATGACGCTCGGCGGCCTCGCGCTCGCTGTCGGTATTCTGGTTGACGACGCAACGGTCACGATCGAGAACATCGAGCGGCACTTGCATCTGGGCGCGAAACTGCACGACGGAATTCTCGAAGGCGCGGGCGAAATCGCCGTGCCCGCGCTCGTTTCGACGCTGTGCATCTGTATTGTGTTCGTGCCGATGTTCTTTCTGACCGGCGTGGCGCGTTTTCTGTTCGTGCCGCTCGCGGAAGCCGTGGTGTTCGCGATGATCGCGTCGTACATTCTCTCGCGCACACTCGTACCGACGCTCGCCATGCTGCTCTTCGAGGGCCACGATCCCACGGCGCATGTGCAGCGCGCGCAGGGCTCGTTCTTCTCGCGCATTCACTGGCGCTTCAATCATGCATTCGAGCGCGTGCGCGCCAATTACATTGCGCTGTTGAGCCTGTTGCTCTCGCGCCGCAAGCTCTTCGGCGGCAGCTTCCTCGCGTTTTGCCTGCTCTCGCTTGTCCTCGTGTTCTTCCTTGGCCGCGACTTCTTTCCCTCGGTCGATGCCGGCAACATTCGCCTGCACATGCGTGCGCCAACGGGCTTTCGCATCGAGGAGACCGCGCGCCTTGCCGACCAGGTGGAGCAGGTGGTTCGCGACGTGGTGCCGCCCGATCAACTCGAGACGATCGTCGACAACCTCGGGCTGCCCTATAGCGGCATCAATCTCTCGTACAGCAACGCGGGGACGATGGGCACGCTCGACGGCGAAATCCAGATCGCCCTGAAGCCCGATCACGATCCCTCCAGCACGTATATCGACAAGTTGCGTACGTTGCTGCCGCAACGGTTTCCAGGCGTCGAGTTCTTCTTTCAGCCTGCGGACATCATCACGCAGATTCTGAACTTCGGTCAGCCCGCGGCCATCGATGTGCAGGTGGTGGGCGCGAATCTGAATCAGGACATGGCGCTGGCAAGCACGCTGCTCAAGCAGGTGCGGCAACTGCCGGGCGCCGTGGATGCGCACATCGAGCAGCGCAACGACGAACCCGCGCTCACGCTTGCGATGGACCGCTCGCGCATGCAGCAGTTGAATCTGAGCCCGCAGAACGTTGCGCAGGATGTGCTGATCGCGCTTTCTGGCAGCACACAGACTTCGCCCGCATTTTGGGTGAGTCCGCAAAACGGTGTGGAATACCCGCTCACGGTGCAAACGCCGCAGTATCGCGAAACCTCGATGAACGAATTGATGGGCACGCCGGTCTCCGCGCACAGCACGAACGCCAATGCGCCGTTGCAACTGGTGAGCAATCTCGTCCAGCTCAGGCCACATGACGGGCCCGCCATCATCACGCACTACAACATCCGTCCCGTGATCGACCTGCTCGTGAGCGTGGAGGGCAGCGACCTGGGTTCGGTTGGCGCGAACATCAACGACATCATCCGTCATGTGCAGGCGCACGCGCCGCGCGGCACGACCATCACCATGCGCGGCCAGATCGGCACGATGCGTTCGTCGTTCATAGGCCTCGGCGTGGGCATTGCGATGGCGGTGGTGCTCGTGTATCTGCTCATCGTCGTGAACTTCCAGTCGTGGGCCGATCCGCTCATCATCATTAGCGCGCTGCCCGCTGCGCTCGCGGGCATCGCGTGGATGCTGTTCATCACCGGCACGCACCTGAGCGTGCCCGCACTCACAGGCGCGATCATGACGGTGGGCGTAGCGACTGCGAACAGCATTCTCGTGGTCTCGTTCGCGCGCCAGCGTCTTTCCGCCGGTGCCACGCCGCTCGCCGCCGCGCTCGAAGCGGGCGCCACCCGCATACGCCCGGTGCTCATGACGGCGTTCGCCATGATGATCGGCATGGTGCCGATGGCGCTGGGCCTCGGCGAGGGCGCGGAGCAGAACGCACCGCTCGGGCGCGCGGTGATCGGCGGCTTGCTGTTCGCTACGGTCTCCACGCTATTGTTCGTACCCCTGATGTTTGCGACCGTGCATACGCGGCTCGCCCGCCGCGCCGCAGCGAAACGCGAGCGCGAGGCGCAGCGCCGTGGTGCACGAGGCGATACCCGTTAAGTCACATTTGGCCGAAGACATGAACGAACCACACCACCATTCATCTCTCGACATCACCGTTGGCGGCGAACAGGCCATGGATTTGCCGGCGCGCGGCCAGGCGGGCAAGCGCGCGCGCCTTGCGGTGATCGTGGTCGCGCTGCTGCTCGCGGCGGGCGCCACGCGCACGATCGTCTCGAACCTCATGAACGCGCACCGTCTCGCCGACGTCACGAAGCAGAACGCGAAGCAGTACGTGAGCGTCGTGCAACCCGTGGCGGCGGGTGCGGACGGCCGCATCGTGCTGCCCGGCACGCTGCGCGGCTATGTCGAAGCGCCGATCTACTCGCGTGCGAACGGCTACGTGCGGCGTTGGTACGCCGATATCGGCGCGCATGTGCAACAAGGCCAGTTGCTCGCGGAGATCGACACGCCCGAGATCGACCAGGAACTCTCGCAGGCGCAGGCGCAGCGCGATCAGGCCTCAGCGACGCTCGCGCTCGCGAAGACCTCGTTCGATCGCGCGCAGCAGTTGCGCCAGCGCGATGCGGTTTCGCAGCAGGAGCTCGACGATCGCCAAGGCGCGTTCAACACAGACCAGGCGAATCTCGCCGCCGCCGATGCGAATGTGCGCCGCCTCACGGAAATGAAGTCGTTCCAGCGCATCGTCGCGCCGATCACCGGCATCATCACGCAGCGCAATGTCGATATCGGCGACCTCGTGAACGCGGGCAACGGCGGCGCGGGACATGCGCTCTTTTCGATCGCGCAGTCCGACCCGCTGCGCCTCTATCTCGATGTGCCGCAGACCTACGCGCAGCAGGTCGCGGTTGGCCAGCACGTGAGCGTGACCGAGCAGGAGTTGCCGGGAGTGACGTTCGACGGCACCGTCACGCGCACGGCGCAGGCCATCAACGTGGCGACGCGCACGCTGGAGGCCGAAATCTCGCTGCCCAATCATGACGGCAAGCTGCTGCCTGGTGCTTATGTGCAGGCCGCCTTGCAGACCGATGCGAAGGGCTTGCTCACGGTGCCGGGCAACACGCTGCTGTTCCGCTCGGAAGGCCCGCGGCTCGCGGTTGTCGATGCGGATGGCAAGGTCAAGCTCAAGGCCGTGGAAATCGCGCAGGACCTCGGGCAGACCCTCGAAATCAGCCGCGGGCTGGAGCCGACCGATCGTGTCGTGCTGAACCCGAGCGATTCGATTGCAGATGGCGACAGCGTTGTCGTGGTCGCGCCGAACAAGACCGAATCGGCGCGTGAGGCCGCCAGGCGGAGCGCGACGTGATGAAGTGGAGAAACACGCGGCCACGGCCGCTGGCTTGTTTCACGGCGCTCGGCGCGATCGGTCTTGCGGCCTGCACTGTGGGCCCTGACTACCACGCGCCGCAAACGCAAAGCCCGACGGCGTGGCGCGTCGATTCCGCCGATTCGTACTGGCACGCGGCGCAGCCTTCGCATGCCCCGCTCGATCCGCAATGGTGGCAGGCCTTCGACAACCCCGAGTTCGACGCTCTGGAAACCGCCGCGCTTGCCGAGAACCAGACGCTGCGCGTGGCCGCCGCCCACTACGCCCAGGCGCGCGCCACGCTCGCTTCGGTGTCGTCGCAGCAAAGCCCGCAGGTCGGGCTCGACACGGGCCTCGCGCGCGAGCGCGTTTCCGCGAACCGGCCGCTGACGAACTACGCGACGCCCAACACGTCGACCGTGCAGAACCAGGTCACCGTTGGCGCGACCGTGAGCTACGAGCTGGATCTGTTCGGGCGCATCCGCCGCATGGTGGAGTCGGCGCAGGCTTCGACGCAGCAGGCCGGCGACGATCTCGCCAATGCGCGCCTCGTGCTCACGGCCGAACTCGCCACCGACTACTTCGCCATGCGTGAACTCGACAATGAGATCGACGTGGTGAACCGCTCGGCGCAACTGCAGCAAAAGGCGCTCGATTTCGTGTCCGCGCAGCACGATCTCGGCGCGGTTTCGGGCCTCGAGCTGCTACAGCAAAAAGCGCAGCTCGCCGCGACGCAAACCCAGGTGCATCTGCTCGAAAACCAGCGTCAGCAGGAGCAGAACGCCATTGCCGTGCTGGTCGGCCGGGCGGCGCCCGACTTCACGATTGCGCAGAAGGTCACGCCGCTGCCGGTGCCGGCGCTTCCCACCGGCCTGCCGAGCGAGTTGCTGCAGCGGCGCCCCGACGTGGCGTCGGCCGAGCGCGCGATGGCCGCGGCCAATGCGCAGATCGGCGTGGCGCGTTCCGCGTACTTCCCGGACATCACGCTTTCGCCCACGTTCGGCTGGGAATCGACGCGCTTTGGCGGCCTTTTTTCCGTGCCGAGCCTGATGTGGTCGGTGGGCGCGACGGCGAGCGAGGTGCTGTTCGACGGCGGCAAGCGCGCGGCGGGCGTCGATTTCGCGCAGGCCGGCTACGAGTCGGCGCAGGCGAGTTATCGTCAGACCGTGCTCACCGCGTTCCAGGAGGTGCAAAATGCGGTAACGGGCCTTTCGGTGCTGGAGCGCGCATCGACCGACGGCCAGGCGGCCGTGGACGACGCACGCAAGTCCTTCGATCTCGCCAACGACCGCTATCAGGGCGGCCTCGTGGCGTTCATCGACGTGCTCAACGCGGAGCAGCAGTTGCTCACGAGCGAGCGCCAGGAGGTGCAGATTCAAGGCCAGCAGATCGCCACCGTGGTGTTTCTCGCGAAGGCGCTGGGCGGCGGCTGGAGCGCCGGCGATCGCGAGATGGCATGCAGCGCGGGTACGTGCCGCGAAGTGCCGAAGACCGAGGGTAAAGGCTAATCCGTATGCAAGGGTTGAAAGCGGGACATATAAGAGGGCTTGAGCGAGCCCGGCACCAGGGTATATAACAGCGCGCAACGGCGGTCACGAGCCGCAGCGGCCGCAACCGCCAGGGCAGCGCGCGAAGAGGAGGGCGGGCATGAAAGTATTGGTTATCGAAGACGAGCGCAAGGTCGTGGACTACTTGCGCAGCGGACTCACGGAACAGGGCTGGGTCGTGGACGTCGCCATGGACGGCGAGGAAGGCGCGTGGATGGCCACGGAATACGACTTCGACGTGATCGTGCTCGACGTCATGCTGCCGAAACTCGACGGCTTCGGCGTGCTGCGCGCCGTGCGCACGAAGAAGGACACGCCGGTCATCATGCTCACGGCGCGCGACCGCGTGGACGACCGCGTGCATGGCTTGCGCGACGGCGCCGACGACTATCTCACGAAACCGTTCTCGTTTCTCGAACTCGTCGAGCGGCTGCGCGCGCTTACGCGGCGCGCGCGCACACAGGAATCCACGCTGATATCGGTGGGCGATCTGCAGGTGGATCTCATCAGCCGACGCGCAACGCGCGACGGCGTGCGTCTCGATCTCACGGCGAAGGAGTTCCAGTTGCTTTCGGTGCTCGCGCGGCGGCGCGGCGAGATCCTCTCCAAGACGCTGATTACCGAGCTGGTGTGGGACGTGAATTTCGAAAGCAACGCGAATGTGGTGGAAACGGCGATCAAGCGGCTGCGCGCCAAGCTCGACGGCCCGCATGCGGCCAAACTGCTGCACACCATACGCGGTATGGGCTACGTGCTCGAAGTGCGCGAGGAAGGAGGCCAGACGTCATGAAACGCTCGATCTCGCTGCGGCTTTCGGCGATGTTCGCAGCGGTGTCGCTCATCGTGTTCACGCTCACGGGCGCGGGACTCTTCTTCCTGATGCAGCGCCAGCTCTTCAACGAGTTGCGCGAAACGCTGGATACGCGCGCGCGCATTGCGAGCCTGATCGTCTCGCACGCACCGGACGTACAGAAGTGGGCCTTTGTGCAGGAAAAGCTGCGCGACCTTTCACCCGCGGATAGCCGCATGCACTACTACGTCGAAGGCCCTGATCCGCGCTTTCGTTTCGGCACGCCCATTGTCGGCAAGGTCACGGGTAACCTCGGCCCGAACCATGTGCTCGTGCGTCCGCCCGACTGCAGCTACGACATCATCACGACGACCTTTATCGTGCCCGCGAGCGGCGACCGGCCCAAGGTGAAACTCGTGGTCGGCAGCGACTGCGTCCGTACCGAAGGCATGCTGCGGCGCTTTGGCATCGCGCTCGGCGTGCTGATCGCGCTGTCCACCATCGCGGTGGCGCTGCTGAGCCGCGCGGTTACGCGCTTCGGGCTTGCGCCGCTCACACGCCTTTCGCGCGAAGCCGCGCAACTGAGCCCGTCGAACCGGCGCCAGCGCTTGCACGCGGACGAACTGCCCGAGGAACTGCACGAACTCGCCACGTCGTTCAACGGCGCGCTGGAGCGCCTCGACAAGGCTTACGAGCGCCTCGAATCGTTCAACGCCGATGTGGCGCACGAACTGCGCACGCCGGTGAGCATCCTGATCGGCCAGACCCAGGTGGCGCTCACGCGTGACCGTTCGGTCGAGCAGCTGCAACAGACCCTGCAATCGAATCTTGAGGAATTCGAACGATTGCGCGTGATCGTGAACGACATGCTGTTCCTCTCGCGCAGCGACCGCGGCGAACGCGCGACGGACCTCGCGGAGGTGTCGTTGCGCTCGGAGATCGAGCGCATGCTCGATTTTCTGGAAATGCCGCTCGAAGAGGCGCAGCTACACGTGGAAGTGCAAGGCGACGCGCGCGCATGGGTGAATACGTCGTTGATCGGTCGCGCCGTGAGCAATCTGTTCGTCAACGCGATCCAGCATTCGCAGCCAGGCACGACGCTGCGCGCCACGGTCGCGCCGCAGGACGGTCACGTCGAGATTGCCGTTTCGAATCCCGGCGAACCGCTCGATCCGGTGACGCGCGAGCATATTTTCGACCGCTTCTACCGCATTCAGGAAGCGCGCTCGAACAGCCACGAAAATCACGGTCTCGGGCTTTCGATCGTCAAGGCCGTGGCCGAAATGCACGGCGGCACAGTGTTCGTGCGCAGTGCGGATGGCGTCAACACGTTCGGGTTTTCCGTGGCGGTGGACGGCGTCCACGCGCCCGAAGCACCCGTTGCCGGCATCTCGCGCCAGGGCCGCGCAGGCTTGCCGCTGCACGTCTCGCCCTGATGCTTACACGGGCTCGTCTTCCACGGGCGCGCGCTCGTTCTCGATGTTGTGCTGGTCCTTGCGCAGCAGGTCCCAGCAACTGATGAAGAGCGCGGCGATGAGCGGCCCGATCACGAAGCCGTTGATGCCGATGAGCGAGATGCCGCCGAGTGTCGAGATCAGCACGACCCAGTCGGGCAGGCGCGTGTCCTTGCCCACGAGCACGGGGCGCAGCACGTTGTCCACGGTGCCGATCACGACCGAGCCGAAGACGATGAGTCCGACGCCCTTCGCCACCGCCCCCGTGGAGAGGAAGTAGATCGCAATGGGCCCCCACACGAGCGCCGCGCCCACGGCGGGCAACAGCGAGAGCAGCATCATCACGAAGCCCCACAGCAGCGCGCCCTGAATGCCGAGCACCCAGAGGGCGATGCCGCCCAGGCCGCCCTGCACGACCGCCACCGCCACGTTGCCCTTCACGGTTGCGCGGATGACCGTCGTGAACTTGCGCATGAGATGCAGCTTGTGCTGCTCGTCGAGCGGAATGGCGTCGCGCACGAGCCGCGATATTTCGCGGCCGTCGCGCACGAGGAAGAAGAACAGATAGAGCATCACGCCGAAGCTCACCAGAAACTGCAGCGTGTTCTGCCCGAACGAGAGCGCGCGCGTGGCGACGAACTGGCTGATTTGCGCGGCGCCCGCCGAAAGGCGCTGCTGCAGCCCCGGCAGATCCATGAGGTCGTAGCGCGCGAGCAGGTTCTGAATCGACTCGGGCAGGGCATGGACGATCTGCGTGAAGTACGCGCCGAAGTCGAGACTGCCGCTGCGCACCTGCTGATACGCCGAGGCGACCTGCTGCACGAGCGTGGCCGTCACGAGCGTGAGCGGAAAGATCACGATGACGAGACAGATCGCGAGCGTGATGAGCGCGGCGAGATTGCGCCGCCGCCCGAGGCGCGCGACGAGCCGGCGCTGCACCGGCTGGAAGATCAACGCGAGTATGGCGCCCCAGAGCACCGTGCTGAAAAACGGCGCGAGGATGAAGCACAGCGCGATGGACACCGCGAACAGCAGCAAATAGAACGATGTCTGGTGAAGGTGCTTGTTGCCTTCCATGTGCGATGAGTTCCGGTTAAAGCGTTCTGGCGGACGAATGGCGGCATCGTCGGATGATACCGGCAAGACCGCGCGGGCCGTGGTACGCAGCGCTCCCGGCGGCTTTTACTGTGCGCCCACGAGCCGTACGCGCGTGATTTCCGAAGGCGCGCCAAGGCGCTTGGGCGGCCCCCAGTAGCCCGTGCCGCGGCTCGTGTAGACCCAGAGGCCGCCGAGCTTTTCGAGGCCCGCCGTGAACGGCTGCTGCAGCCGCACGAGGAAATTCCACGGGAAGATCTGGCCGCCGTGCGTGTGGCCGGAGAGTTGCAGCGTGAAGCCCGCGTCGGCGGCGGCGTGGGCCGTGCGCGGCTGGTGCGCCAGCAGCACGCGCGTGTTGACGTCGGGGGGCGCGTCGCGCAGCGCCGCGGCCGGATCGCTGCGGTGCGCTGGATCGAACTGGCCGCCCGTGTAGTCGGTCACGCCGGCCAGCACGAGCCGCGCACCGCCATGCTCGATCACCACGTGTTGATTCATCAGCACCGTGAGGCCGATGCGGCGGAACTCGGCAATCCAGGCATCCGCACCCGAGTAGTACTCGTGGTTGCCGGTCACGACATACACGCCGTGATGCGCATGGAGCTTGCCGAGCGGCGCGGTGTGCTCGGCGAGATGCGCCACGCTGCCGTCCACCACGTCGCCCGTAATGGCGACCACGTCGGCGTCGAGCTGGTTCACGGCGCGCACGATCGCATCGACATAGCCGTGCTTGATCGTCGGCCCGACGTGAATGTCGCTCAGCTGCACGATGGTGAAGCCGTCGAGCGCGGCGGGCAGGCCGCGAATCGGCACCTCGACGCTGCGCACGCGCGCGCGCCGCCGCGCGTTGAAGAAGCCGAACCCGGTAGAGAGGAACGCAAGCGCGATCACGGCGGCGGCGCTCACGATGCGCCAGCCGGCGAGATTGATGGCGTGAGGCCACAGCGCCTCCACGGTCATGGCCGAGGCGAGCACGATGTCGCGCAAGATAGTCAGCATGAGCAGCGACGAGAAGAAGCCCATGGCGAGCATGCCGATCCAGGCGAGGCGGTCGCCGAGCGGCTGGCGCTTGAAGCGCCGCGCGAGCAAGCCGGGCGGGATGAACAGCACCGACAGCACGAGCCACAGTACGGCCAGCCATTTGCCGGCGGCGGGCACGGGCAGGTCGGGAATCAGGCGAAAGCCGACATAGGCATGCAGCAGCACGCCGATGGCGATGAAGCGGACCAGAAACGAGAGTCGGGGCATGGCGGCGCGAACGGATGGGAGCGGACCGGCGTGGGTTGGCGTAACGGGTACGGCGCACTGCGGCGGCAGCGAAGCCATTGTGGCCCGGCCAACGTGGCCCGGTCGAAAACCCGGCGGACGGGGCAGCGCAGGTCGCTGCGTTGCATTCTACCGGCGCAGCAGACTTCGTGCCGCCAGGCGGCGGACGTTCATGTACGCACTTGCCGCGGCGCACCATGAAGCGGCTCGTCAATGACGCATCGAGACCGCATCCACATACATGCATGCGTGTATGCATAGGCCTTGGGCTTTATCTCATAGGCGTGTGGCAGTGCGGCATTTCCCTGGATTGCCAGTGCGATCCCACTCGTCGCACTATGTTCTGGTGGGGCCGGGCGCAAGCTATTAAACGTCCATTGAATCGGCCCCGGCGATGGACTATGCTCGAAATGAGGCCCGCGCAGTTTCGGGCGCTCTGGGGGAGGCGGATCATGAAAGGTATTCGGCCAGTCACACATGGGCTGCACGAAGGGCTGCATGGTCGTCACGTCGGGCACGAGGGCAGCCATGTCATGCTGCCGATGGTCGTACTTTCGATCATGGCCATCGCGCTGTATATCGCGGTCAAGCACGTCGATATCATCGAAATCGGCCGAAGCGCGTTGTTCGACGTCGTGATGCTGTTCGTCGCGCTCGGCATTGCGGGCATGTTCGGCGTGGTGGGCGCCTGGCTGCGATCCCGCACGACCGACGAGCCAGCCGAAGGCTTCTGCTTCGTCGGCGCGCTCGTTGGCGCGGTGGTGTTTTACGTCGCGCTGCTAACCTGATTCGCTGTCCCGCGGGAAGCGAGGGCGCACGGCGGCCGGGACCGCGCCGTGCGAAACTGCACGTTTACCTGCTCGACTCAAGCATTCTCGATGTTCGATCTTTTCGACGATACGCCGGCCCCCGACGTGGCGTGGCATCCGTCATGGCTCACGCCCAGTGCGGCCGCCGAGGCGCTCGCGCGCATCGTTGCCGAGGCCGACTGGCGCCAGGAACGCATCCGCACGCCCGGCGGCTGGGTGGACCAGCCGCGCCTCACGGCCTGGCAGGGCGACGAGGGCGCGGTGTACATCTACTCAGGCATCCGAAATATTCCGCAGCCGTGGACTCGCCAGGTTGCCGAACTGCGCGACGCCATCTCGGCGCTTTGCGGCGTGCGCTTTAACAGCGTGCTGCTCAACCGTTACCGCATGGGCACGGACAGCATGGGCTGGCACGCGGACCACGAACCCGAACTCGGCCCCGAGCCGGTGATCGCTTCGCTGAGCCTCGGCGCGACGCGGCGCTTCGACTTGCGTCACAACGCGACGGGCGTGGTGCGCTCGTTCCAGCTGACGAGCGGCAGTCTGCTCGTCATGCAAGGTAAGACACAGGCGCAATGGCGGCATCGCGTGCCGAAAGAACCTGCCGTGACTGGCGAGCGCGTGAATCTTACGTTTCGTGTGGTGACGCCGGCTTTGCGGACGTAGACTGTTAGATCGCGCGAGATGGGTGTTGAATAAGCGATCTTGGTGGCGCAATGACTGCGCGTGCGGGCAGTTTCGCGCTAAGAGTCAAATAAGAATTTATGCGCATAAACGCCATAGTCGGCGTCGGCAGCGCATTCAGGTGTCCTCGCCGAGCCGGCGCCGCACGATCGCAACAAGCCGCTCCAGCGGCAAACCTGAACTCGCGAGTGCGGCCACCTCGGGATACTGCTCGCGGGCGATGTCCGTGAGCACCTGACCGGGCGGTGCTTCGACCAGCACGCTCGCACCCGATTCGATCATGACCGTGTGCGCATCGTACCAGCGCACCGTGTAGCGCATGTTGGTGGCGAGATCGGCGTGGATGGCGTCGGCGTTGTAGAGCGGCCGGCCGCCGCGATTGTCCACATAAACGCCGCGTGGCGTGCGAAACGGTATGTCGCGCGACCACTCGGCGAGCGATTCGGCGGCTTCGGCCAATAGTTCGCAATGCGAAGGAACGGCCACTGCGAGCCGTTGCGCCTTGCGCGCACCAGCGGCGAGCGCGCGGGCCGCGAAGGCTTCGAGCGCGGCATCGGCGCCGGCCACGACGATCTGGCGCGGCGCGTTGACGTTCGCCACGTACACCTGTTCGCCGCACTCACGCGCAGACGCGTGAGCCAGTGTTTCCACCTGAGTCTCGCTCAACCCGGCAACGGCCGTGAGGCCATAGCCCGAGGGCCACGCGTTCTCCATCAGCTCGGCGCGTTTGCGCACCATGTGCAGCGCGTCGCCAAACGCCAGGGCCTCGCAGCTTACCGCGGCCGCATACGCGCCCACTGAAAGCCCGGCGCTGAACTGCGGCACGAGGTCTTCATGCGCGAGCGCGCGCGCCACGGCGACGCCCGCGACCGTGAGGCCGATCTGAACGGCAACCGTGGAGCGCAAGGCTTCGTCGCTATCGAGTGTGAGGACGTCGAAGCCGAGTGCGGCCGACGCCTCGTCGAGCGTGGCCCGCACTGCGTCGTGCTGCGGCAGTTTGTGGAGGAAGCCTGTGCTTTGCGCGCCCTGGCCGGGAAAGAGCAGGGCGAGCGTCATGGAGTGTGCCAAGGGTCGGCGACGAGTTGCGCGCCGCTCGAAGCGCGCGCCAGCACGCGCGGCTTGTGCATCGCGAGTTCGGCGAGCGCGACGCCGCCTGCGGGCGTTTCGAGTTGCGCGTCGATGCGTGTGCCGGCGCGGCTGGCGGCTTGCGCGAGGGCTTGCGCAAGCGAGTCGATCGCTGCGCGAGAGATGCGTTGCGGCACGCGAATCAGGATGTCGAGATCGCTCGATGCCGTGAGCGTGGGAACGCCCGTGGCCAACTCGAAACCGGCGCTGCCCGTGGGGCCCCAAACGTGATTGCGCAATGACGATGCAGGGGTGCGCAGGGCGGCTAGCGCGATAAACGCAGGCAGTGCGCGGCGTGCGTGCAGGGGATCGACTTCGAGAAGATCTTCCGGGCTCGCAGATGATTCGATATCCTCAATACCAAGCCACGTGCCGAAACGCTCCGAACGCACGCTGCCGCGTACGCCGACCGCCAGGACGCCTTCGGCAGCACGCGTGCGCCGCACGACGACCCAGGGCGCGCGAGCGAGCGCGCCGCGCACCCAATCCGGCTCGTTGTCGCAAGGCGCGAGGCGAGCGACGCGGAGCAGGTCGTGCGCGCGCCAGCGCGCGTCGTCCACGCGCGGCGCATCATCCGCAAACGGCGGGGCGGCGCACACGCGCATCAGCTGGCGTCCCACTGTTGCGCGAGGCGCTTGCGCACCTCGATCGACGCCGCGCGCGTGCGCTGCGCCGACTCGCCCTGCAAACGATGCGCGAGACCGCTCTTGTCGCCGCGCGCTTCGCGCACTTTCTGCGCGAGCACATCGCGCACGCGGGCGATCTGCGCGTCGCTGGGCGCGTCCGCGTCGACGCCCTCGATCAGCTCGTCGAGCAAACCGAGCTTCGCGAACGAGGCCATCGAATACGACATCGGCACGATCTTTTCGCCGAGTGCGTCGAGGTCTTCCACGCTGCGCCGCGTGACGCGCGCCGCCGCTTCCTTGCCCATGGCGTGGACCATCGTGCCGGGGGCGTCGAGCGCGACGATGCGATTGGCCTGATAACCATGGGCGAGGAACGCACCCGACATCGCCGGCCCGACGATCAGCGCCACCACGGGATGCCCGGCAAGCCGCGCGCTCGCATAGGCATCGACTGCGGAGGCGCAGGCGAGGTGAATGCCGAGCATCTCCTCGCGATAGCCATAGGCCTGGCTCTTCACATCGACGATCGCGATGATGGGGCGGCGCTTGCCGCTTGCGACGTCTTCCGCAATCGCTTCGCGCACGGCCTTCGCGAGCTGCCAGCCTTGTTCGAGGCCCACGACGTTGTCGCGCGCGCGCGGAAAGCGGTTAGCGGGATCGGGCACGACGGTGATGAAGCGCGCGGTCTCGTCGTTAAGCGACGCATCCGCATATTGCACGCATGCGCCCTGCAATTGCTCGCCCGCGAGGGCGCGCAGCCAGCGTGCGCCGCGGCTTGTCGTCGTATCGTTCATGCGTTTTCTCCGCTCAGGTTCAGGGGCGAAGCGGCAAACACCGCACGCATCGTTTCAGGGGTGACGGTGGCGGGATCGATCTGCGCGAGCTTCGCGAGCGTGCCCTCGACATCCGCCGATCGCGGCGTGCGCAGCGCGCCTTGTGCAAACGCCGCGCGCACGGCGGCGCGCACATCGTCAACGGCGTCGTCGACGAGCGCATCGGCGAAACCGGTTTGCGCGCGCTGTTCGCCGCCGATCAATTGCCACACCTGGCGGCGGTCGCTCGAATCGAGTTCCTCGATGCCGGCTTCCTGCTCGATCACCTCCGGACCATTCATGCCGAGACGGCCTTGTTTCGTCATCACGAGCGTCGAACACAGCGCGGCCGCGAGCGACATGCCGCCAAAACAGCCCACCATGCCCGCGATCACGCCGACCACGGGAATGTGCTTGCGCAATGCGACGATGGCCGACTGGATCTCCGCAATCACCGCGAGGCCGAGATTCGCTTCCTGCAGGCGCACGCCGCCGGTTTCGAACAGGATGACGGGCCGCACGATCTTGCCGCGCTCGCAGTCGGCGAGTGCCAGTTCGAGGGCGGCGGCGATCTTGCTGCCCGACACCTCGCCGATGCTGCCGCCCTGGAACGCCGATTCAATCGCGGCCACTACGGCCGGCTGGCCGTCGATGGTGCCACGCGCGATCACTGCGCCGTCGTCGGCCTGGCAGACGATGCCCTGCAACGGCAGCCACGGCGATTCGATCCGGTCGAACGGCCCGAGCAGTTCGCGAAACGTGCCCGCGTCCAGCACAGCGGTCGCGCGTTCGCGCGCGCTCAGTTCGATGAAGCTCTCGCGCAGCAGGGCGCCGGGCGTCAGTTGATTAGTGCTGCTCATGACTGCGCTCCCTGCGCCGCTTCCACGGCTTCCGCGAGCCGCAGCGCCACCACGCCGGGCGTGGCGCCGAAGTCGTTGATCTCGATGAGCGCCGCGCCGTCATAGCGCGTGAAGAAGCGGTCGAGCACGCTCTTCCAGATGTGGCTATAGCCGTCCACGCTCGTATGCACGACCACGCGCGCCTGCATGTCGGCGGCGGGCTGCAGCAGCACTTCGAGATCGCCCGAACCTACTACGCCCACGTGAGCGCGCGTCGTCACGGCGCGTTGCGCCGGATAGTCGAATGTCAGTTGTTCCATGAAACCGTCCTTCCGCCCATGCGGTGCTGAACCAGTTTGTCGATGAAGAGCGTCGCGGCGAGCAGATCGGCCGCGCCACCCGGCGATGCGTTGAGTGCGAGCAGCGCGCGTTCGAGCGCATCGAAGGCGGCGCGTCCGGCTTGCGTGGCGACGCCGCCCGCATCGCGCACGCGCTGCGCGCCCGCTTGCGCGGCCTCGCGCCCTGCCAGGCCCGCGCGGTGCAGCACGCAGGTGTCGTCGAGCGAGGCCATGATCGCGAGCAGGGCGTCCACGCGCGCGTGGGCTTCGTCGCGGCCTTGCGCACGCGCGGCATGCAGCGCGGGAAGGCCTGTGCGCACGACGTGCGGAAAGCCTTCTTGCGCTTCGCTGCGCGCGCCGCCCACGTTGTAGCGCTGGCGCACGCGCTCCCCGTTGCTTTGCACGGGTTGCGCGAGCAGGTCGTCGTAGCGCGCGATTTGCGCAGCCGTTTCGCAGATATACGCGGCATGCGCCCACGCGCTGTCGCTGCCTTGCGGCGTATGTACGATCGCCGCGCCCGCCACGAGCAGCCCGACGATCCAGATCGCACCGCGATGTGCATTGCTGCCTTGCGTCGCGCGCATCATCGCAGCTTCGCCTGCGCGGCCGATGCGCGCGAGATCGGTGCGCAGCGCCGTGCCGGGCGCGGCCCCGCGCGAGGCGCGCGCGAGCGCTTCGAACGTCGGTTCGAGCGCGTGCGCCGAGCGCAGCATCGTCGCGAGATCGAGATCGTTGTGCGCGCCACTACCGCGTGCGTCAACGAGCGCGGGCTTCGGCGTGAGGCGCGCCTCTTCGATCAGCGCGTCGCGTGCAAAGCGCGCGAGCTGCGCTTCGAAGCAGAGCGCTTCTGAATCGCCTGCATACGGCGCGCGCCGCGCAAGGCCCGCAGAGCCCTCGGCAAGCACAGTAAATGGAAGCATGCGCATCGCCGCTTACCAGCTGCGGAAACGAGCCGGCGGCGTGTAGAGCCCGCCCGACCACGTCACCAGATCGTCGATGCTGCGCGCCGCGAGCAGCGAGCGCTTGGCCTCGCCGCGCAGAATGCCGAGGTCCTCGGGAAACTGCACGATGCCGCGGCGGCGCAGTTCGTCGGTTTTCTGCTGTTGCGCGCGCAGGCCGATGGGCGTCACGCCCGCCACGGCCGCGAGCGCGGCACGGCGCTCGTCGATACCCTCAGCGCGATGCAGATGCGCAATGCCCTCCTCGGTCACGACATGGCTCACATCGTCGCCATAGATCATGACGGGCGCGACGGGCATGCCGCTCTTCTGGCCCACGGCGATGGCGTCGAGTTCATCCACGAAGGTCGGCTCGCCGCCTTTCTTCCAGGTCTCCGCCAGTTGCACCACGAGCTTGTGGCCACGCGAAACGGGACCGTTGTCCTTGAGCAGCTTGAGCCACGCTTCGCTCGCATGGCGCCGCCCGCGCGGATCGTGGCCCATGTTCGGCGCGCCGCCGAAGCCCGCGAGCCGCCCGCGCGTGACGGTGGACGAATTCGCGTCCGCGTCGATCTGCAGCGTCGAGCCGATGAAGAGGTCCACGGCATACTGGCCTGCGAGCTGGCACAGCACGCGGTTCGAGCGCAGGCTGCCGTCGCTGCCGGTGAAGAACACGTCGGGGCGCGCGGCGATATACGCTTCCATGCCCACTTCGCTGCCGAAGCAATGCACGCTTTCCACCCAGCCCGATTCGATGGCGGGAATCAGCGTGGGGTGCGGATTGAGCGTCCAGTTGCGGCAGATCTTGCCCTTGAGACCGAGCGACTCGCCATACGTGGGCAGCAGCAGTTCGATAGCGGCGGTGTCGAAGCCAATGCCGTGATTGAGCGCGGCGATGCCATAAGGCGCATAGATGCCCTTGATGACCATCATCGCGGTGAGCACCTGCAAGTCGCCAATATGACGCGGATCGCGCGTAAAGAGCGGTTCGACCGCGAACGGCCGGTCGGCCTGCACGACCACGTCGACCCACGAGCCCGGAATGTCCACGCGCGGCAGCTCATCGACGATTTCGTTCACCTGAACGATCACGATGCCCTGGCTGAACGCGGCGGCCTCGGCGATGGTCGGGGTGTCTTCGGTGTTCGGGCCGGTGTAGAGATTGCCGTGGCGGTCGGCTTTTTCGGCGCACAGCAGAGCGACCTGGGGAATCAGGTCCACGAACATGCGCGCGTACAGCTCGACATAGGTATGGATCGCGCCCACTTCGAGCTGGCCGTCTTCGAGCAACTGCGCGACGCGCAGGCTCTGTGGGCCCGCGAACGCAAAGTCCACGCGGTGCGCAATGCCGCGCTCGAACAGCGTGAGATGCTCGGGGCGGCTGATGCTCGAAATCAGCAGATGAACGTTGTTGACCTTGGCCGGGTCTGCCTTTGCGAGGGAGCGCGAAAGGAAGTCGGCCTGCTTCTGGTTGTCGCCTTCTAGCGCGACGCGGTCGCCCGGGCGAATCAGCAGTTCGAGCGCATCGGTCATGCGCGAGGCGGGCAGGACGCCGTCTTCGAGCCAGCCGGAAATGGCGGCGAGGCGGCGGGCCTTTTCGTCGCGGCGCGTGGTCCACGAGCGCGGCGCGAGGTCAGGCGAGGTTGGCGTATCAGCTTGAGGCTTCATCGGCAGTTCGGCTCCGTGAGCGGGTAGAGGCGGCGCGCGGCTTGGCGGCGGTTTGTGCTGAAGGTGGCACAGCCGGCAGCGCGGCGCGCTCGGTCAGGAAACGGTAGATGAGTTCGCCCGTGCCGAGCAGGTGCTCGGCCACGAGCTTTTGCGCGGTGGCAACGTCGCCGCGCTTCACGGCGGCGAGAATTTCGGTGTGCTCACTATCGGATTCGCCCTTGTATTCGGGAAAGCCGAATTTCAGGCGCAGATAGCGTTCGCCGCGGCGATGGAGCGCGGTGAGCATCTCCAGCAACTGTGGACGGCCGGCGGGCGCGTAGAGGCTCATGTGAAAGGCCTCGTTGCGCGCGACGTACAGCGACGGATCGCGTTCGCGTTTCGCGGCGGCGGCCAGCGCAGCCACTTCGCGCAGCGTGGCGCTCGTGTGATTCGGAATGGCGAGGCCGAGCGCGAGGCTTTCGAGCGCGGAGCGGATCTCGTAGATCTCGCGCGCTTCGTCGGCGGAAAGCGAGGCCACGCTCGCGCCCTTGTTCACCTCGATCTTCGCCCAGCCTTCGCTCGCGAGCTGGCGCAGCGCCTCGCGCACGGGGATTGCGCTGACCGAAAAATGCCGCGCGATCGCGTCCTGGCGCAGCGGCGCGTTGGGCGCGAGCTTGCCCTCGACGATCGCGCTGCGCAAGGCGTCGGCGATCATGCGCGAGGTGCTGGTGCGGGGCGCGGCAGCGCCTTCCAGGGGAAAACCATTCGTTGCGTCGCTCATGAGATCACATATTATATATAAAACGACCAAGGCGAAAGCCTCGAAAACCCGCAACATAGAAACACCAGAATCACTATAGACGGGTAAGAAGAACGGGGGCTTACAGGGAGTTCCTGAAGGGGGCCGGCACTGCCGCGGCCTGCATTTCCGCGTTTCGTGGCGCGTGTGCGCATCCTGCTGCGCGTGCCGGCGAGGCATCAAAGGAGAGAGGAGCATCATGAATTCGATCACCGAGTCCGCGCGGCGTACTCGCACCAAGACACCGCTCAACCGGTCGCAGATCGCCGGTTTCTGGGGCGCCTGGGCAGGCTGGACGCTCGACGGGATGGACTCGTTCATCTACGCACTCGTGCTCACGCCCGCGCTCACGGAGCTGTTGCCGCGCTCGGGCTATGAGGCGAGCGCGGCGAACATCGGGCTTGCCGGCTCGATCCTGTTCGCGCTCTTCCTCGTAGGCTGGGGCCTGTCGTTCATCTGGGGGCCGCTCGCCGACCGCTTCGGCCGCACGCGCGTGCTGGCCGGCACCATCTTCATGTTTGCGATCTTCACGGGACTTTCGGCCACCGCGCAGAGCGTGTGGTCGCTTGGTTTTTATCGTTTTCTCGCGGGCGTGGGCATAGGTGGGGAGTGGGCGCTCGCGGGCACTTACGTGGCCGAATCGTGGCCCGAAGATCGCCGCAAGATGGGTGCGGGCTATCTGCAGACCGGCTATTACGCGGGCTTCTTCATTGCTGCCGCGCTCAATTACACGGTCGGCGTGCACTTCGGCTGGCGTGCGATGTTCCTCACCGGCGCAGTGCCGGTGGTGGTGGCGATTCTCGTGCTCACGCGTGTGGAGGAACCGGCGAAGTGGCAGAAGTCGGAGGCGAGCCATGTGCATCGCGGCCGTCCGTTGCGGGAAATCTTCGGCGATGTGTACCGCATGCGTACCGTGGTGGCGTGCGCTTTGCTAACCATCGCGATCATCGGCTTGTGGGCAGGTGCGGTTTATGAACCGTCCGCTGTGATCCAGCTTGCTACGAAGGCGGGTGCGAACAAGGCCGAGGCGATCCGCACGGCTTCGATCGCCACGGGCATCCTGTCGATCGGCACGATCCTGGGCTGCCTCGCATTGCCGCCCATGGCCGAGCGAATCGGCCGCAGATGGACGCTCGCCGTCTATTTCGCGGGCATGGCCGTAACGATCGCCGCGAGCTTCGGCTGGGCGTTCTACCTGGAGAACGGACTCGTGCCGTTTATCGCGCTGCTCTTCGTGCTGGGTTTCTTTGGCGGCAACTTCGCGCTCTTCAGCCTCTGGTTGCCCGAGCAGTTCGAAACGCGCGTGCGCGCTACGGCATTCGCGTTCTGCACGTCGTTTGGCCGCTTCGTGGGCGCGGGCGTGAACTTCCTGCTTGGCGCCGCGGTGCTGCGCATGCACACGCTTGGCGTGCCGGTTGCGCTCACCGCGCTGGCCTTCGTTCTCGGACTCCTGATCATTCCGTTTGCGCCGGAAACGAAGGGTCAAACGCTGCCTTCCTGATCCCGCCATGCGGCGCGTTGGCTAGCGCCGCGCCTTCACGAGCCTCGGCGGCAACAGGCGCCAGCCGAGATTGACGCCGAGGCTCGCCGCCACGATCAGCACCATGCCCGCAAGCTGAGGCACGCTCAGCGCGCGGCCGTAGACGATCGCATCGACGGCGATCGCGGTGAGCGGATACACGAACAACAGCACGGCGATCACGGGCGTGGTCAGCATCGGCAGCGCACCGTAGATCAGCACGTACGAAAGCCCCGTGTGCAGCACGCCCATGCCCACGAGCCAGCCCCATTGCGTGGCCGAAATATGCGCGAATTCGAGCGGCGCGAAAAACGGCGCGATGAGCGGCAGGCACACCGAACCCACCACGCATTGCGTTAGCGTCAGCAGATGCGGGCGAAAGTTGCGCAGGCTCTTGGCGATGAGCGTGACGCTTGCATAGAGCACCGAGCCGCCCAGCGACTCGCCGATGCCGATCATGTAGCTCGTGCGGTCGGCCACATGGGTTTCCGCGAGCACGCCGGATGCGAGCACGAGCCCCGCGAACGCAATGCCGATCCAGCCCAGCCGGTCGGCGCCGAGCCGCTCGTGAAAGAGCGCGGCGCCCATCAGCACGACCCAGAACGGCTGCACATGGAACACGACCGTCGAAACGGCAATGCTCGTGCGATGGATCGCGTCGAAGAAGGCCACCCACTGCGTGACCATCAGCACGCCTGAGATCACCGCGAGCGCGAGCGTGCGGCGCGTGAACTGCCGTGGCGAGAGCCAGCCCTTGTACGCGCAGTACGCGGCGAGCGAGAGCATGCCGAAAAAGCAGCGGAAGAACACGAGCGTGAGCGCGCCGAGGCGCGCCTCTTCAACGAACACGCCGATCGTGCCCATCAAGAGGCCGCCGCCCGCGAGCATGAGGACGCCTTGCTGGCGGTTGCCGTGGTGTTCGGATTGCATGGCCGGAGAAGGGAAATCGTAAGCGAATTGGAGACAGGCTAAGTATTCGCCGGTTGCAGGGCGCGCGCAAACGAATTAAATTGAAGAATTCCATCAACGCAGCTTATGAATGGAAGGGCCATCCCCGGCCATTGCCAGCCTCAGCGCGTATGAACCCCGAATTCGATATCGATTTGTTGCGCACCTTCGCCGCCGTGGCGGACGCGGGCAGCTTCACGAAGGGCGCTGTGGCCGTGCATCGTTCGCAGGCGGCCGTGAGCATGCAGATCAAGCGGCTCGAGCAGATGCTCGGCACCACGCTGTTCACGCGCGATACGCGTAATCTCGCGCTCACGCGGCCTGGCAACACGCTGCTCGAATATGCGCGTCGCGCGCTCGATTTGCAGGAGGAGGCGTGGGCGGCGCTGGTGCGGCCCGAGGTGACAGGGCGCGTGGTGCTCGGCGCGCCCGACGACTATATGGCGTCGCTGCTTTCGCCGGTGTTGCGGCGCTTTTCGACTCTTTATCCGCACGTGGAGATCGAGATCGTCTGTGCGCAGAGCGTCGCGCTCGGGCCGATGCTGGCGGACAACAAGATCGATATCGCGTTCGTCACGCGCGACCGCAAGATGCGCGGCGAATTCGTGCGGGCCGAGGAAATGGTGTGGGTGGGGTCCGCCACCGACCCCGCGCCGCTCGCGATGTCGCCGCTGCCGGTGGGGCTTTACGAGCATGGCAGCGTGGCGCGCGCGCATACCGTGGCGGCGCTAGATGCCGCGCACATCCGCTACCGCGCCGCCTATAGCAGCGCGAGTTTGATGGGTTTGACCGCGACGGTGGAGGCGGGCATTGCGATTGTCGCGCTCACGCGTTGCAGCGTACCGTCGCGCTTCGCGATCCTCGGCGAGGCGCAGGGCCTGCCGAAGATCGAGCCGCTGGAGATCGTGGTGGCGCGCAGCGTGAAATCGAATCGCCCGACTTGCGACTACCTCGCGCAGCAGATGGTGCAGGACCTTTCGGTGCCGCGTCAGCGCGGGTAGACGCTCACTTCGCCGCCCACCGCGAGCCGCACGCGCTCGCCTTCGCGTGGCGTGCGATAGCCGGGCACGCGCGCACGGACCGTTGCGTGCGCATCGATCAGCTGCAGCGTGAGCGCGGCGTCCTGGCCCTGGAAGGTGATGGCGCGCACTACCGCTTCCAGCGCGCCTTCGCGTTGGGTGGTCTCAGGTAGCACGTCGATCTGCTCGGGGCGCAGCATCACGTCGACGGCACCCTCCGCGCCATACTGGTCTTGCTGGATCGGCAGCGCGCCGAGCACGCAGTGCGCCCGCCCATTGGCTACCGTACCCGGCAGCAGCACTGCTTCGCCGATGAAGGCCGCGAGCTCGCGCGTGGCCGGGCGGCGATAGAGCGTTTGCGGCGGCCCGCTTTGCAACAGCTTTCCGCGCCACAGCACGGCAACTTCATGGCCGAGCGAAAGCGCCTCGGCCTGGTCGTGCGTCACGAGCACGGCGGTCGCACCAGCGGCGGCGAGCGCGCGCGCCACGGCTTCGCGCGTTTCGACACGCAGCGCGGCATCGAGCGACGAGAACGGCTCGTCGAGCATCACGAGGCCGGGCGAGGGCGCGAGTGCGCGAGCGAGCGCCACGCGCTGCTGCTGGCCGCCAGAGAGTTGCTGCGGCGCGCGCGATGCATAGGATTCCGGAAGACCGACGAGTTCGAGCAATTCGGCCACGCGATGACGTGCGCGGCGCTGCGCGCGCGGCAGGCCGAATACGATGTTCTCGGCGACGGTGAGGTGCGGAAAGAGCGCGCCTTCCTGCGGCACATAGCCGATATGGCGCTGCTCGGTGGGCAGGTGCAGCCGGTCGCCGGCCACGCGGCGGCCGTCGATTTCGATCGTGCCCGCGTCGGCGCGCTCGAAGCCGCACAGCACGCGCAGCAGCGTAGTCTTGCCGCTGCCCGAAGGCCCGAGCAAGGCGACGAGCGAACCCGAACGCACGGAGAGGTCGATGCCGTGCAGAACCGGATGGCCGTCGAAGGCCTTCTGCAGGCCGGAAATGCGAAGTGTGCTCATGGTCGAAGCGAAGTAAGGCTCAAGCGTCGTCGGACGGCGCGTTGGCCGTATCGACCGACATATTCACGGACGCATGTCCCGCGAGCGCGGAGCGGCCTGCAAACGCGAACAGCAGACCCGAAGCGGCGAGCGAAAGCGCGGTAAGCAATGCGGCATACGGCGCAGCGGCTGCGAACGCGAGCGTCGAGGTATCGGTCCACACCTGCGTGGCGAGCGTGTGCGTGCCGATCGGCGCGAGCAGCAGTGTGGCGTTGAGTTCGGTGACCACGGAGATGAACACCATCGAAGCGGCCGCGCCAAGGCCCGGCCCCGCGAGCGGCAGCACGACGCGACGTAGCGTGGCGAACCAGCCGAGGCCCAGTGCGCGCGCAGTATCTTCGAGGCGCTGCTGCGCCTGCATGAGCGCCGCGCGCACGCTCACGAGCGCGAGGGGTAGACAGAGGATCGCGTACGCCGTAATCAGCAGCGTGGTGCCCTGATAGAGCGGTTCGAGCGCGCGCACGGCGAGCGAGACGATGGCCAGCGCAATGACGAGACTGGGCACGCCTTGCGCGATAAAGGCCGTGCGTTCGAGAAATGTGGCGGCGCGGCCGGGATAGCGCGCAAGCAGATACGCGAGCGGCAGCGCGAGCAGTACGGTGAAAAACGCGGCGGTGAGGCCAAGGCGCAGCGAGGCGAGCGTGGTCGAAACCAGCAGCTCCGGCGAGACATCGGCGGGCGTGATCGCGGCGGCGCCGGGCTGCGTGAGCCAGTAGCCGATCATCGCGAGCGGCACGCCGAGCGTCGCCACATTGAGCGCGACGAAACCCGCCGCAACGGGCCAGCGCCAGCGGCCGAGCGCATGGCGAGCGCTCGCGCGGCGCGCGCCGCGATCCACGCGCTCGTAGCGCGAGCGACCGCGCACACGAAACTCGAGCATGAGACACACGAGACAGAGCAGGATCAGCACACAGGCCAGCAGCGAGGCGCCGCCGCCATCGAAGCTCGTGCGGTACTCCGCGTAAATCTCGGTGGTGAACGTGCGAAAGCGCAGCAGCGTGAACGCGCCGAATTCGGAGAGCACGCCGAGCGCAACGAGCAGCATCGAGCCGAACAGCGCAGGCCGCAATTGCGGCAGCACGACACGCACGAAAACGGCCCAGCGGTTGCAGCCGAGCGCGCGCGCCGACTCCTCGAGCGCGGGGTCGAGGCCGCGCAGCGCGGCGGCAACCGGCAAGTAGACGAGCGGGAAATAAGCCGTCGTGATGACGATGAACGCGCCGAGAAAGTCCTGTAAATCGAGGCTCAGCGAGACCCACGCATAGCTCGTGACGAACGCGGGCATGGCGAGCGGCGCGGCGGCGAGGAGCGCCCACGCGCGCCGCCCAGGCACGTCCGTGCGCTCGACGAGCCACGCTACCGCGGTGCCGAGCACCGCGCAAGCGAGCGTGGCCGAAACGGTGATCGAGAGCGTGTTGACGAGCAGTTCGCCAACCAGCGGCCGGAAGATCAGCTCGGCGGCGTCGGCCAGACCAAATGACAACGCGCGCCAGAACGTCAGCGCGAGCGGCAGCAGCACCAGCAGCGGGCCGAGCGCGGCGGCGGCAAAAAGCGCGCGCGGCGCACGCCGCTGCGCGCGTTGGGGAGGGCCCGCCGCGACATCCGCTTGATGAGACTCGGGCACGGCCTGCGCCGTGGTAACGGCTTCGCTCACGATCTTGCTTCGAACTCCATACGGGTTACAGCAGGCCAGCCTGACGCAGCAGTTTGCCCGCCTGGCTGTCGTCGCCGAGCTGCTGGATGGTCAGCGCGGGCGGCTTCAGCTGGTCGAACGGCTTGTTGATGGGGTCGCTCGCCACGCCGGGACGCAGCGGGTACTCGTAGCTGATATGGTCCTGCGCCATCAGCTTTTGCGCACGCTCGCTCACGAGGTAGGCGAGGAACTTCTGCGCACCGTCCACATTGTGCGCGGACTTCATCACGGCGGCACCCGAAACGTTGACGAGCGCGCCCACGTCGCCATCGGCGAAGTGCGCGACCGCACTCTGCGTTTTCTTGTCGCCGATCTCGGCGTGCAGGCGGTCCCAGTAGTAGTTGTTGATGATGCCGGTGGCGACTGCGCCGCGATTCACGGCCGCGACCACGCCTTCATCGTCGTCGAAGATCTGCGAGTTGGTCTTCAGACCTTTGAGCCATTCGAGCGTCGCGGCTTCGCCCTTCACGGCGAGCACGGCGTCGACGAGCGGCAGGAAGTCGGCGTCGCTCGGCGCGATGCCGACCTTGCCTTTCCATTCGGGCCTGGCCAGATCGAAAATCGATTTCGGCAATTGCGCGGGCTGCACCTTTGCCGTGTTGTACGCGAGCACGTTCTCGCGCGCGGTCACGCCCACCCATTGTCCTTGCGGCGAGTTAAAGCGTGCGGGCACGGTTGCGAGCGTCGCTTGCTGGACGGGGGCGAGCAGGCCCTTTTCTTCCAGCAGCATCAGTTCCGGCGAATTCTCGGTGAAGTAGACGTCGGCGGGCGTCTTCTCGCCTTCGGCGACGAGCTGCGCCGCGAGCGCCGGGCCTTCGCCGCTGCGGATCTTCACGTCGATGCCGCTTTGTTGCTCGAAGTCCTTCGCGAGCTGGTTCACGACCTGCTCGTGCTGCGCGTTGTAGAGCGTGATCGAGGCGGCGTGCGCCGCGAGCGGCAGCATGCCTGCAAGCGCGAGCGAGAGGGCGGCGGCGCGCAGCGGCGTGCGCATCATGGAAATTTTCATATTGCTTCGTTGTCCGTTGTTATCGATGTGTCTTAGGCGCTGAACAGCTCCGCGCCGATGAACGAGCCCGCTTTCGCACCGGGCGGGCACGCGAAGATCGCGCTGCCCACGTGCGTCGTGAACTGGTTCATCATGTCGAACTTCGCGAGCTTTTCGTTGATCGGAATGAAGCCCGTGCGCGGGTCGGCCTGGTGCGCGACGAAGATAAGACCCGCGTCGTATTCGGTCTCCTGGCGCCACGGCGGCCAGCGCTCGATGTAGAAGTCTGTGCTGTCGTTGTACGAGTACGAGCGGCGCAGGATCTGCGCGCCGTTGTTCGATGCGCGATTCGAGAGCCGCACGTGCGAATTCTCGGGAATCAGCGGATTGCCGTCTTTATCCTGAGCGTCGAGATCGACGTTGTCGAATTCCTTCTTCTGGCCGATGGGCGCGCCGCTGTACTTGTGGCGGCCGAACACCTGCTCCTGGAAGCCCAGTTCCATCTGGTCCCAGTGCTCGAGCGTGATGCGGATGCGGCGCACCACCGTATAGGTGCCGCCCTGCATCCACGGCGCGTCGGCGGCGGTGGCCCAGACGAACTGGTTCATCGCCTTCGGGTCCGTGGTCGGCGGGTTGTTCGTGCCGTCCTTGAAGCCCATGAGGTTGCGCGGCGTTTGCGCGCGCGGGCCCGAGAGAAAGCCCGCCTGGCCCCAACGCATCGTCAGGATTCCGTAGCCCTGGCGCGCGAGCTGGCGCACGGCGTGGAAGGCGACTTGTGCGTCGTTCGCGCACGCCTGCACGAACAGATCGCCACCGGTCTTTTGCGCGATCAGCTGGTCGCCGTTGAAGCGCGGCAGGTCGACGAGCGCGGCGGGGCGCTTGTGTGCGAGACCGTAGCGGTCCTTGTCCTGCGACGTGAAGAGTCCGGGGCCGAAGCCGAAGGTGACCGTGAGACCCGCCGGGCCGAGGCCCAGCACGTCGCCGGAGTCGGGCGCGGGGTGGTCGTCGCCGGTGCCGTCCAGCGTGGCCGCCGGCTGCGCCTGGCTCATGCGCGCTGCGGACTCGGTCCACTTGCGCAGCAGGTTGATGACGTCGTCGCGCGAGGTGGTCGTGAGGTCGAATGCCGCGACATACGTGTGCGCCTGCTGCGGCGTCACGATGCCGCCCTGGTGCTCGCCGTAGAACGGCTCCACCGCGAGCATCGGGTCGGCGGCCATGGCGTGGTGCTTCGCCTCGGCGGCCTGGGCGAGGCCGCTCGTGGCCACGCCTGCGCCAAGGCTCGCGCCGACGCTTGCGCCCAATGCAGCACCGGCTTTCAGGAAGCCGCGCCGCGCGGGGCGCGATGGGTTGTTGGGAGTATCGTCGGAGGACATGATTATTTAGCCAGCACGAGAGTGTTCACGTCGTCTTGCACGTAGTAGAAGCCGTCGCCCGCCGGGGTCAGTGCGATGCCGAAAAGGTCGCCGTTGCCCGGGGGAGTTTGCGCCTTGTCGGTATCGATCCAGCGCGCATACAACTGCTTTGCCGCGACCGGATCGATCTCGACGACCTGGCCATTCAAGGCATTCGTCACGAGCAGGTGGCCTTGCGGCGTGGTAATCATGGCGAGCGGGCGGTGCAGCAGGCCGTCGGCGGTGAGCTGGCGGCCCACGCCCGCGCTCGTGTCGCGCGTGAGCGGGTCTTCGATCACGTTGATGCGGTTGCCGATCGCATCGGACACATAAAGCAGCTTGTTGTCAGCCGAAAGCGCGAGGCCGGTCGGGCCGACGAGGAACACGCCCTTGTCCGCCTGCGCGCCGAAGCCGCTCGCGACCACCGTCTCGCTCTTCACGACCGGCGCCTGGCCGCTCGGGATGTCGAGATCGAGGCGCAGCACCGTGGCCTGCTTGAACACGGGCGGATTGCCGTCCGCGCCGCCGACGCCGAAGCCCGCGTTGCTCACGAACAGCGTGGCGTGATCGCCGTTGTCGACCACGGCCATGTTGCCCCACGGGTCGTTTATGTTCGGACTGCTGATGACCT
Organism: Paraburkholderia acidiphila; assembly: GCF_009789655.1. Taxonomy (GTDB): domain Bacteria; phylum Pseudomonadota; class Gammaproteobacteria; order Burkholderiales; family Burkholderiaceae; genus Paraburkholderia; species Paraburkholderia acidiphila. The sequence continues at coordinate 354,980 of NZ_CP046910.1, forward strand.
TGGCAATCTTGCCGCCGCTGTCGAGCACGATCATGCAGCCCGCGCCCTTGGTACCGGTTGTGCCGTCGTTGCTCGGCGTGCTGCCCACGATGACCCAGCCCGACTTGAGCATCGTCATCGCGGTCGAGAGGCCGACACCGCCCGGGCACTCCTTGAGATCGCGCGGAATCGTCGCGAACAACGTCATCTGCTTCGTGTCGGGGTGATAGTCGACGATAGTGCTGCCGGTGCCCTGCAGGTTGGCTGCGTTGTTGAAGTTGTCGACCAGCACGTCGCCTTCTTTCACCGTGCCGGCGGAAACCGGCGCGACGAAGATCGCATACGGGTTCTGGTCGCCGTTGTCGGGCACGGTGTTGATGAGCGTGGTGTGGTGCTTGACGGTCTCGAGCAGGCCCTGCGGGTCGGCGTGGGCCGCGAGCGGCGCACCGGCGAGCACTGCCGCGGCGGCCAGCGCGAGCGCCGAGCGGGTCGCGTGGACCGTGCATTGCAGGAGCGTGCGCGTAGCGTGTTTCATACTGAATCTCCGTGCCTCGCGTGGCCGCAGCGCGTGCGATTGGGAAAACGCGAGGACTTGGGGTTGAACATGGGTCGGTTGCGCTGGTGTGGACTTAGAACGTGATGTTGGTCCGCACGCCCACCACGAACGTGTTGCGAAGCGGCGCGGTCGGGTCCTGCGGATTCTGGCCCGCGCCTGCGTTGAACGTGTATTGCGCGTCCGCCTGCAGCAGCCACCACGGCGTGACCTGATACTGATAGGTCAATTCGAGTGCCGTTTCCTGCGTGCGCACGCCGTACGGACCGCCGGTGAACATCTGCTGGTCGAGGTCCAGGTTGTGCACGTTGTTGCCGACCTTGATGTAGGTGGCGGCGAGGCCCACGCTGTCGTTGTCGCGGCCCTTGAACGGCGCCTTCATCACAATGCCGAGGTTGGCCGCGAGGCTCACGAGATTGCGGTCGCCGGGCGCGCCCATCACGCGTGCGAATACGCCGATGCTGCGCGGCTCGTCCGGGTCCGGGCGCCAGATCATCTGGTCGGCCACGGCATAGAAGCTGTAGTTGCCCTGGTGCTGCGCCGGGATGCCGGTCGAAGCCGGGTTCGCGAGCGAAAGCCCGGTGTTGTCGAAGCGCTGGTCGGCGAACGAGTTGGTGTTGTACCAGAAGCCCACCTTATAGGTGCCCGGCAGGCTGTGATTGTCCGCGCTGACCAGTTCGCCTTCGGACGGCTGGTTGATGGCGTATTGCAGTTCGCCGATCCACAACGTGCCGTTGTGAAGATTGAAGTTCGTACCACTAAGATTGTTCGGATCGTTGCCGAGCGGGTCGCCCGAGAACACGCCCACGAGCCCGGTCACCGACGGCGTGATCTGTCCGCGTACGCGAACGCCGAGACCGGCGAGCGGATAGGCGGGGCCGCCCGATGGCATGTCGTACGAGGGCAGCGCAGGCCAGCCGAACATCGTGTTGACGAACAGCGCGCCGTACTGGCTCACGATGAATTCCTGGTCGAGACTCTGCTGACCGACCTTCACGTCGAGGCGCTTGTTGAAGAACGATTGCTGGTACCACAGTTCCCACAGGCGCGTGGTCGGCGTCGCTTCGATGCCGCTCGCCGTGTTCAGCGTGCCGAGGTTCGACGTGCTCAGATTGGTGCCGTGAATCTGCAGGGCGCTTACGTTGAAGAGGCCACCCGGAATGCCAAGTGCCTTGCTCGTGTCGACCTGAACCGTCGCCGTCGTGAGGCCGTCGTACGCGCCGCCGGTCTTGAGACCGCCGCGCAGGTTGGCGAGGTACTCGCTCGTCTCCGTGAGCTGGAATGTCACACCGTATTTGCCGAGCCACGGCCGCAGCCCGCCCATGTCACCGAGCATGTTCTGGCGCGACCAGAAGCCGGTCCAGAAGTTAGACGGCTGCGCCTGAATGGCGAGGTCGGCTTCCGGGGCTTCAGGGGCGGCGTCGGGGTTCGCGTTGCTCTGCGCGCGCGCTGCGCCGCATGCGAATGTCGCGCTCGCGGCAAGCACGGCAATGGCGCGCAGCGCTGGTGCTCGCCGACGCGCCGGGCGGCCTGGCGCAGCACTGCGCGAGCAGGCCGGCGCGGGCACGCGGACGGTTCGGGTCAATTCCATCGTATTCCTTACTTATTGAAATGATTGCTTGATTGATCGCGTTGGCGTTTGTTATTCGCAAGCCGCTGAATGCCCGACATCTCCAGACGGCGCCATCGTACTAATAGTGAATGCGAGCGTCAACAAAAACGAGAATGATTCTCAACCGTTTTACGCTTGTTTTACGCGGCGTCATCGGAATCCTTACGAATACCTATCTTTTGTGCATTTGCGCATTACAGATAGTCAGGTTTAGACGAAATAGTCAGGCGAATGAAGTCGCTTATCATCACGGGTGTGAACGCACGTTCGCCGCTCAAACTTCGAAACAAACTGGCTCCATGACCGACACTTCCCCACGCCACGAACTCGATCTCGACGCGTACTTCGCGCGCATCGGCTACAGCGGTCCACGAGCAGCAACGCTCGCTGTGCTGCGCGAATTGCATCGACTTCATCCGCTCGCCATACCGTTCGAGAATCTCGATCCGCTTGCCGGGCGGCGCGTGTCGGTCAAGCTGCCGGACATTGCCGGGAAACTCGTGGCGCGGCATCGCGGCGGCTACTGCTTCGAGCACAACACCTTGTTCGCGCATGGGCTCATGCAGCTGGGCTTTTCCGTGACGCCGCTTGCCGCGCGCGTGCTGTACGGCCAGGCGCCGGGCGCGCGCACGCCGCGCACGCATATGCTGCTGCGCGTGGAGGCCGAAGGCGATTCGTGGATCGTGGACGTGGGTTTCGGCGGCGCGACGCTGTGCGCACCGCTCCTGCTTTCGACCGAAGCGGAGCAGCAAACGCCGCACGAACTGGCGCGGCTCGTGACGCTTTCAGCCAATGAGCGCAAGCTCGAACTGTTCGACGGCGAGAAGTGGTTCGACGTCTATCGTTTCGAGTTGACGCCTGCGGAGTGGGTCGATTACGAAGTGGCGAACTGGTACACGTCGGCGTCGCCCGATTCGTTCTTCACGTTCAGCCTGATCGCGTGCATTGCGCGCGAAGGCGGCCGCGCGATTCTGTTCAACGATCGATTGACCGAGCGCGACGCGCAAGGTCAGGTGAGCGAGGAGCGTACGATTGCAAATGGAGAGGAACTCGCACAGTGTCTGCGCGAGCGGTTCGGCATCGATCTCGCGCGCGGCGACGCGGCGCAGCGTATCGACGCCGGTGCGCTCTATGCGCGCATGACTTCGCGCAGCGCATAGCAGGAAGCGCGCGCAAGGAGGGCATCATGACTGAGCCGAAAATGACGAAAGCACTCATGGCGAAGCTGTTCGTGCAAGTCGTGGTCTGGTTCGGGTTGATGGGTGTGCTGCTATTCGTTTCCGCGGGCACGCTGGCCTGGACGGCGGCGTGGCTCTGGCTCATCGAGTGGGCGTTATGCGGCGTGTGGATCGGCCTGTGGCTCGGGCGCGAGGATCCGGGGCTGCTTGTCGAGCGGCTTGCGCCTTTCGCGCAACGCACGCAGCAGCCGTGGGACCGCGTGTTCATGCTGTGCGTGTCGGTGGGATTTTGCGCGTGGCTGTGCCTGATGGGCATCGACGCCGTGCGCATGGGCTGGTCGCGTGTGCCGTTGTGGCTCAGCGTGCTCGGCGCCGTTTTCATCTTTGTCGATATCTACGCGACGCGCGCTGTCTTCGCGGCGAACCGCTTTGCTGCGCCCGTAGTGAAGATTCAGAGCGAACGCGGACATACAGTCAGCGACACGGGCCCGTATGCTTACGTGCGTCACCCGATGTATGGCTTCGCGCTGCTCTTTCTCGCCGGCACGCCGCTCATGCTCGGTTCGTGGTGGGGGCTGGCGTGCGTGCCGGTCATGGTCGTGGGGATCGGCTATCGCGCGGTGCGCGAAGAGCAAACGCTCGCTGAGAATTTGCCCGGCTACCGCGAGTATCTGGCGCGCGTGCGTTATCGCTTCGTGCCGGGCATATGGTAGTAGGGGACTAGCGCGTGGCGGGCGAAGTCAACGCTTGCGCGTAGCGGCGATAAAGCCAGGCGAGCGCCGTGGTGGTGAGCAGCGCGAACACGATATTGCCGATGCTCTGAGCAATGGCGAGCACGGTGAGCCAACCCGGTTGCCGCACGATTTCAGGCGAGACGCCCGCGAGCCCCATGCCGATGAGCGCGATGAGGCCGCATACGGCAATTGGCAGCGCGGCGACGAAGGTGACGCCAAAGAGGCTCCAGAAGTGTCCGCGGCTGTCGCGCCATGCGGCGCCGAAGGCGATCGGGCTGCCGATCGCAAGCGCCGGAAAGAGCAGCGAGAGGCGCACTGCCACGAACATCCAGATCGCAAGGACCACCAGAAAGAGGAACGCCGCGCCGCCCTGGTACTGAGGCCGCAGCACGACCCACAGCAGGAGCGCGAATGCGCCAAGCGCGACCGCCAGAATGAGTCCGACCGCGAATACACGCAGGAACGGCTTGGCGCCTGCCGGCATGAGCGGCGCGCTGCGCTCGCCTAGCAGCACGAAGCGCGAAATCTTCAGCGTGAACCAGAGGTAGACGAGCGAATTCAGCAGCGAGGCGAGATTGCCGAGCGCAGTGAGCCCGGCGGAGGGCGTCGCCCCTTCGGCGGGCACTGGCCGCCCGGCGAGCCCGAACCAGCCGAGCGCCGCGTAGATCACAAACGTCGCCAGAACGAGAACCGGCATTTGCACGGCGGCCTGCCAGGCGCTCGCCCACGCGCGCTTGACGCATTCCATGAAGGTCATCTGTTGCATGAAGGTTTCACACGGGTGACAGAGAGCCTACAGTCTAACGCGGCGCCGTGAAATCGAGCGCGCTCATGCAAATTTGCTTTCGCGAATCACTTCACGGCGAACAGCGTGAGGTTCATGAAGACCTTGAACGCGAAGCCGAGCGACACGGCCGCACCCACGCCCGCACACCAGAGGAGTACGAACCAGAGCCAGCCGGGCAGCTTAGTGGTAGTGATGAGTGTCGCCATGACGCACCTTGCCTCTAAAGACCCAGTAACCGAGCATCGTGTACGCGAGAATGATCGGCAAAATGAATGCTGCGCCCACGAGCGTGAACGTCTGGCTTTCGCGCGGCGCGGCTGCTTCCCAGAGCGTGAGGCCCTGCGGAATCGCGTAGGGCCACAGGCTCACGAGCAGGCCCGCATAGCCGAGCAGCACGAGCCCGATGGCCGCGATGAAGGGCGTCTTGTGGTGGCGCGCATGCACGGCCCAGCGCATCCACGCGGCGCAGGCGAGCACGAGCAGCGGCACCGGCGCGAGACGCCAGAAGAGCCCCGAGCGGAACCAGCGATCGGCGATCGCGGGGTCTTGCAACGGCGTCCACAGGCTCACGAGCGCGATGAAGCCGAGCAGCATGACCGTGAGCGGCCAGACGAGCTTGCGCAGGCGGCGCTGCAGATCGCCCTCGGTCTTCGCGACGAGCCAGCAGCAGCCGAGCAACGCGTAGGTCGCGACGAGCCCGAAGCCCGAGAGCAGGCTGAAGGGCGTGAGCCAGCCGAAGGCGTCGCCGGCGAACTGGCCGCCGTCCATCGGTATGCCTTGCAGGAAGGCGCCGAGCGCGATGCCCTGGAAGAACGCGGCGCCGGTCGAGCCGCCGATGAACGCGAGGTCCCACAGATGCTTCGTGCGATTGGCCTTGGCGCGAATCTCGAACGACACGCCGCGGAAGATCAGGCACGCGAGCATGAACACGAGCGGCAGATACAGCGCGGAAAGCACGGTCGAGTACACGATGGGGAACACGGCGAAGAGCCCTGCGCCGCCGAGCACGAGCCAGGTCTCGTTGCCGTCCCACACGGGGGCGACCGTATTCATCATGAGATCGCGCTCTTCCTCGTCGGGAAAGAGCGGAAACACGATACCGATGCCGAGATCGAAGCCGTCCAGCACCACGTAGAGAAGAACGCCGAGCGCGATGATCGCAGCCCAGATGACGGTGACATCCATTTGCTTGTTAGCCTCGTAACGATGAATGCGGGGAGCCTCAGGCGTCGATCAGCTGATCGGCGGCGGACATGGGGCGGCGTGCGGTCTGACTCACGGTGAGCGCAGGGTGGGCTACGCGCGGTTCACGCGGCTCGTGCGGCTTCGTGTCGGGCAGCGCGGGACCTTTGCGCAGCAGCTTGAGCAGGTAGTAAATGCCCGTGCCGAACACGAGGAAGTACACGGCCACGAACGCCATCAGCGAAACGCCCACCTGCTGCGCCGTGAGCGGTGACACGGCCTGCGCCGTGCGCATCACACCGTAGACCACCCAGGGCTGGCGGCCGGCTTCGGTCGTGACCCAGCCCGCGAGCAGCGTGATGAAGCCCGTCGGTCCCATGGCGAGCACGAAGCGCTGGAAAGCGCGCGATTCGTAGAGCGTGCCGCGGCGGCGCAGCACCCAGCCCATCACGCCGAGCAGAATCATCAGGAGGCCTAAGCCGACCATGACGCGAAAGCTCCAGAACAGCAGCGGCGAATTGGGACGTTCGTCGGCAGGGAAGGACTTGAGCCCCTTGATCTCGCCGTCCCAGCTATGCGTGAGGATCAGGCTGCCCAGATGCGGGATGGAAACGGCGTAGCGCGTGGTCTCGGCCTGCATGTCGGGAATGCCGAACAGGTTGAGCGCGGTGCCGCCTTGTTCGGTGTCCCAAATGCCTTCGATCGCGGCGATCTTGGCAGGCTGATATTCGCGCGTGTTCAGGCCGTGCGCGTCGCCCACGAAGGCTTGCACCGGCGCGAGCACGAGCAGCAGGCCGAGCGCCATCGAAAACATCTTCTTGATGGCGGGATCGCGCCGCCCCTTGAGCAAGTGGTATGCGCCGCTCGCGGCCACCACGAGCGCGGCCACGATGAACGCCGCGATCGCCATGTGCGCGAGACGGTATGGGAACGACGGGTTGAAAATGATCTTGAACCAGTCGACCGGCACGACGTGGCCATCGACGACCTTGAAGCCTTGCGGCGTCTGCATCCAGCTATTCGAGGCGAGGATCCAGAACGTGGAGATGAGCGTGCCGACGGCGACCATCAGCGTCGCGCCGAAGTGGGCGCGCGGGCTCACGCGGTTCCAGCCGAACAGCATGATGCCGAGGAAGCCCGCTTCGAGAAAGAACGCGGTCATGACTTCGTACATGAGCAGCGGCCCGGTGATGGGACCCGCGAACGACGAAAAGCCCGACCAGTTGGTGCCGAACTCGTAGCTCATGACGACGCCGGACACGACGCCCATGCCGAAGGCCACGGCGAAGACCTTCGACCAGAAGAGGCAGAGGTCCTTGTAGAACGGCTGACGTGTTTTGAGCCAGCAGCCTTCGAGCACGGCGATGAAGCTGGCAAGCCCGATGGAAAGCGCCGGAAAGACGATGTGAAACGAGACGGTGAAGGCGAACTGCAGCCGGGCCAGGTCGAAGGCGGAAAGTGACGTGTGCATGTGCGTGCCTGTTGCTTGCTTACCGGGAAATGCGCGAGGGAAACTGCGCACGGCACCGCAGTGGGGGCGCTGCGGTTGCGTGCAATGGACGTAAGCGTAGGGGAACGGCGGCGGTTTTGCTGCGCTGCGACGTGCGCCAGCGTGTCGCAGTCGTCAATCTCAATCAGGCGTGAACATGCGCTAACGCTTTGATAAAGATCAATTTAGATTAAGCATTCGTTGTGCAGGCGGGATGCGCCGGGGGTATGGCGCTGCGGCAATACACCGCGCAGCCGCAAGGGGTGCGGCAATGCGCCTCGGGGTGCGGCGCGGGGAATCGTGCGGGGGAGGATTTCGAGCCGCCTGGCGACGCGAGCGATGCGCGCGACGCCAGGCGGAAACGATAAGGAATGCGATGGAAATGAAAGCGTCAGCGCGGATCGCTCCAAAGCTTCCCGGCGGTCGCCCAGTTTTCCGGTTTCACGTCGTGAAAGATGATGTCGACGGATTGCGGCTCGACGCCGAGCACCTTGCAGGTGGTCTCGGTCAGTGCCGCCGCGAGCTGGCGCTTTTGTTCGACGCTGCGGCCTTCGAACATTTCGATGTGGAATGTCGGCATGCGGGTCTCCTTGAAAAGTCAGTGATGCGATGCAATGGTGTGGCTAGTCGTGATACGACGAATCGATGCGGTCGAGCTTGCGCAGCAACGCTGGCCATTCGAGCACGCCTTCGATCGCGCCGCCGTCGCGCAGCTGCTCGGCGGTGCGCTCGGCCACCTCGGGCGGCGGCAGGACGAGCGGCACGCCGCCGGCCTGCGCTTGCAGCTGGATTTCGCAGGCCTTGATGAGCGTCGCCATCAGCACGTAGGCCTCGGCCACCGTGCGGCCGGCGGTGAGCGTGCCGTGATTGCGCAGCAGCATGGCCGGGTGTGCACCCAGGCTTGCGGTGAGGCGCGTGCCTTCGGCAGGCGTGAAGGCCAGGCCTTCGTAGTCGTGCCACGCGAGTTGGCCGTAAAAGCGCAGCGCGTGCTGCGAGCCGGGCAAGAGGCCGTCGCGCTGGATCGATACGGCAATGCCCGCCGTATTGTGCAGATGCATCACGCACACCGCGTCGGGCCGGGCGAGATGCACGGCAGCGTGCAGCGCGAAACCGGTGGCGTTCACGGGGTGCTCGCTTGCGCCGACGATGCGGCCTTCGGTGTCGATCTTCACGAGGTTCGAGGCGCACACCTCGTCGAAGGCGAGGCCGAACGGATTGATGAGGAAGCGGCCAGGCTCGTCGGGCACGGCGGCGGAAACATGCGTGTAGATGAGGTCGTCCCAGCCGTTGAGCGCGATGAGGCGGTAGGCGGCGGCGAGATCGACGCGCAGTAGCTGCTCGGCGGCGGAGCGCGGCGCGGTTTCGGCGCAGGTGCTCGTCGGGCGATGGGCGAAAGACATGGCGATTCCTTCAGCGGACGGTGGACTCTTCGGACTCTTCAGGCGGCGTGGATGCTGCACGCAGCCCGCGCAGGCGGCGCGCGGCCAAATGCACGGTCCAGCTCGCCAGCACGAACGGCGCGGTCAGCACGGGCAATCCGCAGCGCACGGCGGCCAGATGCAGGGCCGCGGCGAGCATGGTCGCACAGAACGCGGCGCGCGTGCCGAGCGCGCAGACCGCGAGCGCGGCGAGCGCGCCATTGAAGCCTGCGAGGCCCGCGTCGAAGGCGTCCGGGCTCGCGCCGCACGCGAGTTCGAGGGCGCTCGCGAGTGCCGCGCCGCCGAGCGCGTAGGCGGCCGCGCGCCGCGAGGACCAGGCGAGGCCCGCGAGCACGCACAAGCCCGCCGCCGCGCCCGATGCGAAGGTGGTTTGTGCGAGGCCGCTCAACACGCCAGCCGCGGCGTGAACGACTGCCGCGAGCGGCGAGGCGTGCGGGACGAGCGGTGCAATGGCGATCGTGGTGGCGACGGGTTCGCTGCCCAGATGCAGCGGCAGCCAGATCCAGGTCGCGATGAGGCAGGGCACGGAATAAAGCCCGAGCCGCGCGCGAGTGAGCCAGCGGTTCAACGGCCCGGCAATCCACGCGCTCGCGCCGCCCGCGATGAGCGCGAGCGCGGCCGCCGTGCCCGCGTCGCCGACGAAAGTGAACGCCGCGAGCGCGGCGAGGGCGCCGTTGTAGCCCGCGAGGCCTTCATGGATCGCGGTTTCGGCGTGGCCCGCCACGAGCGCGCAGACGTTGGCCGCTGCGGCGCCGAGCACGGCGGCGAGCGCCAGCCGCCAGTCGGTGAGCGCGAGCGCCGCGAGCAGGCACGCGCCCGTTCCCGCGTGCGCCTGCAGCACGATCTGGCCGAGGCTGCGCAAGAGCGCGCGCAATGCGAGGCCTGCGGCGGTATCGGCAGTGCGGCCGGAAGCGGCGGAAAATCGGGCGAACATGGTGAATGCGGGCGAAGGCGTGGCGTGCGGATACAGGCGAGTGCGGCCCCAGTGCGAAGCGCACGGGCGGCCAGAATGCGAGGATAGGCGATGCAGGCCGCCTCGCGCATGCGCGTAGGTTGATAGTCGTTATTTGCCGCCGCGTTACGATACGCACACGGCGGTTGCCGTGATCTCTGTGGAGGCGAACGATGCGGGAAGTGCGATGGGCATCCGAAACGGGCGAGGGCATCGAGCATCTGGCGTTCGATGCGCATTGCGGCCCGAAATATGGCGAGAAAGGCGACGCGATTCGCGCGGAAAGCGTGATCGTCGGCGAGCGCTACGGCAAGTCTTATGGCTTCGCCTACGCCATCGAGTGCGACGCGCTTTGGCGTGTGCGTTGGGCTGCATTTCGCGTGATGGGCGGCGGCTCGCTCGTGCTCCACAGCGACGGCAAGGGCCACTGGACCGACGGGGAAGGGCGCGCACTGAAAGCGCTCGATGGCTGCATCGACATCGACATCGCCGCCACACCGTTCACGAACACACTGCCAATCCGGCGTCTGGGTCTCGCGCGCGGCGAGCGCCAGCCGATTCGCGTGGCGTACATCGCGGCGCCGGAGCTTGAGCCAAAACCGGTCGAACAGGCCTACGTGTGCATCGAACGCGACCGCGAATACCGCTACGAGGGCATCTTCCGCGATTTCACGGCGAACCTGCGCGTGGACGAAGATGGGCTTGTGATCGACTATCCCACGTTGTTCAGGCGTCTGCCGCTGCCGGAACGGTAAAAGGGCCTACGCCGCCCCTCCCACGCTCTTCCCAAACAGCAACTGTTCGATCAGCGTGTTGTCGATGGTCTCGTTGTTGAGCGTGCGCGCGAGCAGTTCGCCTGCGAGCAGTTGCGGCGAAAACACCATATCGGGCTGCAGGAGGCGCAAGCGCTGCAGGTTGCGGCTGTCGTTCACGAGCGCCACGGTACGCACCTTCGGCGCGATCTCCTTGATCGCGAGGATCACGAAGGCGTTCTCGGCGTCGTCCGAGCGCAACGCGAGCGCGGCGAGCGCGGTTTCGGCGCCCGCGTTGTGCAGCGTGGCGGTATCGCTCGCGTCGCCGACGATGAGGTCTGCCTCGGCCGGATAGTTGTGCGGCGTATTCGGCGCGACGATCACGGTTGCCGTGTAGCCGCGCTTGACGAGCCCCTCGTACACGCTATGCGCGAGCGGCGAAGCGCCGACGATCAAATAATGGTTCTTGCGGGTCACGTTGGAAATGCCTCCCTTGACGATGCGTTTCAGGTGCCCGCCAATCACGGGCCCGATCACGGCGCTGATCGAAGTCGCGAACACGGTGATCCCGAGCACGATGATCGAAGCCGTGAAAAGCCGCGCGGTGTCCGAGTGCGGCACGATATCGCCGTAGCCGACCGTGGACATCGACACGATCGAGAAGTAGAACGCCGTGACGAGGTTGCGAATGGGCGGCGCAAAGTCGTCGCCTAGATACAGCGAGCCGAACACCGCGTAGACGACCAACGAGCCAATGCTCAGGAATGCGAACAAGGAGCCCGCGGCGACGCTCGCGCGATCGAAGCGTCGCCAGTAGTAAATGAGCGCGCAGGCCAGTGCGAGCGAGTAGGCCGCGAGCGCGTGGCTGCGGTAGTCGCCCCACAGGCAGATGCTGGCCGCGCCGGTGAGCAGCACGAGCGAAAGCATCCACGCCACGCGCGCGCGCAGCGCGATGCCGAATGACATCATCGTGAGGCCGGTGGCCACGAGCGCCTGGGGAAGCGCGAGCACGCCGAATGCGTTGATGAGCGTGATCCAGTCGTCGAACCAGTTGCCGCGCGTGTGTTCGAGCGCTTTCTGCGCGACCGGGCGCACCAGCAGCAGGCCGTCGAGCACCAGCAGCAAGGCCAGGTAACCGTGCGGCACGAGCCTTCTGGCGTAGCTGCGCAGGCGGCGCGCGTAGGCGTTCATTGCTGCGCTTGTTGCGTCGATTGCGTCGATTGCGTCGGTCGTGTCGGCGGCTCCGGTTCCGCCGGTTGCGTCTGCACGATGTGCAGTTCGCGCGTGCGCACGGGCAGCGAGCAGTGCGCGTCATTGAGCGCCTGGCGCACCTTGCGCGAAAGGTCCCAGCGCATGTCCCAGAACGTGTCGATGTTCGACCACACACGGATATTGAGCACGGCGGTGCTGTCGTCGAAACGCGACACCATCACTTGTGGCGCGGGCGACGCCAGCACGCGCGGATCGGCAGCGGCGAGCGTGCGCAATACGTCGATCGCGTGGTTCACGTCGTCGCGTACCGACACTTCCACTTCGAGGTCGAGCCGGCGCGTGGGATTGCGGCTGTAGTTGCGGATCGAATTGCTCCAGAGCCCGCTGTTCGGCACGTATTCGCAGATGCCGTCCGGTTTCGTGAGGCGCGTGGTGAAGAGGTTCACTTCCTCGACAGTACCCGCGACGCTTGCGCCGACGCCGCCGTCGATATAGTCGCCTACCTTGAACGGCCGCAGCAGCAACAGCATGATGCCGGCCGCGATGTTCTGCAGCGTGCCTTGCAGCGCGAGGCCGATGGCGAGACCCGCGGCGCCGAGCACCGCGACGATGCTGGCCGTCTGGATGCCGATTTGCGAGAGCGCGCCGATCACGGCGACGAGGCGCACGCCCCACACGGCCGTGTCGCGCACGATGGGGCGCAGCGTGGGGTCGATGCCGCTGCCGCGCCGCTTGATCCAGTTGCCTACGCGCCGTGAGAGCCACCAGCCGAACCAGAGGATTGCGAAGGCGGCGCACAGGCGCAGCGCGAGCGCGGAGAGCGCGTCCCACAGGAAGCCCCAGTTGGCCGGGTGCAGGTGTTCGAGGAGGGGTTGCATGGTGAATCAGTCCTTGTCTTCGGAGCCGTGGGTCTGACTCCGTTGCGAAAGGACGTATTGTACGAGCCGCGTTTCGCTTGCGGCGCGCGCGCGGCGTGCCCAAGCGTTTTTGAGCCTGCCGCGTCAGCCCTTGGGCGGCGTATCCACGCCCGGCCCGAGCGTGCGCTGCATGAGCGCCGTGTCGCGCCACTCGCCGTGCTTGAAGCCTACGCCGCGCAGCGTGCCGGTCAGTTCGAACCCGAGGCGCTCGTGCAGTTTGAGCGAGCCGCCGCGCGGGTCGGCGACCACGGCGATCATTTGCCGCCACGGGCCCGCCTCGCAGCGTTCGATCAACGCGTTAAGCAACGTGTGGCCGAGTCCGCGGCCGCGAAACGCTTCGTCGATATAGATCGAGTCTTCAATCGTGAAGCGGTACGCCGGGCGCGGCCGGTAGGGCGTGGCGTAGCAATAGCCGGCCACGCGGCCGTCGATCTCGGCGACGAGCCAGGGCAAGCCGTGTTCGCGCACGGCGGCGTGGCGGCGCAGGAGTTCGTCGAGCGAAGGCGGCGTCTCCTCGAACGATGCCGTGCCGTGCAGCACGTGGTGCGCGTAGATGGCGGCGATGGCGGGAAAGTCGTCGGCGGTGGCGTCGCGCACTTGCGCGTCGGAGTGTGGGGTCATCGGTCGGAGCCAGGCGCGAAGGCAGGGGGAAGGAGGTTTGCATCCGTCACTATGCCTCGCGCGCGGGCGCATTTGAAGCGCGCCAAAATTGAGGCGCGCCAAAAATGCGTGGCCTAGACGCGCTGCGCGCCCGCGCGATTTGCGACAGAGGCAGCGCCCGTCGTGCGCCCGAAGCGCCGCGCCCCGGTCACGCATGCGATCACCACGGCGGTGACGGCGATCATCGCCGGCGGCACGGCTTCGTGCAGCAGCAGCGCCGCGAGCACGAAGCCGAAGAACGGCTGCAGCAACTGCAATTGCCCCACGCCCGCAATGCCGCCGAGCGCGAGCCCGCGATACCAGAACACGAAGCCGATCAGCATGCTGAAGAGCGACACGTAAGCGAACCCCCACCACGAAGCCGCGCTCACGGCGGCGAACGACGCGGGGCGCAGCCACCATGCGAGCGGCGCCATCACCGGCAGCGAGATTGCCAGCGCCCAGCAGATCACCTGCCAGCCGCCCAGGCGCCGCGAGAGCCGCGCGCCTTCCGCGTAGCCGAGCCCGCACACGACGATCGCGGCGAGCATGAGCGCGTCGCCGAGCGGCGAGGCGTCGATGCCGTGGCGCAGCGCGAACGCCACCACGGCGGCGCTGCCCGCTGCGGAAAAGACCCAGAAGGCCGGCTGCGGACGCTCGCCCGCGCGCAGCACGCCGAACACGGCCGTGGCGAGCGGCAGCAAGCCGACGAACACGATGGCGTGCGCCGAACTCACGTGCTGGAGCGCGAGCGCGGTGAGAAGCGGAAAGCCCACCACCACGCCGAGCGCGACGATGACGAGCGGCCAGACTTCGTTGCGCGCGGGCCGCGCCGCGCGCAACGACAGGAGCAGTAGCACGCCGAGCACGCCCGCGATGGTCGCGCGCCCGCCCGTGAGGAACACGGGGTCGAGGCTGAGCACGGCGAGTCGCGTGGCGGGCAGCGAGCCGCTGAAGATGAGGACGCCTGCGAGGCCGCAGAGCCAGCCGTCGGTGGTGGGATCGAGCGTTTTGCGCATGGGGTTGGGCGAGGGGGAAACATCCGGGATCGATCCGGCGATGATGCGCGCCGAGCCGCGCGAAGGTAAGCTACAGATCAGTACAATTCATTCAAACTGTATTGAACACGGAGCAGTACAGATGAAAGACAGAGCAAGAACGCAAGGCTTGCCCATGACGCGCGTCGAGCACGTGATGCAGGCGCTGCGCGAGCGCATTGCCGCGCGCTCGCTGGCTGCGGGCGCGCGCGTGCCGTCCATCCGCGCGATGGGCGAGCAGCTTGGCGTGTCGAATTCGACGGTGGTGGAGGCTTACGAGCGCCTCGTCGCCGAAGGGGTGCTGGTCGCGCGGCGCGGCGCGGGTTTCTTCGTGGCCGGTCATGCGCCGCCGCTCGCGCTCGCCGCGCTCGGGCCGCAGCTCGACCGCGAGATCGATCCGCTCTGGCTCACGCGCCAGTCGCTGCAGACCGAGGCGGGTGCGCTGCGGCCCGGCTGCGGCTGGCTGCCCGCCTCGTGGCTGCCGGAGGACGCCGTGCGGCGCGCGCTGCGCGCCATCGCACGCGATCCGCGCGCGCCGCTCACGGATTACGCCTCGCCGCTCGGGCTGCCCGCGCTGCGCCAGCAGCTCGCCTGGCGGCTCGGCCAGCATGGTGTGGAGGCCGCGCCCGAGCAGATCGTGCTGACCGATGGCGGCACCCAGGCGCTCGACCTGCTGTGCCGCTTTCTGCTGGAGCCCGGCGACACCGTGCTCGTGGACGACCCGTGCTACTTCAATTTTCAGGCGCTGCTGCGCGCGCACCGCGTGCGCGTGGTCGGCGTGCCGTACACGCCGACGGGACCGGATCTCGCCGCGTTCGAGCGCGCGCTGGCCGAAACGCGAGCGCGCCTTTACGTGACGAACTCGGCGGTCCACAACCCCACTGGCGCGACGCTCGCGCCTGCCGTCGCGCATCGCCTGCTCAAGCTCGCCGAGGAACATAACCTCCTGATCGTCGAGGACGACATCTTCGCCGACTTCGAAATCGAGCCCGCGCCGCGTCTCGCGGCCTTCGACGGCCTCGCGCGTGTCGTCACGATCGGCAGTTTCTCGAAGACGATGTCGGCGGCGGCACGCTGCGGTTTCATCGCGGCGCGCGCGGACTGGATCGAGCCGCTTGTGGATCTCAAGCTTGCGGTCTCGTTCGGCAATGGGGAGATGGTGGCGGAACTCGTGCACCGCTTGCTCGTCGATGGCACCTATCGGCGGCATCTGGACGGACTGCGCGCGAAGCTCGCCGACGCGATGGGCGAAACGCTGCGCCGGCTTTCGGCGCTCGGCCTCACCGCGTGGACGCGTCCGCAGGCGGGACTATTCGTATGGGCGCAATTGCCGGATGGGCTCGACGCCGCGCAGATCGCGCGCGAAGCGCTGGTGGAAGGCGTGGTGCTCGCGCCGGGCAACGTGTTCAGCGTGTCGCGCGGCGCGGGCGATTTTCTGCGTTTCAATGTTTCGCAGTGCAATCGTCCGAAGGTCTACGAAACGTTGCAGCGTGCGATGGAGCGCGTGGCGCAGCCCGTTTGAGCAACGGAATGCGCCACGCCGGGATCACGGCTCGTGGCGCAGATACCCTTCCTTGGCCGGATCGCGCATGTGCCACGACACGACGAGCGCGACCGCGCAGATCGCCGTGACGTACCAGTAGAACGTGGTCTCGCTGCCAACCGACTTGAACCACAGCGCGACATATTCGGCCGAGCCGCCGAAGATCGCATTCGCCACCGCATACGAGAGGCCCACGCCCATCGCGCGCACTTCGGGCGGGAACATCTCGGCCTTGATGAGGCCGCTGATCGACGTATAGAAACTCACGATGGCGAGCGCGACGATGATGAGCACGAACGCGGCCACCGGGCTCGACACGTCCTTGAGCGCATGCATGATCGGCACCGTGCCGAGCACTGAAAGCGAGCCGAACAGGATCATCGACGTGCGGCGGCCGATCTTGTCGGACAGCGCGCCGAACACCGGCTGCATCAGCATGTAGACGAAGAGCGCGCAGGTCATCACGTTGCTCGCGGTTTTCGCGTGCATGCCGGCCGTGTTCACGAGGTACTTCTGCATGTAGGTCGTGAACGTGTAGAAGATCAGCGAGCCGCCTGCCGTGAAGCCCACGACCGTGAAGAACGCGCCCTTGTGCTGCCACACGCCGCGAATCGTGCCCGCGTCGCGCTTGTGGCGCGATTCGCTCGTCGAGGTCTCATCGAGCGATTTGCGCAGATAGAGCGAGATCAGCGCGGCGGCGGCGCCGACCACGAACGGAATGCGCCAGCCCCAGGCCTTCAGTTCTTCCGTGGAGAGCGTCTGCTGCAGGATCACGAGCACGAGCAGCGCGCAAAGTTGGCCGCCGATCAGCGTGACGTACTGGAACGACGCGAAGAAGCCGCGCCGGCCCTTGAGCGCGACCTCGCTCATGTAGGTCGCGCTGGTGCCGTACTCGCCGCCCACCGAAAGCCCCTGGAAGAGGCGCGCGAGCAGCAGCAGGAACGGGGCGAACGCGCCGATCTGCGCGTACGTGGGCAGCATGGCGATCACGAGCGAGCCGCCGCACATCATGAGCACCGAGATCATCATCGCGGTGCGGCGGCCGTGCCGGTCGGCGATGCGGCCGAACAGCCAGCCGCCGATCGGACGCATCAGGAAGCCCGCGGCGAACACGCCGGCGGTGTTGAGCAACTGCGTGGTGGTGTTGCCGCTCGGGAAGAACGCGGGCGCGAAATACAGCGCGCAGAACGAGTAAATGTAGAAGTCGAACCACTCGACGAGATTGCCCGACGAGGCGCCGACGATGGCGAATACGCGCCGCCTCGTGTCTTGCGCGGAGAGCGTGGCTTGATCGGTCTGGGTGTCCATGGGCGGGTCTTCTCCTGGGTTGTGTGTTTTATGGCGAGCGACCGTCATGCAGCCGTCGCGAGCGTTCGAACGCGTGCCGCCGGGTCCCGGCGCGCGGTGCCCGCGATTTTAGCTAACTGTAATTAAATGTGTGGAAAATGTAATGCCGATGCGAACGGACCCCATTAGATCGATGGGATGCCGGTTCGCAAGGCAAAAAAAGCCAGCGGGAATCCGCTGGCCGGAGGGGAAAAGAGAAACGCGCTCAATGCTGCTTGCGCAGCGGCACGTCGCGCAGCAGCAGCGACAGCACGAACGAGAACACCACCACGACCGCAGCCGAGAGATAAACCGTGTGCAGGGCGCCGGCGAACGCATCGAGATACTGCGTGTGCAGCGTGGGCGGCAGATGGCGGATCACATCGGGCGTGAGCGGCTGCGGCAGTTGCACGTCGGCCGTGAGCACCTTCTCGAGCCGCGCGTTCAGCCCGTGCGAGAACACCGCGCCGAATGCGGCCACGCCCACCGAGCCGCCAATCGAGCGGAACAGCGTAGCGCCCGACGTCGCCACACCCATGTGGCGGAACTCCACGGCGTTCTGCACAGCGAGAATCAGCACCTGCATCACCATGCCCAGGCCGCATCCGAGCAGGCCCATGTAGGCGTACATGAGGTGAATCGGCGTGTCGAGCCGCAAGCGTGCGAGCAGCGTCATCGCGACGGCCACGAGCGCCGTGCCCACGATGGGGAAGATGCGGTACTTGCCGATCTTGCTGATGATGCGTCCCGTGATGATCGACATGACGAGCACGCCGCCCATCATCGGCAGCATCTGCATGCCGGCCTGCGAGGGCGTGGAGCCCTTCACGACCTGCAGATACAGCGGCAGGAACGTGACCGAACCGAACAGCGACACGCCCACGATGAAGCCAATCAGACTCGCGAGCACGAAGGTGCGCTGGCGGAAGAGCTCGAGCGGCATGATGGGCTCGGCCGCATGCTTTTCCTCGTGGATGAAGCCCGCCACGGCTACCACACCGAGCAGCAGCGTGAGCCAGAGCGTGGGCGAAGTCCACGGCAGCAGCGAGCCGCCCTCGCTCGTGAAGAGGATCAGGCAGGTGAGGGCGGCGGCGAGCCATGCCGCGCCCATGTAGTCGATCACGTGCTTCACGTGCGCGGCGCGCGGCTTGAACACGGCGCCGATCACCACGAGCGCGATCGCGCCGAGCGGCAGGTTGATGTAGAAGATCCAGCGCCACGACAGATGCTCGACGAGAAAGCCGCCGAGCAGCGGCCCGATCACGGTGGCGATGCCGAACACGCCGCCGAACATGCCCTGGTACTTGCCGCGCTGCGCGGGCGGGATGACGTCGCCGATGGCGGCCATCGTCACGACCATGAGACCGCCGCCGCCGATGCCCTGAAGGGCGCGCAGCACGATGAGCTGTTCCATGTTCTGCGCCACGCCGCACAGCGCCGAGCCGATCAGGAAGATGACGATGGCGGCCTGCAGAACGATCTTGCGGCCGAACAGGTCGCCGAACTTGCCGTAGAGCGGCACGACGATCGTCGAGGTGAGCAGGTAAGCCGTGACGACCCACGAGAGCCGGTCGAGCCCGCCCAGTTCGCCGACGATAGTGGGCAGTGCCGTCGAGACGATGGTCTGGTCGAGAGCCGCCAGCAGCATGACGAGCAGGAGCGCCGGAAACAGCAGCCGGATGGGCGGATGACCGCCGGTATCGGCCGCAGCCGGGCCCGATGCCGTCGCCGCCGTTTTCGCGCTGGCGTTAGCTCCCGCCGTGGCGGGCACAGGGTGGTTCGTGCTGGGTTCCATCGTCGTGTCCATCTATCTTGAATTTAATTAATTCGGAGGTTAATATTAGGACAATTATTCCAGTTGGTCAAAATTCAATTCGTGACTCCTTCTTGACCCCGATAGAACGCCTATGAAAGCGCCAGAACACTCCCTCGACAGCGCAGGCGGCGCGCCAGGCCGGCCCGCCGCGCGTCGCCCCGGCCGGCCGAGCGGCGGTGTGGGCGGGGCGGAGCAGCGTGCGCGCCTGATCGACGCAGCGCTCGTGCTGTTTGCGCGCCAGGGCATCCTCGACACGTCGCTTGCCGCCATTGCCCGCGAGGCCGGCGTCACACCGGCGATGGTCCATTACTACTTCAAGACGCGCGATCATCTGATCGACGTGCTGATCGACGAACGTTTCGTGCCGCTGCGCGAAACGCTCGGCGACCTGTTCGCGGAGCATCCCGACGATCCCGTGACGGCGCTTACCGCGCTGGCGCGGCGCTTCGTGGCGGTGGGGCAGCGCCATCCGTGGTTTGCGCCGCTGTGGGTGCGCGACGTCATCAGCGAGGGCGGCGTGCTGCGCCAGCGCATGCTCGAGCGTCTGGGCCGCGAGAACCAGGAAAAGGCCCACACGGCGATTGCGCGCTGGCAGCGCGAGGGCCGGCTCAACGCGGCGCTGGAGCCTTCACTGCTGTTCCAGTCGTTGATGGGTCTCACGCTGCTGCCGCTCGCGACCAATCAGATATGGCGCGGCGACGCAGCGCAACCTCACGTCGACGTCGAGGCGATCGCGCGCCATGCGGTCGCGCTCATCACGCAAGGCGTGGGACCGGAGCGCATCGCCAGCCGCGCCGATACGGGCATTGATACGGATTAGTCGCCGCCGCGCGCCGTGGTACGCTCCGTGACCTTTGCGGCATGGCCCGTGCGCTGTGCCGCGCGAATGTTTCCCGGTCGAGGTCCGGTCTGCCTTCTTCTTCCGCTTCTTCCCGCGCTTCGTCCAACGAAGCGCCCGCCATCGTCTGGTTTCGCGACGATCTCCGCCTGGCCGATCAGCCAGCGCTCGCGCAGGCCGCGGCGAGCGGCCTTGCGCTGATCTGCGTCTGGATCCACGATCCGCACGCCTCGGGCGAGCGCCCGGAGGGCGGCGCGGCGCGCTGGTGGCGTCATGAGTCGCTGCGCGCGCTCGATGTCGCGCTGACGGCGCGCGGCGGCCGCCTGCTGCTCCTGCAAGGCGACGAAGCGGCCACGCTGAACGCGCTCGTCGCGGAAACCGGCGCGCAAGCCGTGTACTGGAATCGCCGCTACGGCGCGGCGCAGCGCGCAGTCGATAGCGCCCTCAAAGCCTCGTTGCGCGAGCGCGGCGTGGATGTCGAGAGCTTCAACGGGCAGCTTCTCAACGAGCCGTGGACGGTGCTCAACCAGTCCGGCGAGCCGTTTCGGGTATTCAGCGCTTACTGGCGCGCCTGCCTGCGCATGGGCGATCCGCCGCCGCCGCAAGGCGAGCCCGAACGGATGATTTTTCAATCGTTGCCAGCACGTCTTACCCAACGCGCATCGACACTCGATGCGCTCGGCCTCGCGCCACGCTCGCCCGACTGGTCGGGCGGCTTGCGCGCGGCCTGGCCAGCGGGCGAGGAAGCCGCGCTGGAACGCCTGCGCGCGTTCCTCGCCACCGACCTCGACAGCTACGCCGGCGAGCGCGACGAGCCCGGCGACGCCGCCACGAGCCGCCTCTCTCCGTATCTCGCCGTCGGCGCCGTTTCGCCGCGCCAGGTCTGGGCGGCGCTCAGGGCGGCGCAGCACGCGCACGGCCGCGGCTCGGCGCGGCGCGCCACGAGCGCGGAGAAGTTCGCGAGCGAATTGGGCTGGCGGGAGTTCTGCCATTACCAGCGCTACCACTACGCCGATCTGGCGACGCGCAACCTGCGTCCCGCTTTCGACGCCATGCCGTGGCGCAACGACGCCGCGGGCCTGAAAGCGTGGCAGCGCGGGCTGACCGGTTATCCGCTCGTCGATGCCGGGATGCGCGAACTTTGGCGCACGGGGTGGATGCACAACCGCGTGCGCATGGTCGTGGCGTCGTTCCTGACCAAGCACCTGTTAATCGACTGGCGCGCGGGCGAGTCCTGGTTCTGGGACACGCTCGTGGACGCCGACCCAGCCAGCAATCCGGCAAACTGGCAGTGGGTGGCGGGCTCGGGCGTGGACGCCGCGCCGTATTTCCGCATTTTCAATCCGGTGCTCCAGGGCCAGAAGTTCGACCCGCGCGGCGCCTACGTGCGGCAGTGGGTGCCGGAGCTGGCGGGCTTGCCCGACGCGCTCGTGCACCAGCCGTGGAAGGCCAGCGCGCGGCAACTCGAAGCGGCGGGCGTGCGCCTTGGCAAGAATTATCCAGAACCTGTCGTCGAGCACGAACTGGCACGCCAGCGCGCACTCGAAGCCTATGCGCAAACCGGCAAAGCCAAGGGCTTCGCCGCTTCGCGGGAGGGCCAAAAGCAGGGCCCGCGGCAGGACGCAAAACAGGGCGGCAAAGCGTGAGCGCGGCCGTCATCGCGCTGTCTTGTGATGCGGCTATCGTGCGCGGCGCGGATGGGCGCACTTTCAGCACGCTGGAACCGGACGGCATTAAGATTGCTCTATCAGGACGGCCCGCGGTGCCGTGCGCCCAGTATCACGCCGGGCTCGCAGCCTCGCGGCACTCGGCCTGACAGACAGAAAGGCATGTAAGCAAACACAATGAACGCAGTACACAAGCTCGACCGGACGACCATCGTCCTCGTCGAAGACGACCCGCATAGCCGGGCGTCACTGACTTCGCTGCTGGAGGCGGAGGGCGCGCACGTCGTGGCGGTCGAAGACGCCGAAACGGGCGTCGAAGCGGCACTGAGCCTGCACCCCGACGCCGTGGTCTGCGATCTCGACCTGCCGGCCATGGACGGCTTCTACCTGATCCAGCGTTTGCGCGACTACGAAATTCGCGGCGATCACGCACCGACCGTCGCGGTCGCGCTCACGGGCCATACCGACGAAAGCTGGCGTTTGCGCAGCATCGGCGAAGGCTTCCAGCACTTCATGACCAAGCCGGCCCGGCCGGAAGAACTCGTGACGCTCTTGAGCGACGCGATCGACGCACGCCAGTCCCTCTGAGGCGGCGCGCGTGGCGAGGCGGGTAACGTATGGGTGCGCAGGCGCCGCGATCTGCGGCGCGGCTGACTTTTTGCCTGCGATGGCCCGCGCGCAACGGCGGGCGATGACGATCCGCGCTTAGCTAACGGACGAGGACTGCGCCGCTTCGGGCGCGGCGGCGGCGCCTGGCTGTGCGGCCTTGTTGGCCTGATTCGCCTGACTCTCCTGGCATTGCGCGCAGAGCCCCTTGAGTTCGATGCCGTCGCCGGCGAGCCGGTAACCCGCGGCCTCGATCTGCGTAACGAGCGCCTGGCGCAGCTTCGGCTCGTGCAACTCGGTGACGTTGCCGCACTGCTGGCACACCACGAGAATGCCGTGCTGGCACTGCGTGAGGTCGTGGCAAACGGCGAACGCGTTGATCGATTCGATGCGGTGAATCAGTCCGGCCGAAAGCAGGAAGTCGAGCGCCCGGTAGACCGTGGGCGGCGCCGAACCCGGATGGATCTGGCGCATTTCGTCGAGCAGCGAATACGCCTTGGTGGCGCGTCCCGAGGCGAGCAGCAGCTCCAGCACCTTGCGGCGGATCGGCGTGAGCTTTTCGCCGCGCTCGCGGCAATAGGCCTCGGCCATCGCGAGCGCGGACTCGAGCGTCGCGCCCTGGGCGCCGTCGTGCGAGTGGGCGTGGTCGTGCGCCCCGCCGTGCGCGTGACTATGCAAGGCGGAGGCGTCCGGGGACGGTTTTGCTGTCTTCATGCCTGCGATTATACGGGGCGCGCCGCCGGGCCGCCCGCGCCGCCCTGGAGTAGCCGCTCAGGTGAGCGGCAGATCGACGTACTTGCGGAAGCCCTGGCGCTGCGCAATGCGCTGATACCATCGTTCGAGGTTCGGCAGCGGCTCGCGCTCCACGCCTTCGAGCCCGAACCAGCGCCGCGCGTACGCGCCAAGCACGATGTCCGCGAGCGAGAAGCGCTCGTTTTCCAGGAAGAAGCGGCCTTGCAGATGGTGGTCGAGCAGCCTCCAGAGGGGCGTGAGCTGATCGAGATCGGCGGCGATCTTCGCGGTGTCGCGCTTTTCCGGCGGCGTGCGCACGAGCGCGAGAAACACCGGACGCTCGGCGGGCGCGAGCGTGCCTATCGACCAGTCGAGCCAGCGCTCGATCGAGGCGCGCACCTTCGGGTCGGTCGGGTAGAGCAGGCTCGAGGGACCGTACTCCATCGCCAGATAGCGCAGGATCGCGTTCGACTCCCACAGCACGAAATTGCCGTCCGAGATCGTCGGGATCTTGCCGTTCGGATTCATGGCGAGATAGGAAGGCTCGTTGAGATGCCCGAACGGGCCGCCCGCGTCGATGCGCTGGAACGGCAGGACGAGTTCATCGCAACACCACAGGACTTTCTGGACATTCACCGAATTGGCGCGTCCCCAGATCGTGATCATCTGGCGCGTACTCCTTGCAAGGGGAAAAGGGGTCAAGCCTGGCGCAGGCCGCCACGATACACGATTCTCGCGCGTTTTTTTGTGCAGCCATCCATTTCGTAGAATAGGCGCTGCGCGGCGCCGGGAGTTCCGCCGCCGCGCCGGATTCGTGCGGCACCGCTCCCTCGATTTGCCGCCTCGCCCCAAAAACGTACGCTCGAGACCCGCCCATGGCCCGCATTGTCCCCGACGACTGGCAGCATCTCGAAGCCACCGGCGCCGCCGCGCGCGAGCGCGAAACGCTTGCCGCGCTCGCTCGCGGTTTGCCGAACGGCTACACCGTCTATCACGGCGTGCACTGGACGCGCCTTTCCGAGGGCTTTTCGGTCTTCGGCGAGGCCGATTTCGTGATCGTGAGCCCGGCCGGGCGCGTCATGATCGTCGAGCAGAAAACCGGCTTTTTGCGCGAAACGCCGGCCGGGCTCGTCAAGGCGTACATGCAAACCGAGCGCAACGTGGCAATCGCGCTGGCGCGCACCGTCGAAGGGCTGCACCGGCGCTTCACCGCCACGTTCGGCGCGGGCACCTACGTGCTCGAAGAGCTGTTCTACTGCCCCGACCACGTGGTGCGCGAGCCGGCGATCGCGGGCGTGAATCCCGCGCGCATCGTCGATGCCACGCGCAAGGCGCAGCTCGCCGCCATCGTGCTCGCCGCCATGCCCGCCGACGAGCCGCGCCTGCCGTGCGCAGCCAAGATCCACCACTTTCTCGCCGACGAACTGTCGCTGGCGCCCGATACCAGCGCACTGGTCGGCGCGGCGGGCACACTCGTCACGCGGCTCGCGGGCGGCCTCGCCACGTGGGCGCGCCGGCTCGAATTCGCGCCGTTCCGGCTGCGCGTGACCGGCACGGCGGGCTCGGGCAAGACGCAACTGGCCGTGCAGGTCATGAAGGACGCGGTGGCGCGCGGCGCGCGCACGCTTTACGTGTGCTTTAACCGGCCCCTCGCGGATCACATCGCGAAGCTCGCGCCACCCGAAGCGAAGGTGGCGACGTATCACCAGCTGTGCGACTGGATCGCGCGCGACGGCGGCCACGTGCCCGATTTCGACAGCCCCGGCGCATTCGAAGACCTCGTACGGCGTTTCGGCGAGATGCCGATTGCCGGGCGCTGGCAGTTCGATGTGCTGATCGTCGACGAGGGGCAGGATTTTCACGAGCCGTGGGTCGGCGCGCTCGAGCGGCTATTGCGGCCAGGCGCCGCGTGGTGGTGGCTCGAAGATCCGCTGCAGAACCTGTACGTGCGCGAGCCGCTCGCGCTGGCGGGCTGGACCGTGCTGCGCGAAAACACGAACTACCGCAGCCCGCGCGACATCCTCGCGTTCCTGCGCGACGTGGCCGGACCGACCGTGCCCGCCATCGCGCAGCTTGCGGCGGGCAGTCCGTTCGACGGCTCCGAGGTGACGGTGGCGAGCTGGGACGAGCAGGAAACGGAGACGGGCGCCGAGCCCGGCGTGGTGCTGGCGACCAAACGCGCGATCACGCAGGCGCTTTCGCTCGGCTTTCGCAAGCAGGACATCGTCGTGCTGTCGTATCGCGGCCGCGAGCATTCGCTTTTCACGACGCTCGATCAGCTCGGCCCGCACCGGCTGCGCAGCTTCACGGGCCAATACGACCTGTTCGGCAATCCGCAGTACCGAGAGGGCGACGTGCTGCTCGATTCGATCTACCGCTTCAAGGGGCAGTCCGCGCCGTGCGTGATCCTGACCGAGGTGGATTTCGAGCCATTCGACGAGCGCGCCGCGCGCAAGCTCTTCGTCGGCGCGACGCGCGCGGCCATGAAGCTCATCGTGGTGGCTTCGCCGCGCGCCGCCCGGTTCATTGAGGGCCAGCGCGGCGGCGTGTGAGGGCGTTCTCGCTCAGCTCCACGCCGAGGCGCCGATCAGCGTGCCCGTGCGCGCGTGGGCGTTCCACCAGATCACGCGCAACAGCGGCGCGCGCTGGGCGATCAGGATGGCCTGCACCGGATCGCTCTCGATGAAGTGCGTGACGCCGCTGCGAATCGCCGCGGCTGCCTTGTGCGCAGCCACGGCCGCGGCCGTGTCGTTGTGCTCGTCCGGCGTGCGCATGATCAGTTCGAGGTGCCCGAAGCCGTGACGCTCGAGCCAGGCCAGCGTGCGCTCGCGGTCGATCTCCGGACGTCCCGTGATGATCGCCCGCGTGCGCTTCATGTCGATGCCGGGCAGGCGCTCGAACGGCACCAGCTCATCGCGCTCGGCGAGCGCGGCGACGAGGTCTTCGTCGTAGCGCGCGACCGGGATGTCGGGGAGGAGGACACCGTCGAGATCGATCGCGTAGACGGCGTACTCGTGGTCGTCGGCCATGCTTGCGCCCTCGCCGTTGCCGTCGCGAATCCAGTCGGCGCGATAGCGGTCCGTGTAGGCCTGGCGCTCCCACGGGAAAAGCGTGAAATAGCCGCTGGCATCGATCGAATAATCAGGGCGCAAACGGCTGAGGTCGTCATAGGCGCCGGTGAGCGTACGCACGACGAGCCCGTGCTCGCTCAGAAACGCGATGCAGTCCACGAGCGTATGGCCGCGCCCCGCGATGTCTTCGCACAGCAGCACTTTCGAGCCCGGCTCGGGCAGCGGCAACGTGGAGTCCCAGCGCACTTCGCGCGTGGCGCGGTCATAGCGCAGGAACGCGACGCCCGCACCCGTTGCGTGCGAAACCATCAGCGCGAGCGGCGCGCCGCCGCGCAAGATGCCGACCACGAGGTCGAATTCCTCCGCGATCAGCGCCGGTTGCAGCGACTCGACCCAGTGATCGAGCTGTTCGTAGGTGAGCGGAACGACAGGTTTATCCATGGGTTGAATTGAGTGACGAAGCACGTGATCAGCAAAGGCGCGGCAAATGCGCAACACGCGTTTCCGATAGCTGTGTGCGAGAAAAAGACGGCTATTGTCAGTGCAATGTTTGACGATATTATGCCTATGCTCACCCGCGCCTGCTGGCATGGCGGGCGGAGGAAGCGGTAAAACGCTGGAAAGAGCGGAAAAGGCAGCAGAAAAACGCGGCGCAGCGCCGCGCAAAGACACACGACAACGACGCGAATCATCGCGCGAAAGGGCTCGGGCAAGATGTGGCATTGGACGGGATGGCCAGGCTGGCGGCGCTGGGCCGCCGTGGCGGGGTTCGCGCTCGCGGGCGCGCTGCTGCCGTTCGGGCAGTTTGCCCATGCGGGTTCTGCGGGTTCGCTCTCGCTCGATGTGGACGGCGAGGTGCGTGTGACCAACAACGCGGCCCATACGGCGTATCACTTTACCGAGGCGCAGCTGCTTGCGCTGCCCGCGCATTCGATCACGACGGCCACGACCTGGACGCCGCGCTCGACCTTCACGGGCCCGCTGCTCTCGGACGTGCTCAAGGCCGTGGGCGCCTACGGCAGCCAGATCGAGATCCACACGCTCGACGACTACACCTGCGTGGTGCCCCTGGCCGACGCCGCGCGCTACGGCGTGGTGGTCGCCTACGAGATGAACGGCCAGCGCCTGAAGGTGAGCAATTTCGGCCCGTTATTTCTGATCTATCCACGCGACCAGCATCCGCTCGAGCTCGACGGTGCGGCTGGCGACGCGAAGTTCGCGTGGCAGATCAAGTCAATGACGATCAAGCGGTGACTGACGGCTGATGCGACGACCCTTGCGACGCCTGCTGCAGGCGATCATCTGGATGGCGGCGCTTGCGCCACCCGTGGTGGCGGTCGGCTATCTGCTTTATGCGAACCTGCTCAATCCGCAGGTCGTGCAGCGCATCACGGGCAATTACGACGGCCTGTACTGGGACGCCGCGCAGCTCCAGATTGCCTACGCGCGCTTCGAGAGCCAGTTGCTGATGTTCGCGGACGGCATCGACCGCGATCTCGACAAGGTGCGGCTGCGCTACGAGGTGCTGCAGTCGAAGCTTAATGTGATGAAGGGCTCGACGCTTTCGCTCGACTCCACGCCGGGCTTGAAGCGGCGCCAGGACGCGGATCTCGCCATTCTGGCCGCGACCATCTCGCCATTCGAAGCTGAAATCGCGACGCTCGCGGACAACCCCGAACGCGCGGTGCCGATGCTCATGGCGCTCGACCTGCACTGGACCCAGGTGACCGACCTGGCGCTGAACCGGCGTTTCGCCGACGTGACCGAGCGCGAGGCGATCCGGCACGACTTCATCGCCAAACGCCGCGAGCTGTTCGCTTCGGGGCTCGTGCTGCTCGTGCTTTCCGCTGCGGCCGGCGTTCTGCTCGTGATGAACGGCTACCGGCGCACCCGCCTGCTGGACCAGCAGCGCGCGGCGCTCGAAGCCGAGCATCAGGCGAGCCGCGCCGCGCGCGAGGCGAGCATGGCGAAGGACGCCTTCCTCGGCATGATCAGCCACGAACTGCGCACGCCGCTGCACGCCATCGTCTCGTCGATCGAACTGCTCGGTTTCAACTCGCATTCGGAAGCCGACCGCAAGGTGATCTATCGCCTCGAAACCGCCGCGCGGCAGCTCGAAGCGCAGATGAAGGATCTGACCGACTACGCGCGTCTCGGTGCGGGCAAGCTCGAATTGCGTCAGGAAGAGTTCGAGCCGCGCGAACTGCTGCAGTCGATCGTCGATGAAAACGAGCAGGCCGCGCGCTCGCGCGGGCTCGTGTTCGAGCATGCGTGGGTGGGGCCGCAGCGGCGTGTGGTGGCCGACCCGCATCGTATCCGCCAGATCGCCGGCAACCTCGTCACGAACGCGATCCGCTACACGGAGCGCGGCAAGGTGCGGCTCGAATTCTGGCTGCAGGCGTCCGCGCGGGCCGCGCGGCCCTTGAATGGCGATGAAGGTGGTCTGCGGCCGGCCGGCGCGGATACGCTCGTGATCGTCGTCGGCGACACGGGGCCCGGCGTGGCGGCGGACCAGATTCCGCTCATCTTCAAGGAGTTCACGCAGCTCGACACGTCGCGCTCGCGGCGTTACGAGGGCGCGGGCATGGGGCTCGCGATCGTGCGGGGCCTTGTCGAGCTGTTTGGCGGCACGATCGAGACGCAAAGCCGCGTGGGCAAAGGCACGACTTTCACCGTGCGTATTCCCGTCACGCCGGTCGAGCCGCCGGTGCCCGCGGTCGTCGCCGAAATTGAGCAGCCCGTGCGTGCGCTGCCGCAGGTGCTCGTTGTGGATGACAACCCGCTTGTGCGGGATTCGTTATGCGAGATGGTCGCGCATATGGGGTACCGCTCGCTCGCGGCTGGTGACGCGGATAGCGCGCTGGCGCTGCTTGCCCACGAGGCGTGCGATGTGGTGCTGCTCGACCTGCACATGCCAGGGCGTGATGGGTATGACTTCGTGGCAGGGCTCGAAACCGCGCAGGACGTGCTGGGAGCGCCGCGCGTGATCGCAGTGAGTGCCGATGTCGCGGGGCTCGCGGCGATTTCTGATCATGCGGGGAACGGTGCCTCCGGCGGCGAGGGGGCGCTGTTTTTTGATCGGCTTACGAAGCCGGTGCACTATGAGGTGCTGCGCGTGGCGCTGCAGCGGGCGGTGCCAAGGGCTGCGGTTTGATGGGTGGTTCTTGGCTGCTTTGGGCTTTACTTGTTTTCGCGGCGGTGCTTCAAGCGTTGCCCCTGTGCGGGGCGGCACCTACTTTTCTTTGCAGCGGCAAAGAAAAGTAGGCAAAAGAAAACCGCTCACACCGCCAGCGCCTGCCACCGTTCACCTCGCGCCTCCCCACTTGAATGGCTCCGGAGCGTCTGTGACGTCGCACCACCAAACTGAGTGACAAGGCGCTCATCCTTCCGGCGGCGCTACGCGCCCCGAAGGGCATAACCAAAAAAAGCGTTGGGGTGCGTAAGTTCTTGCGAATGCGCTTGCTACCCTTCGGTTTTCCGGTGTCCCTTGCAGACCCGGCCGCTGCGCGCGTAGCGAGCAGCGGGAACGGATGAGCGCCTAGTCACTAACGGGAATGGTGCGAGGTGACAGACGCTCCGGAGCCATTCAAGTGGGGTGGCGCGAGGTGAACGGTGGCAGGCATTAGCGGTGTGAGCGGCTTTCTTTTGCCTACTTTTCTTTGCCGCTGCAAAGAAAAGTAGGTGCCGCCCCGCACAGGGGCAACGCTTGAAGTACCACCGCGAAAACAAGGAACGCCCAAACCGCCCAGCAGCCCTCACCCGCGATTAAGCCGCTTGGAAAGATCGGCAACCAGAATCGCCATCCGCGCCGGTTTTTCATAGCACGCCACGTTGTAGTGGCGCACAACCTGACTGATCTCCGACTCGCTGGCCTTGCCCGTCAGCAACTCGCCGGTCAGCACGAAAATAGGCGCATCGGGGTTCTCGGAGCCGCGTACGCTGCGGATCGCCTCGGCAGCGGTCTGGCTGCCGAACAGCCAGTCGATCACCACACCATCGAACACGTTGTTCTCGAGCGCATCGTTAAACGCCGCAAGGCCATAGAGCGCAAGCGCCGCGTAACCACTGTGCTCGAGATAGTCGCGCAGGTTGTCGGCGGACGACTGGTCGTCGTCCACAACGGCGATGAGCGGCTTGTCGGACTCGGCGCGCCGCGGGTAGATCTCGATCTTGTGAACTTCGCGCGCGTTCTGATAGAGCGCCCCGTCCGGGCGCACGACGCGCCACTGCCCCAGCTTTTCATACGCCACGAAGTCCGGGCGGCTACCCGCCTCGACCGGTGCGCCGATCCAGGCGGTGCACGGCAACTCCGCCGCGCTCACGCAGAGCGTCGCCTCCTGAGCGCTCGCCCCGACCATGCCGGGGTCGAGCAACTGCGCGCCGAACAACTGGCCCGCGGGTTCGCCGAACGCTTCAGCCACTTTCTTGATCTGCGCGAGCGTCCACGGGCTGTTGCCGCGCAGCTTGCGGTGCCCCTGTGAAAAGCTCAGATCAAGAATCCGGCACAGCTCGGTCGTTTGCTGACGCTTGCCGATGCCGTGACGGCTCATCAGCTCGCGTACGCGCTCCGCCACCGAGGCCGAGTCGGTTGTGTAGGCAACGTTCGACATACTGCTCAAAAGGGGGGATTCGTAGATTCAGTTTCTGATAGATCATGCCGTGGCGCCGTGAGTCCAGTATGACCGGACCTCGCGCGGGCTGCACACGGGAGCACGATATTCTAAACGCATCAAATGCCAAACGACGGCGCTATTTTAGCGAAATGTAAGTCGACGCTGAATAACAGGAATGTAAGCGTATATTCAGCTCCGTTTACGCGGGGCTTACGCTAGTCGCGACGTTGCGGGGGTGGCGCTTGCCTGAGAAGATGCACGATTTTGAACGCCGGGCGCTCGCGCGCGGCCAATCAACCATACTGCAGCGAGGGGTATCGTTTGAACGACGCGCACAACGCCGGGACATGGCGGCATGAAGGCGTACCGTATTACAGCCAGTGGGGCAGCGCCGACTGGGTGGCGCCCATCGTCGAGCGCGGCGCCGATCCGTGCGAGGACCCGCACTGGCGCGCGAGCGGCTTTACGGAGGCCGACGCCTATCGCTTCTGGGCCAAGCGCCTGTGCGGCCTGACCTGCCTCGAATCGGCGCTCGACTATTGGGGCGTCGCGCATGCGCCGCGCGCGCAGTTGCTCGAAGAGGCGTTGCGGCACGGCGTCTATCGCGTGCGTGAAGATGGCGGCGTGGACGGATTGATCTACCGCCCGTTCGCCGCATGGGTGGAGGCTGCGTTCGGCGTGCGCGTGGAAGTGATGACTGACGAGGGAATCGAGGCGAGCGCCGCGCGCATCGATGCGCAAACGCTCGCCATCGTTTCCGTGAGCCCCGAGATCCGCTACCCCGAGCGGGTCAATCCCGACCAGGGCGGCCACCTGATCCTGCTGCACGGACGCGGCGACGGCGGCGTCTGGTTCCACAATCCCTCGGGCATCGCGCCGTATCAGGCGAATGCCTGGCTGCCCTACGAGACGGTCGCGCGCTTTCACGCGCGGCGAGGCATGGCGCTCACCCGGCCGCGCTGAAAGCGCGCGCCGGCCTTACGCCGGGGCCGGTTGCAGGCCGCCCAATAACTGCTGTACGCGCGAGAGATCGCGGTTGATCGCACCCGCGTCCGCGAACAGCTCCGCGAGCCAGTCGACGAACACGCGCACGCGCGGCGACACCTGGCGCGACTTCACGAACGCCACCGAAACCGGCGTGGGCAGCGGCTTCCATTGCGGCAGCACCTCTTGCAGCGCACCGCTGTCCAGGTACGGCTGCGCCGCGAGCAGTGGCGGCTGGATGAGGCCATAGCCTTGCAGGCCGCAGGTGAGGTAGGCGAACTCGTCGGAAACATGCACGAAGCCGTCCACCTTCACCTTGGTCGGGCTGCCGTCCACCTCGAAGTCGAATTCGAACGGGCGGCCCGTGAGCGGCGAGAGGAAGTTGACGACGGGATGCTGCGCGAGATCGTCGAGCGTGTGCGGCGCGCCGTGCTGCTCGAGGTACGCGGGACTCGCGCAGGTCACGTGCTCGAGTACGCCAAGGCGCCGCGCCGCGAGCCCCGAGTCGGGCAGCTCGCCCAACTGGATGCTGCAGTCCACGCCTTCGCCGACGAGATCGACGTTACGCAGGCTCACACCGATCACGAGGTCGATCTGCGGGTAGCGCGCGTGGAAGTCGTCGAGCGCGGGCAGCACGATCGCATTCGCGATGAGTCCCGGCATCTCCACGCGCAAGCGGCCGCCGATCGCGCCGGGCGACTGGCGCACGCTCGCTTCGGCATCGTCGATGTCGGCGAGAATCTGCGCGGCGCGCTCGTAGTACGCAGCGCCTTCAGGTGTGAGCGAAAGACGCCGCGTGGTGCGCACGAGCAATTGCGTGCCGAGCAGCGATTCGAGGTTTTGCATCAGCGTGGTGGCGCTGGCGCGCGGCATATCCAGCGACTGCGCGGCTTTGGTGAAACTATTGGTGTCGACGATGCGCACGAACGTGCGCATCGCCTGGATGCGGTCGATCACGGGCGAGCTCCTAACGATGGGCTTGAGGCTTGAACGAAATCCGCGCTGCTGCAGAAAAAGGGTGAGCCGCGTAGCGACGAATGCGCTTCGCGGTGCCGGCGTCTCGCGGAAAGCGACGCTCAGCGGTTAAACAGCGGTGACGATTGGGTGGCGACGCACGCAGGCGCCGGCTCGACTACGGGAGGCCAGAAAGGACGGCCTCGAAGGGGAAGGGCTGGCGGGCCATCCGGAATGGATGGCCCGGCGGGGCAGGGTGTTACGTCGGATAAGCGCGGTGCACGCAGTATGTGCGCCCCGCGCAATGCTTGCGCGCGACTTGCGTGTTACTTGCGCAGCGAATCGAGATCGATCACGAAGCGGTACTTCACATCGCTCTTGAGCATGCGCTCATAGGCGTTGTTGATGTCCTGCATCTTGATCATTTCGATATCCGACGTAATGCCATGCTTGCCGCAGAAGTCCAGCATTTCCTGGGTTTCTGCAATACCGCCGATCAGCGAGCCCGCCAGACGGCAGCGCTTCATGATCAGGTTGAACACTTGCGGCGACGGGTGATCGTGCTCGGGCGCGCCCACCAGCGTCATCGTGCCGTCACGGCGCAGCAGCTCGATGAACGGGTTGAGGTCGTGCTGCGCGGCCACGGTGTTCACGATCAGGTCGAAGCTGTTGGCGTGCTTCGCCATCTGCTCCGGGTCCTTCGAGATCACGACTTCGTCGGCGCCCAGACGCTTGCCGTCTTCGATCTTCGAGGGCGACGTGGTGAACAGCACCACATGCGCGCCCATGGCATGCGCGAGCTTCACGCCCATGTGGCCGAGGCCGCCGAGACCCACGATGCCGACCTTCTTGCCGGGGCCCGCGCCCCACGTGCGCAGCGGCGAGTACGTCGTGATGCCCGCGCACAGCAGCGGCGCGACGGCAGCCAGTTCGAGGTTCTCGGGCACGCGCAGCACGAAGGCTTCGTCTACCACGAGCTGCGTGGAGTAGCCGCCGTAGGTCACGTCGCCGCTCACGCGGTCGGTGCCGTTATAAGTGCCGACAAAACCGTTCTCGCAATACTGTTCGAGGCCTTCGGCGCAGCTCGGGCAGGTGCGGCACGAGTCGACGAGACAGCCCACGCCAACGAGCTCGCCCACCTTGTACTTCGTGACGCCGTTGCCAACTTCGGCCACGCGGCCGACGATCTCATGGCCCGGCACGACCGGGTAGATCGTGTTGCGCCATTCGTCGCGCGCCTGGTGCAGGTCGGAGTGGCACACGCCGCAGAACAGCACGTCGATACGGACGTCGAGTTCGCGCAGGTCGCGGCGCTGGAATTCGAACGGGGCGAGCGGCGACGCGGCGTCGCGGGCGGCATATCCGTAAGTTGGGTACATGGGTTTGTTCTCCTCTGGTGCGTGGGTGTTGCGGCAGGGTTCCCATCGTAAGGATCGGGGCCCACCCAGGGAATACCTGAATCTATCGAAGACTTGCCTGATTCTCCTGGCGCGCAGCACATCCACCGGTTCGGTGATAGATTGGCAAGCCTGTTTCTCTGCCTGACTTCATCTTTTGGGGCACAACCGATATGGGCTACGTCAAAACCCTCGCGGCGGCGGCCATCGCGCCAGCGGCCGCCACGCAGGCGCGCACGGTCGACCTGCTCATGCAACTCACGCAGCGCGACGGCGTGCACGACACGCCGGTCGAAGGCGTGCGGCTCTACCGCGGCAGCGAAAGCCACCCGCGCCGGCCGGTCATGTACGAACCGAGCATCTTCATCGTCTGCCAGGGGCGCAAGCGCGGCTTTCTCGGCGATCAGGTGTTCATCTACGACGCGCAGCAATATCTGGTCCTTTCGGTGCCGATGCCGTTCGAGTGCGAGACCGAGGCGAGCCCTGAGAAGCCGATTCTCGCCATCTCGATCCGCGTCGACCTCACGACCGTCGCCGAGTTGCTCATGGCGCTCGACGACCCGCGCCGCGCCGTGTCCGAACCCTCGGGCATCTACGCCACGCCGCTCGACGCCACGCTCTCGAACGCGGTGCTGCGCCTGCTCGAAGCGCTCGCGCAGCCCCACGAGGCGCGCATACTCGGGCCTTCGATCGTGCGCGAGATCTGCTACCGCGTGCTCATGGGCGAGCAGGGCGACGCGATACGCGCGGCGCTCACGCATCAGCACCACTTCGGGCGCATCGCGAAGGCGCTGCGGCGCATTCACACGGACTACCGCGGCGAGCTCGACGTCGAAACGCTGGCCTCCGAGGCGGGGATGAGCCTTGCCGTCTTTCATGCGCACTTCAAGGCCGTCACCTCGACTTCGCCCATGCAGTACGTGAAGACCACGCGTCTGCATCATGCACGCCTCTTGATTACGCACGACGGGCTGACCGTGAGCGCGGCGGCCACGCGCGTGGGCTATGAAAGCGCGTCGCAGTTCAGCCGCGAATTCAAGCGCCTGTTCGGCATGAGCCCCGCCGACCAGATGCGTCGCACGCGCGACGCGGCGGCGGCCGCTGCAGCCGCGCCGCGCGTGGAGGTCTTGCCGCCGCGCTATGTGACGGCCGTGTGACGCTTGCGCGCGGGCGCCGCGGCATTCGATTCGCAGATCGAAACAAAAACGGAATAGTGACACGACGATGAAGCCATGCCTGCTGGTCCTGATTCTGCTCGCCGATGAAGACCTCGCCGCATTCGGCGAAACATTCGATGTGATCTACGCGCCCGACGCCGATGCGCGCTCCAAAGCGGTCGCGCAGCACGGCAAGGACGTGCGCGTGGTGCTCACGAACGGCACGACGGGTCTCACCGCCGACGAAATCGACCGCATGCCGGCGCTCGAACTCGCGGGCGCGCTTGGCGCGGGCTACGAAAACATCGCGCTCGACCACGCGCGCGAGCGTGGCATCGCGCTGTGCAACGGCGCGGGCGTCAATGCCGACTGCGTGGCCGACCACGCGCTCGCGCTGCTGCTCGCGGCCGTGCGCGCCGTGCCGCAGTTCGATGCCGCGTGCCGCGCGGGAGTCTGGCGCGACGCGTTGCCGATGCGCCCCACGGTCACGGGGCGGCGGCTCGGCATTGTCGGCTACGGGCACATCGGCGAGAAGGTCGCGCGGCGCGCCGCGGGCTTTGGCATGGTACTCGGCTATCACAACCGCAAGCCGCGCGAAGGCGTAGAGGCGCGTTACTTCGAGAGCGTGATGGCGCTCGCGCAATGGAGCGACTTTCTCGTGATCGCGACGCCGGGCGGCGCGCAAACGAAGCATCTGATCGACCGCGCCGTGATCGATGCGCTGGGACCGCAAGGCTTTCTCGTCAACGTCTCGCGCGGCAGCGTGGTCGATACGGCCGCGCTTGCACTCGCGCTGAAGGCGGG
Organism: Paraburkholderia acidiphila; assembly: GCF_009789655.1. GTDB lineage: Bacteria > Pseudomonadota > Gammaproteobacteria > Burkholderiales > Burkholderiaceae > Paraburkholderia > Paraburkholderia acidiphila. The sequence goes on from NZ_CP046910.1 coordinate 390,950, forward strand.
CACGCTGGGCGGCGCGGGGCTCGACGTCTATGAGGGCGAGCCGCAGCCGCCCGCTGCGCTCATCGGACTGGACAACATCGTGCTCACGCCGCATGTGGCTGGCACGTCGCCCGATGTGCGCAGCGCCACGGTGCGTCACTTCGCCGGGAACGCGGCGCGGCACTTCGCGGGCGAGGCGCTGCTCACGCCGCTTTGAAGATTGGCGTCGGGGGCGTCTAGCGCCCCCGCGCCTTCTGTGCGCCACCGCGCGCGGTGGCGCACGGTCCATGACGTATCATTGCTTCTGTGCGCGCCAGAATCGCTGTTCGAGCGGCCGCTAATGACCACAACGGCCATGAATCTGGCGGGGCATCTTACCCGTATGCACATCTGGGCCGTCACGCCAGAGCGGTGATATCGAAGGCTCAAAGATGAAAACGCTGATCGGCGCGCTGCACGAGCACGCAGCCCACGTGGTGAACCGCTTCTACGAGGAACTGGGCCGCCTGCCCAAATCCCGCCGCATCCTCGAAATGCTTTCGGGTGCCGAACTCGCGCACCTGAAGGCGCGCCAGGTCCAGAATCTCCTTGCCCTCGCCAGCCTGGGTCTCACCGCGCGCGAACACGAGGAAATGGCGCAGCGCATTGGCCGCATTCATGCCATTGTCGGGCTCGACAAGGAAGAGCTCGTGCGCAGCCGCGGCATTCTGCAGGAGCTGATCTACGCGGACGTGGGCCGCACCGTGAGCACGCAGCAGCTTTCGCTCTATGCGCGCCGCCTGACTTCCGACCTCGCGTGGCAACTCAAGGCGTATCAGGCCGTGCAGGATTCGCAGCAGGAAGCGCTGCTGCGTATCACGCGTCTCGTGTGGGAAGCGGGCAGCTATACGAATTTCATCGATCAGGTGATCGCCGCGCTGGCGGCGCACGACGAAGTGAGCGCCTGCGCCATCGGGCGCCCCGACGAAGCGGGCATTTTTCACTTCGAGGCCGGTGCGGGCGGCAAGACCGAAGGCGGCATGCTCAACGTGCTCGCCGGGCACGATCAGGAAATCAGCGTGCGCGCCGATCATCCGCAAGGGCAGGGCGCGATTGGGCGCGCGTGGCGCAGCGGCAAGCCCGAGCGTGTCGTCAACTACCAGACCGATCCGCTCGTCGCGCCGTGGCGCGATCTCGCGGCGCGCGAAGGCGTGCGTTCTTCGGTGGCGATTCCGCTGGCCGCGCCCGGGCAGCCGCCGCTCGCCGTGCTGTGTCTGTATAGCGCGTTTCCGGGCGGCTTCGTCGGGCCCGATCAAGTGGCTTTTGTCGATTTGCTGCAAACGTTGATCGGCGGCGCGGCGATGCGCATTCCCGGCAGCGACGGCCTGAGCGCCGCGGTGCCGGTGAGCGTGCGCCAGCAGTGGGCGGCGCTCGTGCGCACCGGCGCGCTGGAAATGCATTACCAGCCGCTGCTCAGCCTCGCAACGGGCAAGGCGACCAAGGTCGAAGCGCTGGCGCGCCTGCGCGACGGCGAGCGCCTGCTCGTGCCGGACGTGTTCCTCTCGGCGCTCTCTTCCGACGATCTGCTCGCGCTCTTCGCGCGCGGCATCGATCAGGCGCTCGCCGACCGCGAACGCTGGTTCGCCGAAGGCCGCGACCTCGATGTCTCGATCAATCTGCCGCCTGCCGCGCTCAACGACATCCGCTACTTCGAAGCGACCCGCACGGCGCTCGCCGCGCACCGTTGCCCGGCTGCACGCCTCACGCTGGAAGTGCTGGAAAACGAATCACTCTCGTTGAGCCAGGGACAGCGTGCCATTCTCGCGAAGTTCCGTGAGCTAGGCGTGCTGCTCGCGCAGGATGATCTCGGCGCCGGGCATAGCGGCCTCACGCGCCTGCGTGAATTGCCGTTCGACTGGATCAAGCTCGACCGCGAAATGGTGCAGGTGAAGGGCGACGGCGCGCTCGATACGCTGCGCGTGATCTATCAGTTGACGCGTCTCGGGCATTCGCTGGGCAGGCTCGTGCTGGCCGAAGGCATCGACACGCTCGATCTGCTGCATGCGCTCGCCATTCTCGGCGTCGATGGCGCGCAGGGCTATGTCATCGCCAAGCCGATGGAGGGCGCGCGTCTCCTCGAATGGCTCGACACGACGCCGGCCTTTACCGCGGCCGCGGGGAGCGGCGCGGGAACGGAAAGCCTGCTTGCGCGGCTGGCTCGCTTCGTGATCTGGGAAGAGCGCATGCTGATGATCGCGGCCGTGCCCGAAGCGGCGCAAGACCTGCTGCGCGCGTTGACGCGCGCAGCGGGCGAGGACGCCAACGTGCCGCTCGCACAGTCGCTCGCGGGCTTCGGCGCCATTCTGCCTGCGGGCGCGCAGCGCGATACGTTGCACCGTGAGGCGGTCGGCGCGCTGCTGATCGAAGGCCCGCACAGCGAAGCGTGGCGCGTGGCGCTGAACGGGCTGATCAAGGCTATTGTCGCGGCCGCGTAGCCGAGCGCGTCAATCCTGCAAGGCGAGCCCCACATCGCTTTGCATGGCCGACGACTGCTTGCGCTGCAGCACCGCGATGCACACGAGCGAAACGGCCGCAAGCGCGCTGTAGAACAGCGCCAGCGGCCACCACTGACCCGGATAGTCATGCGCGAGCAGCGTGCCGATGAGCGGTGTGAGACCGCCCGCGAGCGCCGCACAACATTGGTAGGAGATCGAAATAGCCGAGTAGCGCACGCGCACCGGGAACGCATTCGTCATGAAGCCCGCCATCACCGCGTACGAGCTGCACATGCACATCACCGCAATCGCAATGCCAATCACGATCGCAACCGGCCGCCCGGTGGAGACGAGCACGAACATCGGGTAAGGCGAAATCATGGCCAGCGCCGCAGCCACGACGAGGAAGCGCCCGGCGCCCACGCGCTGCGCAAACCAGCCGGAAAAAAGCTGCGTAAAGAGCTGGATAAAGGCGACGACGAACAGACAGTCGAGAATCAGCGCGCGGTCGAGCCCGAGCGTTTGCGTCGTGTAGTTCAGCATGAACGTGTTGACGAACCACGCGCCCGCCACGCCAATCACATTCGCGCCAAGGCACAGCAGCACCGCGCGCCACGAGTCGCGCAGCACTTCGACGATTGGCATCGCGGCGGTGCGGCGCTGCGTCTTGATGGCCTCGAATTCCGGCGATTCGCCCACGCCCGATCGAATCAGCAGACCCACCACGAGCAGCACCGCGCTCGCGATGAACGGCAAACGCCAGCCCCAGGAAAAGAGCGCGTCATGGTCGAGATGCGCGACGAAGCGAAATGCCAGCAGCGCCAGAATCAGGCCTGCCGGGCTGCCGAGTTGCGCAAACGAGGCGAGAAACGTGCGCTTTTCCTTGGGCGCATGCTCGCCCGCCATGAGCACCGCGCCGCCCCATTCGCCGCCAATCGCAATGCCCTGCGCCACGCGCAGCAGCACGAGCAGCGCCGGGGCGAGCGCGCCGGCGCTCGCATAAGTCGGCAAGAAACCGATGCCCACGGTGCCGACGCCCATGATCGACAGCGTGGCAACGAGCGCCTTCTTGCGGCCGATGCGGTCGCCCAGATGCCCGAACACGAGCCCGCCGAAGGGGCGCGCGAAAAAGCCCACGGCAAAGGTGCCGAACGAGGCGAGCGTGCTGTAAAACGGCTCGTGGGAGGGGAAGAACAGCTTGCCGAAGATCAGCGCCGAAGCGGTAGCGTAGATATAAAAGTCGTACCACTCGATGGTGGTGCCGACGAAGGCGGCGAGCGAGGCGCGGGCGGGCTGGCGCGCAGTGGTGTTGCCGGGGCGGGTCATGCATGTCTCCTTGATCGGGGTGAGCCGGCTTGGGCCGGTCTGTATTCCGTTGGGGTTCGATGAAACGCTATGCGCTTACGGTCGTTTCGGGCTCCTTGACGATGCCGGCTTCGAAGAGCCGTTGCTGCGTGTCGGCGTCGATGCCGAGCGCGTCCATCACGGCGCGCGTGTCGGCGCCGAGCGCGGGCGGCCGCGTGCGATAGGTGGGCGGCGTGCGCGAGAGTTTCACGGGTGCGCCGGTGCCGCGATAGCCTTCCATCTCGACGATCATGCGGCGATGCTGCGTATGCGGATGCGCGGCCACGGCGTCGACGGTCTGCACGGGACCGCACGGCACGCCGGCCTGGATCAGGTCGCGCGCCAGTGGCTCGCAGTCGTGCGCCACGAGCCGCGCTTCGAGCGCCGCCTTGAGTTCGGGCCGATGCGCGCAGCGGCTGCGGTTGTCGGCGAAACGCGGGTCGTTTGCGAGTTCGGGCACGCCCAGGTGCGCGCACAGCTTCGCGAACTGGCGGTCGTTGCCCACCGCGAGAAAGATGGGCGCGTTGGCCGTGGCATAGCTGTCGTAGGGTGCGATGTTCGGGTGCGCATTGCCGCTGCGCTGCGGCGTGCGGCCATTGCCGAAATAGTTCGGCAGATGCGGATGCAACAGCGACACGCCGCAGTCGTACAGCGCGATATCCACCGACTGCCCGAGGCCGCTCTTTTCGCGCTCGGCCAGCGCGAGCAAAATGCCCGCGAGCGCGTTCAGGCCCGTGACCATGTCCACGATCGGCAGGCCGATGCGCAACGCGGGGCCGTCGTGCTCGCCGTTCACGCTCATGAGGCCCGCCATTGCCTGAATCACGGCGTCGTAGCCGGGCAGGCCGCCGAGCGGGCCGTCCGGGCCGAAGCCGGAAATCGCGCAATGAATCAGGCGGGGAAAGCGCGGGCGCAGATCGCGCTCGTAGTCCATGCCCCAGCGCGTGAGCGTACCCGGCTTGAAGTTCTCGACGAGCACGTCCGCGCCTTCGAGCAATTGCCAGAGAATCGCGCGGCCTTCATCGCGCGAAAGATCGACGGCGATGCCCTGCTTGTTGCGGTTCACGCCCACGTAGTACGAGGCCGTATCGCCGACGAAGGGCGGGCCCCAGCCGCGCGTTTCGTCGCCATCGGGCGGTTCGAGCTTGATGACTTCGGCGCCGTGGTCGGCGAGCGCCTGGGTGCAGTACGGACCGCCCAGCACGCGGCTCAGATCGATCACGCGCAGGCCATGCAGCGCACCGTCCACCGTGGTTGCTTCGGATTCCTTCATGGTGCTCATCGTGTGTCGTCTCAGTGTGCCGGGATCAGTTGCATGGCTTGATCGACCGTCAGCGATCGTTCATCCACGAGCGCGCGCAGCGTGTCGGCGTTTGCGTCGCGTTCGTCGAGCGCGAGCGGGTCGCGCGGCAGCAGCTTGTGGCGCACGAGCAGATGGGCGAGCGCGAGGCGCCGGAAATCAGGGGCGTTTTGCGAAATCTGCGCGGCTTCGCAGGCCATGAGGGCCGCCGTCGTGGCGTGGTAAAGCGCGCTCGCGGCCTGACGCACCGATTCGTCGCGGCCGCATTCGGCCACGCTCAAGAGCGCCGCGCCCGCACGGTCGAAGACGTCGCGCAGGAGCGCGGTGCTGGCTTCAGGCAGGCCGCTTTCGGCAAGCTCCGTATGCACGTGCTGCGTCAGCGCTTCGAGCGCGCCTTCGCGCTTCGCCGCGCGCGCTACATCGAGCGCGACGATGTTGCTCGTGCCTTCCCAGATCGAGCCGAGATGTGCATCGCGCACGAGGCGCGGGTCGCTCCACTCCTCGATATACCCCACGCCGCCGCGCACTTCCATGGCGTCGCCGGTCACGCGCCGCGCGTCGCGGCAAGCGCGGAACTTGATGAGCGGCGTGAGAATGCGCACGCACTTCGCTGCGAGTTCGTCGCCTTTATCGGCGCGCGTGAGCAGGGTGGCGATGCGCATGAACATCGAGCGCGCCTGCTCGGCGGGCAGCATCATCTTGAGCAGTTGACGCTGCATCAGCGGCATTTCGATGAGCTTGCGGCCGAACGCCTCGCGGTTGCGCGCCACATGCAGCGCCTCGGTCACGGCGCGGCGCATGAGGCCCGCGGCGCGCACGCCGTTCGACAGCCGCGACATGTTGATCATGTCCGCCATCTGATGAAAGCCTCGGCCCACCTCGCCGATCAGGTAGGCCTGCGCGCCTTCCAGCACGATCTCGCCGCTCGCCATCGAGCGGCTGCCGAGCTTGTCCTTCAGGCGCACGATGCGATAGGCGTTGCGCGTGCCGTCGGGGAGCGTTTTCGGCAAAAGGAACAACGCGAGGCCCTTGATGCCGGGAGGCGCATCGTCGGGGCGCGCGAGCACCATCGCGAGATCGGCGTCGGCGTTCGAGCAGAACCACTTGTCGCCGTAAAGACGCCATACGTCCTCGTCATTTGCACCGCGCTCATGTGTGGCGCGTGTGGCGATGCGTGCGACGTCCGAGCCCGCTGCCTGCTCGGTCATGAACATCGCGCCCTGGTAGAGCGTGTCGAAGTCCTGCGAGGCGAGCATCGGCAAATAGCGCGCGACGAGTTCGGGCGAGCCGAAGCGGCGCAGCGTGCGCGTGAGCGAGTCGGTCATGCTCACGGGGCAGCAAAGGCCGAACTCGGCCTGCACAAATAAATAGGTGAGCGCGTATTTGACGAGCGGCGCGGGCGCGTTCTCGCGATGGCTCATGGCCGCGAGGCCAAGCTCGGCGTAAGCGACGCGCTCGAGCGCCACGTAGTCGGGATGCTTGTCGATGCGCTGGATCGCTTCACCGCTGCGCGTGCGCTGTTCGAGCGTGGGCGGGTGCTTGTCGGCGACCAGCGCGAGCGCATCGAGTTCGTCGGAGGCGCGCTGGCCGAGCGCGACGAGCCGCGCTTCGATCGCGTCGAATGCCGCGCTGCCGAGATAGCTGCGCAAAAGGGGCGCGAAGCCGGGGTCGCTCGTGTAGAAGTTGATGCCGCGGCTATCGGGAATGTTGGCCGAGCCGCTGGCCGCGGGGGCCGGGCGCGCCGGTGTGGCCGGTGTGGCGAAGGCGGGGCGATCGCTCATCGTGTGCTGTCTCCGTGCTGTTTTGCTATGCGATTCGCCCTAGCTTAGGCGCGGCTTCGATAACGGTCCAATACAACCGATGTCATGTACGATAAGCGCCATCTATCGATCCAGCGCCCAAGGAGCCGCCATGGAACTCAAGCAACTGCGCTATTTCGTGGCGGTCGCGGAAGAACTGCACTTCGGGCGCGCGGCGCGCCGGCTCTTCATTTCGCAGCCGGCGCTGAGCTTCGATATCCGCAAGTTCGAGGAACAGCTAGGCGTGCAACTGCTCGAACGCACCAACAAGGCCGTCGCGCTGACCAACGCCGGCAACGTGCTGCTGGAAGAGGCGCGGCGGCTGCTGGAGCAGGCCGACGAAGTGCGGCGCATCGCGGCGCGCTCCGCGCACGGGCTCGCGGGGCGGCTGCGCATCGGCTTCGTCAATTCGATGCTGTATCGCGGGCTGCCGGAGGCGGTGCGGCGTTTCGAGGCCGATCACCCTGCCGTGGAAGTGGTGCTGCGCGAGATGAACACGGCCGAGCAGGTGCAGGCGCTGCAGCGCTTGCAGATCGATCTGGGCTTCGCGCACTGGGGGCGCTTTCCGGCTGAGGTGCAATCGGAGGTGCTGTTTTCCGAGCCGTTTCTTTGCTGCTTGCCGGAAGGGCACAAGCTTGCGCGCAGGCGGCGGATCGAACTTGGCACGCTCGCGCGCGACCCGTTCATCCTGTTTCCACGCTCGGTGTCGCCGCATTATCACGACCAGATCATCGCGACCTGCGTGGAGGCCGGTTTCAGCCCGCAGATTCGCCACGAAGCGCGGCTCTGGCAAACCGTCGTCACGATGGTGGAGTTCGGCATGGGCGTCGCGCTCGTTCCTGCGGCGCTTGGGGCTACCGGCGGCGGGCGCGTGGTGTTTCGGCCGTTGGCTAGTAATCCTTATGAATCTCAGGTGCTAAGGCTTGTGCGCGGCGGGGAGGCCAATGCACTGGCGCAGGGGTTTGCAGGGTATCTCGGGGGACGAAGAGAAAACAGGGCGGCTGCCACGCCGCCCCGGACTTGAGCGCGCGACCTCAACCGCAAGTGCCAATCTCTCCGCATGCCGTGCAGAAGTCGCACCCATCTTTGCGTATTACCGCATTCGCGCCGCACGAACCGCACTTGCGGCCGAGCATCGCGTGGGCAAACGCGTGCTGCGCATCGGCGGGCAGCGCGTTGTCGCCATTCAGGACCTGATCGCCGGGCTGCTCCGCGCCGGCCCGCGCGCTGCCGGTGAATTGCGCCGCGAGCGCGCCGTCGCGCCGCTGCGCGAGCAGCCGTGACGGCACTTGCCGGCCTTCGGCATCGAGAAAGCCGCGCCGGTGCAGGATCTGCTGGATCGCGTAGGCGATGGCCGCGACCTCGGAGTCGTGCCACAGCGGAATGCGCCGCCCGTCGAGGCGTTGCGTTTCGCCATAGCGCACCTGGCCGCGATCCCACGAAACCTTGCGCAAGTCCTGCAGATTGCGCGCGACAAAGCCGCCGCGCGCCGCGAGCGAGAGCGAACGCATGGTCGCGGTGATCCATTGCTGCTGCTCGTCGCGCTGGCCCACGGGGATGAAGAATTCGATCGGCCGCTCGATCGTCACCGCTTCGCCGCCCACCTGGCCCGTCACTTCGAGGAAAGACACCGCCACGTAGAGCGACACCTTGCCCGTTTGCGTGATGTACTCGATTTTCTCGATCACGGCAGGCAATTCGCCCTTGGGCCGATGGTCGATCGCGACGCGCAGCGGGTCGAGCAGGGCGTCGCCGAGCGCGTCGTCGGCGCTCGCCGCCGCTTCGGGCGGCAGCGTTTGCAGCACCGCGCCAAGCGTCTCGTTGGGCCGGTAGGTCGCGAGCCCCTTGAGGCCGCGCCGCCATGCGTCGAGATAGAGGTTCTCGAAGTCTTCGAACGGATAGTCGGCGGGGACGTTGACGGTCTTGGAGATCGACGTGTCGACGTACGGCTGCACGGCCGCCATCATCGCCACGTGTTCCTGCGCGCTCATTTCGAGCGCACTCACGAAGTACGCGGGCAGGGCGCTCACGTCGCCGCCCAGTTCGCGGTACACGCGCCATGCGTGGTCTTCGACGTTGAACGTTTCGCGGCTGCCGTCGGCCATGCGGCGCGTGCGCTGGTAGGTCCACGAAAACGCGGGCTCGATGCCGTTCGAGACGTTGTCCGAGAATGCGAGGCTCACCGTGCCCGTGGGCGCGATGGAAAGCAGATGGCTGTTGCGGATGCCGTGCGCGCGGATCTCGGCCTTGAGGTCGTCGGGCAGACGCGAGGCGAAGGTGCCTTCTTCGAGGTACGTCTGCGCGTCGAAGAGCGGGAAGGCGCCGCGCTCTTGCGCGAGTTCGACCGACGCGCGATAGGCGGCGTCGCGCATCGTGCGTCCCACGCGCGCGCCGAATGCGCAGCCTTCGGGCGAGTTGTAGCGGATGCCGAGCATCACGAGCGTGTCGCCGAGTCCCGTGAAGCCCACGCCAATGCGCCGCTTGGCCGCCGCTTCGGCCTGCTGCTCGGGCAGCGGCCAGAGTGTGGCGTCGAGCACGTCGTCGAGAAAGCGCACGTGGATGCGCGTGCGTTCGGCGAGCTGATCCCAGTCGAAATTCGCGTTGCCGCCGCGCAGTTGCGCGAACGGCTCGGTCACGAAGCGCGTGAGGTCGAGCGGTCCGAGGTTGCAGCAACCGTAGGCGGGCAGCGGCTGCTCGCCGCACGGGTTGGTCGCGCGGATGCTTTCGAGCGCGCGCAGATTGTTGTCCTCGTTCATGCGCGAAATGAACACCACGCCCGGCTCGGCCATATCGTAGGTCGAGCGCATGATCGCGTCCCACAGCGCGCGGGCGCGCGTTTCGGCGTAGACCCACAGGCCGTCGTCGCGGCGCTGCAGGTCGCCCGAAGCGCGCAGCGCGGGCGAGGGTTCGGCGCGATGCACGAGTTGCCACGGCGCGTCGTTTTCCACGGCGCGCATGAATGCGTCGGTCACCGCGACGGAGACGTTGAAGTTGTTCCAGCGCCCCTTGGAGTGCTTGGCCTCGATGAATTCGGGCAGGTCGGGGTGATCGCAGTCGAGCACGGCCATCTGCGCGCCGCGCCGCGCGCCCGCGCTTTCCACGGTGCGGCACGAGGCGTCGAACACGTCGATATAGCTGCACGGACCCGATGCGCTCGATCCCGTCGACTTCACATGTGCGCCGCGCGGCCGGATCGCCGAAAAGTTGTAGCCCACGCCGCCGCCGCGCCGCATGGTTTCGGCGGCCTGCAGCAGCGCGACGTAGATGCCGGGGCGGCCCTCGTCGTCCACGCCCTGAATGCTGTCGCCCACCGGCTGCACGAAGCAGTTGATCAACGTGGCTTCGATGCCGGCGCCCGCCGCGCTCATGATCCGCCCCGCGCCGAGCGCGCCGTGGCGCAGGTTGTCGACGAAACGCGCCTCGACCTCGGCGCGCAGCGCGGGCGGTTCGACCGCCGCGACGCCGCGCGCGACGCGGCGGTAGATGTCGTCGGCGGTTTGCTCGTCGCCCTTGGCGTACTTTTCGAGCATCACGTCGAGCGAGAACTGCTGCGGGGGAAACGGAAGCGGGGGCGTGTTTTCTGCCATGGCCGGGCCTCGCGATGCGCCGCGCGGGCGGCGCCGGTTGAAGGGCGTTGGGTTTGCGGCGGCTGTGCCGCGACCGTTCCACCTTACCCCAGCGGCGCCCGACGTGCACGGCGACGCGGGCGCGCATGCGGCGGCGCCGGAGCATGCCGGCGTCGCGGCGGCGAGAGCGGTCTGCGGTTACACTGCTCCCGCCTGCATGCGGGCAGCGAATGTGGAGACGGGAGAAGAGACTGGATGACGAACGAGACGGCGCTCGTGGTCTACCGCGACACGGTGCGCGCGGAGTGGGTCGATTACAACGGACACCTGCGCGACGCGTTCTACATGCTGATCTACAGCTACGCGACCGACGCGCTGCTCGACGCCATCGGGCTCGATGCGGCCGTGCGGGATGCGCGGGGCCGGTCGATGTACACGCTGGAAGCGCACTTGAACTATCTGCACGAGATCAAGGAGGGCGCGCAGGTGCGCGTCGACGTCCGGGTGATCGAGCACGACTCGAAACGCGTGCGCCTGTATCTGGAGATGTTCGCGGGCGAGGTCGACGAAGCGGGGGCCGCGCCCGTCTCGGCGAGCGAGCAATTGCTCTTGCACGTCGACCGCTCGGGCCCGCGCGCAGCGGCCTTCGACGCCGATGTGCTCGCGCGGGTGGCGGCGTTGTGCGCTGCGTCGGCGGGCTTTGCGCCGCGCCATGCCGCGCGGGCTATTTCGCTCGCGCCTCGCGCATCGCGTTGAAGGCGCTCACGCGACGTCGCGGCGCTTACTTCGGCAGTTCCGCGCCGATGAGGTCGCCGAACACTTCGGCTGCGATCATGACGGAGGCATTGAGCGGAGCGGGGCGCTCGGCCGGCTTGAACACGGCGTCGCCACGGCGGATCTTGCGGCGCGACACGGCGCAGGTGCCCGAAGAATGCGCCGAGCGGCGGCGCCAGCGCTGTTCGCCATAATGGCAGCGCCCGGGTTCGACCCAGCGGATTACCAGCGCCGTATCCGTCTGCTCGAGTATCTCGATACGCTCACCGTTGGCTCCGTCAAGCGAGAGGCACGCTTTTTTCTTCATTGTCGGCTCCGTAACTGTGGTGCCGCGAATGTATTCCTGCGGGCCGACAAGTGCCATTCTGTCGCCGTTGAAACACCATTCCATTATTAGCAACAATCGACCTGCGACACGTTGCGATTAACGAAGGAATGGGGGTTTGCGGCTGATTAGGGTCGACATCTCGAATTTGTGCAACGCACTGTTGTACGTAACGCGACATCGAGCGGCCCGAAAACGGGCGCCTGGAGGGCGTTCCAGGGTGGGGACGGAACGGCTGGGACGGATATGAATCTGAGGAAAGACCGGCCCGGTTCGATTGACTTGCTGCACCGCGTTGACTTGCAATACCGCGGTTGCGCCGCCATAAAACCCGAGCACTTGTTTTTGAATTTTCACGAGGTTACATGATTCATCGTCCGCCTGCTCCGAACTCCGCAAACGAGCAGAAAATCCAGCGCGCCGCCTCCGCGGTGCTGTACGCCACGCTCGTGCTGCTGGCGCTGTGGATCGTGCGCGAGTTCGTGCCCGCCGTGGCCTGGGCGAGCGTTTTTGCCATCGTCCTGTGGCCCGCCTATCAGGCGATCGAGCGCCGCGCCTGGTTCAAGGGCCGCAAGACGCTGATCGCCACGCTGCTCACGGTCGCGATCGGCCTGCTCGTGCTCCTGCCGATCGCCGTCACGGCCATCCAGGCTGGCGGCGAGGCCCACGAGCTGTACCTCTGGCTGCACGACGCCCAGGAGAATGGCGTGCCGGTGCCCGACTTCGTTTCGCATCTGCCCGTGGGCAGCCGCCAGGTGAGCGACTGGTGGCAGGCCAACCTCACCCAGCCGCTCAAGGCTTCTCCGGCCATGAAGAGCCTGCACGGCGACACGATTGCGTCGTTCGGCCGTCACTTCGGCGCGCGCGCCGCCCACGCCACGATGACGTTCGGCTTCATGCTCATCACGCTGTTCGTGATGTTCCGGGCGGGGCCGCGTCTTTCAGCCACGGTGATGCGCGGTGCGCGGCGCGCCTTCGGCCCCGACGGCGCGCAGCTCCTGCAGCGCATGGCGGCCGCCGTGCGCGCGACCGTCACGGGGCTCGTGGTCGTGGGGCTCGGCGAGGGCGTGCTGCTGGCCGCCGCCTATATCGCGACCGGCGTGCCCCATGCGGCGCTGCTCGGCACCGTGACCGCCATCGCGGCCATGCTGCCGTTTTGCGCGCCCATCGTGTTCTGCGGCGCGGCGCTGTGGCTCGTCATTCAGGGTTCGCTGATCGCCGCGGCCGCGCTCGCGGTCTGGGGGTTTGTGGTGGTGTTCGTCGCCGAGCATTTCGTGCGGCCCGTGCTGATCGGTAATTCCACGCGCCTGCCGTTTCTGCTCGTGCTGTTCGGCATTCTGGGCGGGGCGACGACGTTTGGACTGATCGGCATCTTCATCGGCCCGGCGCTCATGACCGTGCTGATGGTGCTCTGGGTCAACTGGGCGGAGTGATGCCCGCTTCGCCACGAGGCGCGCCGCGCGCCTCGCTCAGCGGAAGCAGGCCAGCGTGTACTTGAGCGCGGCCGGCAGCAGTTCGCGCCACACCGGCCAGACGTGGCCGCCGTCCACGATGCGCAGCGCCGCCGTATTGCCCGCCTCGCGCAGGCGCGTGTAGAGCAGCGACGACTCGGCCTGGATCACGAGGTCGTCGTCGCCGGCGGCGATGAAGAACGGCACGCGCCAGGGCCGCGCGAAATACGGCTTCCAGAGCGCCGGATAGTTGAGCGTGCGCCAGATCTGCGCGTCGAACTGATGCTCGCCGAACACGCCCACGTGACGCGCCGCCGAACTGGGCGGCGGGTCGCTCGCGTAGACCGCCGGCGAAAGCAGCAGCGTGCCGCAGAACATATCGGGGTGCTCGAGCGTGTAGCGCAGCGCGCCGAAGCCGCCCATCGACACCCCGCCGATCGCGCGGGCGTCGCGCGCGTCGTCCACCGCGAAGTGCGACTCGATCTCGGGCAGCAGGTCCTGGAAGAACGCCGTCTCCATCTTTTCCTTGCGGTCGACGTACCAGTCGGTGCCGCCCTGCGGCATCACGATCACCACGGGCGCGATCTCGTGACGGGCGATCAGCGTGTCGGCGGTGGTCTGCAGCTGGCCTTGCGTGACCCAGTCCATGGGCTCGCCGTTGTTGCCATGCAGGAGATAGAGCACCGGGTAGCGGCCCTGGTCGGCGCGATAGCCGTTCGGCAGATACACCACGTAGGGCCAGTCGCGGTTGAGCGCCGCAGAATGGAACGTGCGGACCGCGATCGTACTCGCCGCAGCCGGGGCCGCTGGCGTGACGAATGCCGCGCAGGAGAGTGCGAGCGGGAGCAGCGCGGTGCGAAGGAGTCTGCGCATGGCAGGGACATCGAGGACAGTGGCGCGCCTGCGGCGCGGGGTCATCATGCTAACAGCGGCTCGTGCGCGCCGGAAGCCGTGACCGGCGCGACGGCGCGCAAGGCACGGGCTGCGAGCGGCGTCGTTTCAGGCGGAAGCTTTGGCGCGCGAAGGCAGGAGACGCTTGAGCGGGTCGGACGCCCGCGCGACTAGCAGCAGCGCGGTGATCGCGATGGCGTCGGCGCACAGGCCGGCCGGCACGTTCAGATAGCCGTCGGTGTACCAGTAGAGCACCGAGTCGACCGTGAGCGAAATCACGGCGCCGGCCACGAACGAGAGCATTCCCTTTTGGCCGACGAGTCCCACCCAGGGCAGCGCGTGCGCCACGCGCTTCGCCCAGCCGAGCCGGATGACATGCGCCGTGAGCCACGCGATGCCGAGGAAGTTGAGCGCGCGGAACCATGCGAGGTTGCGCTTGAAGTCGGCGTCGAGCGCGACGTTGCCGAGCTGCAGGCGGTAGATCGCGGCGCCCGCCACGACGGCGAGCGCGGCGAGCGTGACGAGCACGCCGAAACGGTGTGCGCTCACCCGCTGGAACACGGGTTGCGCCTGCGCGATCACGCCGAGCACGAACATCAGCTGCCAGGCGAACGGGTTGAAGTCCCATTGCACGTCTTCGACGTGCGGCAACCACGGCGCGAGATGCGGTGCGGCGCCCCAGAGCGCGAGGCTTACGGCCAGCAGCAGCCACGGCCGCGTGCGCGCAAGCGGCAGCGCGAGCGGTGCGGCGAGGGCGAAGCAGGCGTACATCGGCAACACGCCGGCCAGATAGGGCTGGCGGCGCAGCAGCACGATGTCGCGCAACGCGGCGGCCGGTGCGAGCGTGAGATCGTCGAGATCGGTGGTGGCGAGGTTGGGCGCATCCACGTTGCACGCAACGAGAATCGCGGTGACGAGCAGCATCAGCAGCGCCGTCACGACGAACGCACGGTAGATCTCGAATGCACGCTTGATGAAGCGTTGCCGCGCCGCGGCTTCGGTGCGGCGCGCGCACAGCGTGGCCCACGCCGTGGCGGTGGCGAAGCCGCCGAGGAAGACGAACACCTCGGCCGCGTCGCACAGTGCGTAGGCGTGCAGCGTGACGCGCGAGACGATGCTGCCGCCGATGTGATCGACGACGATGATGAGCAGAACGAGGCCGCGGAAGAAGTCGAGTTCGACTAGACGGTTGGATGACTTTGACATGTTGGGGCAGCGAGCCGGGCCGGCATGGGGCGCGCGAGGTAGGCGATGATGCAGCCGGGCCGGGCGGGCAGATGCTGAAAGTACCTACCTGGAAAAATCAGGAAATCAGGAATTCGGGCGAGGTTCGCGGCGCGTCAGGCGCGAGGAACCGTGAGGCAGCCACCAGGGTGACTGCGCGACAAACGCAGGAAAAGACCTGAAGAATCCGCAAGGGTTCCCGTGATACCCGGGTTTACGTTGATGCCGCCGATACTACCGTAATTTCAAATGCCTTTCAGTGGACGTTGCCAATACGCTGTTCAAGTTTCAGGGGCATGTGCCGATAAGGCAGGGGGAAGGGCACGATCGTGCTGATGCAGCAAACGCCGCACCGGTGCGGGTTTGGGCGCTTCCTTTTGACCCTTTGGTTGTGGTTCGTGGGCAAGAATTCGCGTGTTTAAGAGTTGTTTCAAAGTGTTCTCCCTGGGCTGATTCAGCGGAGTTGCGCTTTACAATGCCGGATCGATTTTGAGATGGCACGCCCGTTCGTTATTGCAGCGATGGCGTGTGTTGAATGTTTATCGCTTGGGATGCAGTCGATTTAGACGCAGATCGAAGCGAACCGGCGCAGGCGAGCCGGCAGACCTGGGGGCGGGAGCGCGGCACACGCAGCAGACCGTCCGAGGCGCCACTCGCTGCATCGCACGGCGGCAGATGCCGCAGGAGAGAGCAATGTTCGAAGACGATCGTATCGGCCAGCGCGGTCTCAAGGGGTTCTGGGCCGCGTTGGGACTGGCGGCCCTGCTGGGCGGCTGTGCCGACATGAATCAGCAGCAACCGCAACAGCCGCAGCCCGACACGGCAGCAGCGGCGACCCCGGCTTCGGATGCAACGAGCGCCGCCGCCGGCAGCGCGCAACAGGCGGCGAGTGCGCCCGTGACGCGCGTCGTCACGAAAACGACGTACGTGCGCGTGCGCCGCGGCGACACGCTTGCGCGCATTGCGCAAAAGCACAGCGTTTCGGTCAAGGACCTGACCGCCTGGAACCACCTGAAGCCGAACGGTCATCTGCGCGCGGGTCAGTCGATCAAACTGGTTTCGAAGCAGACGATCACCGTGCAGGTGGCCGCGCCGCAAGCTGGCGGCGCAGCGGCGAATTCCACCGCGAACTCGGCCGGAAATCGCCAGGTCGCGGCCGAAGTGGCGCGCCACGCGAACAGCGTCGCGCTCGTGTGGCCGGCGCATGGCCGCGTGGTCGAGCCGTTTGCGGCGGGCACGACGCGTGGCATCGAGATTGCGGGCAAGGCTGGCGATCCGGTGATCGCCGCCGCCGACGGCAAGGTCATGTACGCGGGCACGGGCCTGAACGAGTACGGCAGCCTGATCATCGTCCAGCACAACAAGGACTTCCTCACAGCCTATTCGCATAATCGCCGTTTGCTCGTGAAGACCGGCGACACGGTGCACCAGGGCCAGCAGATTGCCGAAATGGGCAGCGAGAACAACGATCGCGTGGCGGTGCTGTTCGAGGTGCGCCGCGACGGGAAGCCTGTGGATCCGATGCCGTATCTGCCGTCGTCGCCGCAGGGCTGAACGCGGCGCGGGGCTTCGCGTATCTAGTGCTCGATCTGCGCGCCGAGACCGAGTTCGCCGGCAACCTTTTCAAGCCGCTTATCGCGCGTCCAGATCGTGACGCCCGGTTGCAGGCGGGCCGACGCAAGCAGGCTGGTATCGACATAGCCGATGCCGCGCCTCGCCAGCTTTGCTTGCTCGATCAGATAGAACGTTTCTTCCGGCGTGGCGACGGGTACGGCTGGCAAGTCGCGCAGCGCGCCGAGGACGACTTCACGATCGCGCAGGCTGCCCAACGAGATTTCGCCGATCACGTAAGCGTGCGCGAGCACGCGCTCGTCAGCCAGCAGACCCATCAACAGGGGATCGGCCGCATTGAAATGGTCGATCCAGACCGAGGTGTCGACCAGAATCATTCGGCATTCGTCCGGCGGCGCGGCGCAGCCACGATGCCGGGCTGACTGCCGCCAAGGTTCGCCAGCCGTCTCGCGGCCTCGCGTTGGATAAGGGCTTTGAGGGCTTCGCGCACGAGTGCCGTCTTTTCTTCCAGACCGGTATAGGCCTGTGCCTTGGCGATCAAGTCGTCGTCGAGAGCGATGGTGGTGCGCATGGCAATTACCTTTCAATGTGCAGGCATTAAATCTAGCATCAAAAGATGCGATTTTCGATGTGTCCAAGGCCGCTCCCGTTGTTTAGTTGGAAAAACACTGCGCTAAAACAAAACCGCCCTGACGCATTGCAACGTCAGGGCGGTTTTTTAATCACCGCAAACAGCGCGAAAGCCGCTTCTTAAAACGCGTCTCCCGGCACCCGCACCCAGCCTTCCATCAGCACGCGCGCGCTGCGGCTCATGATGGCCTTCGTGACCGTCCATTCGCCGTTTTCCTGACGCGCTTGCGCGCCCACGCGCAGCGTGCCCGACGGGTGCCCGAAGCGCACCGCGCTGCGCTCGCCGCCGCCCGCCGCGAGATTCACGAGCGTGCCCGGAATGGCCGCCGCCGTACCGATCGCGACGGCTGCCGTGCCCATCATGGCGTGGTGCAGCTTGCCCATCGACATCGCGCGCACCAGCAGATCGACGTCGCCCGCTTCCACACGCTTGCCGCTCGATGCCGTGTAGCCCGCGGGCTTCGCCACGAAGGCGATTTTCGGCGTGTGCTGGCGCGTGGCGATCTCGTCGAGGTGCTTGATGAGGCCCATGCGCAGCGCGCCGTGCGCGCGGATCGTCTCGAACTTCTTGAGCGCCTCTGCGTCGCTGTTGATCGCGTCCTGCAACTCCGTGCCCGTGTAGCCGATGGCCTCGGCGTTCACGAAGATCGTCGGAATGCCCGCGTTGATCATCGTGGCCTTGAGCGTGCCCACGCCCGGCACTTCGAGGTCGTCCACGAGGTTGCCGGTGGGGAACATCGAGCCGCCCGCGCCTTCTTCTTCGGCGGCCGGGTCGAGGAATTCGAGTTGCACTTCGGCGGCGGGGAAGGTCACGCCGTCCAGTTCGAAGTCGCCCGTTTCCTGCACGTGTCCGTTCGTCATCGGCACGTGCGCGATGATCGTCTTGCCGATGTTGGCCTGCCAGATGCGCACGGTCGCAACGCCGTTATCGGGCACGCGGCTCGGGTCGACGAGGCCGCCGCTGATCGCGAACGGGCCCACGGCGGCAGAGAGATTGCCGCAGTTGCCGCTCCAGTCGACAAAGGCCTTGTCGATGGCGACCTGGCCGAACAGGTAGTCCACGTCGTGGTCGGGCTTGCTGCTCTTCGCCACGATCACGGTCTTGCTCGTGCTGGAGGTGGCGCCGCCCATGCCGTCGATCTGCTTGCCGTACGGGTCGGGACTGCCGATCACGCGCATGAGCAGCTTGTCGCGTGCCGCGCCTGGCTGCTGCGCCGAAGCGGGCAGATCCTGAAGGCGGAAGAACACACCTTTGCTGGTGCCGCCGCGAATATAGGTGGCGGGGATTTTGATCTGAGGTACGTGTGCCATGTGTTGTCCTGAAACGAAGGGCGGCGCGTGTGTCACCACCGCGCCGCCCGTTTCCCGTTTATGCCGCTGCCTGCGACGACTCGAGGAAGTCCTGCGCGAAACGCTGCAGCACGCCGCCTGCGTCGTAGATCGACACTTCTTCGGCCGTATCGAGCCGGCAGGTAACCGGCACTTCCACGCGCTCGCCGCTCTTGCGGTGAATCACGAGCGTGAGGTCGGCGCGTGGCGTGCGTTCGCCGATCACGTCATAGGTTTCCGTACCGTCGATACCGAGCGTCGTGCGGTTCGTGCCCGCCTTGAACTCCAGCGGCAGCACGCCCATGCCGATCAGGTTCGTGCGGTGAATGCGCTCGAAGCCTTCCGCGACGATCACTTCCACGCCCGCGAGACGCACGCCCTTGGCCGCCCAGTCGCGCGACGAACCCTGACCGTAGTCGGCGCCCGCGATGATGATGAGCGGCTGCTTGCGCTCCATGTAGGTTTCAATGGCTTCCCACATGCGCGTGACCTTGCCTTCCGGCTCGATACGCGCGAGGGAACCCTTCTTCACCGCGCCGTCCACCACGGCCATCTCGTTGATGAGCGTGGGGTTCGCGAAGGTCGCACGCTGCGCCGTGAGGTGGTCGCCGCGATGCGTGGCGTACGAGTTGAAGTCCTCTTCCGGCAGGCCCATTTTCGCGAGGTACTCGCCCGCTGCGCTGTTCGACAGGATGGCGTTCGACGGTGAGAGGTGGTCCGTCGTGATGTTGTCGCCGAGCACGGCGAGCGGGCGCAGGCCCTTCAACGTGCGCTCACCAGCCAGCGCGCCTTCCCAGTACGGCGGACGGCGAATATACGTGCTTTGCGCGCGCCAGTCGTAGAGAGGGTCGGTCGTTTCGCCGCTGTCCGCTGTCACCGCGAACATCGGTTCGTAGACCTTGCGGAATTGCTCGGGCTTCACGCTCTTCGCGACGATGGCGTCGATCTCTTCGTCGGTCGGCCAGAGGTCCTTGAGGTACACCGGCTTGCCGTCCTTGTCCGTGCCGAGCGAATCGCGTTCGATGTCGAAGCGGATCGTGCCCGCAATCGCATACGCGACGACGAGCGGCGGCGAGGCGAGGAACGCCTGCTTGGCATACGGGTGGATGCGGCCGTCGAAGTTGCGGTTGCCCGACAGCACGGCGGTTGCGTACAGGTCGCGGTCGATGATCTCCTGCTGGATCTTCGGGTCGAGCGCGCCCGACATGCCGTTACACGTGGTGCAGGCAAACGCGACGATGCCAAAGCCCAGCTTTTCCAGATCCGGCAGCAGGTTGGCTTCTTCGAGATAAAGCTCGACAGCCTTGGAACCCGGCGCGAGCGAGCTCTTCACCCACGGCTTGCGCGCGAGGCCGCGCGCGTTTGCGTTGCGCGCGAGCAGGGCGGCCGCGATCACGTTACGCGGATTGCTCGTGTTCGTGCAGCTCGTAATGGCGGCGATGATGACTGCGCCGTCGGGCATCTGGCCCGGCGTTTCTTCCCACTTGCCCGCGATGCCGCGCTCGGCGAGAGCGGAGGTGGGCAGGCGCTTGTGCGGGTTCGATGGGCCGGCCATGTTGCGCACCACGCTCGAAAGATCGAACGTTAGCGTGCGCTCGTATTGCGCGTGAGCGAGCGTGTCGGCCCACAGGCCCGCTGTCTTCGCATAGGTTTCGACGAGCTTGACCTGCTCTTCTTCGCGGCCCGTGAGGCGCAGATAGTCGAGCGTCTGGTTGTCGATGAAGAACATCGCCGCCGTGGCGCCGTATTCGGGCGCCATGTTGGAGATCGTGGCGCGGTCGCCGAGCGTGAGGCTCGACGCGCCTTCTCCGCGGAACTCCAGGTACGCGCCCACGACCTTTTCCTTGCGCAGGAACTCGGTGAGCGCGAGCACGATGTCGGTAGCGGTGATGCCGGGCTGGCGCTTGCCCGTGAGCTCCACGCCGACGATATCGGGCAGGCGCATCCACGAGGCGCGGCCGAGCATGACGTTCTCGGCTTCGAGGCCGCCCACGCCGATGGCGATGACGCCCAGCGCGTCCACATGCGGCGTGTGGCTGTCCGTGCCCACGCAGGTGTCGGGGAACGCCACGCCTTCGCGCGCCTGGATCACGGGCGACATTTTCTCCAGATTGATCTGGTGCATGATGCCGTTGCCCGGCGGAATCACGTCGACGTTCTTGAACGCCTTCTTCGTCCAGTTGATGAAGTCGAAGCGATCGACGTTGCGCCGGTCTTCGATCGCGCGGTTCTTTTCGAACGCCTGCGGATCGAAGCCGCCGCATTCCACGGCGAGCGAGTGGTCGACGATCAGCTGCACCGGCACGACCGGATTCACCTTGGCAGGGTCGCCGCCCTGGTCGGCAATGGCGTCGCGCAGGCCGGCGAGATCGACGAGCGCGGTTTGCCCGAGGATGTCGTGGCAGACCACGCGTGCCGGGAACCACGGAAAGTCGAGGTCGCGCTTGCGCTCGATGAGTTGCTCGAGCGAAGCGGTGAGCGTGGCGGGGTCGCAGCGGCGCACGAGGTTTTCGGCGAGCACGCGCGAGGTGTACGGCAGCGTGGCGTAAGCGCCGGGCTGGATGGCCTCGACGGCTTCGCGCGCGTCGAAGTAATCGAGCCGGGTGCCGGGGAGGGACTTGCGGTAGGCGGTATTCACGGCTTGGGGACCAAAGATGTAGTGGGTTTGGCGGCGGCTCGCGTGCGCCGTGAGCGAATCCTCACTCTATACGCGCGCGCCGCCGTCTCCCAGTCGTCCGAACGTCATAGTCCGTCCGGACGGCTGGTATGCCTCATTCAGCGCTCGTTAGCGCTTGCTGATCGGCGTGAACTTCAGATTCTCCGGGCCCGTGTAATTCGCGCTCGGGCGGATGATCTTGTTGTCGATGCGCTGCTCGATGATGTGTGCGCTCCAGCCTGCCGTGCGCGCGATCACGAAGATCGGCGTGAACATGGCGGTCGGCACGCCCATCATGTGATACGAGACGGCGCTGAACCAGTCGAGGTTCGGGAACATCTTCTTGACTTCCCACATCGTCGATTCGAGGCGCTCGGCAATGTCGAACAGCTTCATGTTCGACTGCTCCTTCGAGAGCTTCTTGGCGATCTCCTTGATGACCTTGTTGCGCGGGTCCGAGATCGTGTACAC
The DNA here is from genome assembly GCF_009789655.1 of Paraburkholderia acidiphila. Taxonomy (GTDB): domain Bacteria; phylum Pseudomonadota; class Gammaproteobacteria; order Burkholderiales; family Burkholderiaceae; genus Paraburkholderia; species Paraburkholderia acidiphila. The sequence continues at coordinate 412,735 of NZ_CP046910.1, forward strand.
CGGGTGGCCGAAGCCGATCACGACTTCCTTCTTCTCCACGCGCGCGCGGATATCGGCTTCTGCGTCGTCGGCGTTTTCGTAGCGCGACTGGATCTCGAACGCGACTTCATTCGCGCCGCCGTGCTTCGGACCGCGCAGTGCGCCGATCGCGCCCGTGATGGCCGAATAGATGTCCGAGCCCGTGCCCGCGATCACGCGGCCCGTGAACGTCGAGGCGTTGAACTCGTGCTCGGCGTACAGGTTGAGCGACACGTGCATCGCGTCGACCCACGACTTCGACGGCGCGCGGCCGTGCAGCAGGTGCAGGAAGTGGCCGCCGATCGAGTCGTCGTCGGTTTCGACTTCGATGCGCTTGCCGTTGTGCGAAAAGTGATACCAGTACAGCAGCATCGAGCCGAGCGACGCCATCAGGCGGTCGGCGATATCGCGCGCGCCCGGCAGGTTGTGGTCGTCCTTCTCGGGCAGTACGGTGCCAAGAATCGAAACGCCGGTGCGCATCACATCCATCGGGTGCGCCGAGGCGGGCACGGCTTCCAGCGCCGTCTTCACGTTGGCGGGCAGGCCGCGCAACGCCTTGAGCTTCGCCTTGTAGCCGGCCAGTTCCGCCGTGTTCGGCAGCTTGCCGTGCACGAGCAGGTACGCGACTTCTTCGAATTCGCACGCGGTGGCGAGATCGAGAATGTCATAGCCGCGGTAGTGAAGGTCGTTGCCGGTGCGGCCCACGGTGCACAGCGCCGTGTTGCCCGCCGCCACGCCCGAAAGCGCAACCGACTTCTTCGGCTTGAAACCGCCGGCGGCTTGCGTGGTGTTTTCTGCTTCGCTCATGATGTCTTCCTCTCTCCAGGTATCTATGATCTATGGTCTATATGGCCGGATTTACTTCTTCGCGGCAAAGAGCGCGTCGAGCTTGTCTTCGTACGCGTGATAGCCGAGGTAGCGGTAGAGGTCCTCGCGCGACTGCATCGTCGAGACGGCGGCCTTTTGCGTACCGTCGCGCTTGACGGTCTCGTAGAAGTTCAGCGCGGCGGCGTTCATCGCACGATACGCGCCGCAGCAGTAGAGCGCGATATCCACGTTCGCGCTCTTGAGTTCTTCGGTGGTGAAGAACGGCGTCGAGCCGAATTCCGTGAGGTTGGCGAGAATCGGCACGTTCACTGCGGCGCGGAAGCGGCGGTAGTCGTCGAGCGTCTTCATCGCTTCCGGGAAGATCATGTCCGCGCCCGCTTCCACGTAGGCCACCGCGCGCTCGATCGCGGCGTCGATGCCTTCCACGGCGGCCGCGTCGGTGCGGGCCATGATGACGAACTGGTCGTCGGTGCGCGCGTCCACGGCGGCCTTCACGCGGTCCACCATCTCACCGGTGGCCACGACTTCCTTGTTCGGGCGATGGCCGCAGCGCTTTTGGCCCACCTGGTCTTCCAGGTGCACGGCCGCCACGCCGGCCTTGATGAACGACTTGATCGTGCGCGCGATGTTGAAGGCGCCGCCCCAGCCGGTGTCGATGTCGACCATCAGCGGGATGTCCACGGCGTCGGTAATGCGGCGGGCGTCGATCAGCACGTCGTCCATGGTGCTGATGCCGAGGTCCGGCACGCCGAGCGAGTTGGCGGCCACACCGCCGCCCGAGAGATAGACGGCCTTGAAGCCGGTCGCCTGCGCGAGCTTGGCCGCATAAGCGGTAATGGCGCCGACGACCTGCAGCGGTTGTTCGGTGGCCACGGCTGCACGGAACTGCGCGCCGGCGCTTGCGGGGGATTTGTGGTTCATGCGTGATGTCTCCAATTGAATCGCCGACCCATACTGCAGATAGCGTGCCAGCTCTGTGCAAAGTGGCTAACGCATTGATTTTCCGATGAATTCGCCGAACCACATTGCAGTCCCTGATTTCTTCGATGAAATCGCGATTTCAAAAATGAAATCGACGCGCGATAATGCGAAATCGGGCTGACGGCCGGCTTTCGGCCAAAGTGGCCGGACTCCGGGCGCCAGGGCCGCGCCGTTGGACGCATCGTTGGACATCATGAACCGCTTTCCTGCTCCCGCTTCCTCCCCTATCCGCCCGCGTGTGTGGGCCATGGGCATCAGCCGCCTGCGCGATCTCTTTCGCGACATCGCCCGCGAATACGACGAACTCGCGGACCTGCGCGTGGTGCCGCGCGGCTTCGAGGAAGCCGTGGCCGAAATCGCCGCGGCGGGGCCCAACCAGCGGCCCGATGTGGTGGTGGCGGCGGGCTCGAACGGCACCTACCTGAAGGCGCGCATCGACGTGCCCGTGGTGCTCGTGCAGCCCACCGGCTTCGACGTGATGCAGGCGCTGGCCCGCGCGCGGCGCGAAGCCGATCTCGTCGCGCTCGTCACCTATGGCGAGACGCCGGTGGAAGTGCGCCGCTTTGCCAGCGCCTACGGCATCGACGTGGTGTTCGGCCAGTACCGCACGGTCCAGGACGCCGAAGCCTGCGTACTCGACCTGCGCGACCGGGGCGTGGGCGCGGTCGTGGGGCCCGGCCTCGTCAACGATCTCGCGGCCCGGCTCGGGCTCGTGCCGTTTTTCGTCTACTCGCGGCCATCGGTGCGAGCGGCCTTCGACAACGCGCTGGATCTCGTGCAGGCCACCTGGCGCGAAACGCAGCGTCGCCAGCGCCTCGACAGCGTGCTGCAGCATCTGCGCGATGGCGTGGTCGCGCTCGACGCGCGCGGGCGCGTGGAGGCGATCAACCAGCGCCTCGCGGCCGTGCTCGACATCGATCCGGCGGCGGCGGCGGGGCAGTCGCTCGCGGCGCTTGCGCCCGACATCGCTTTCTCGCTGCCCGATGCCGATGGCGAATCGCTCGAGACCGTGCGCGGCGTGAGCTATGTCGTGCATCGCGGGCCGCTCGTCGACAACGGCGTGACGACGGGCGCCGTGCTCACGTTCCAGGAATCGCGCGCGGTGGAGCGGCTCGACCGCACGCTGCGCTCGCGTCAGCGCACCCAGCAGTTCGTCGCGCGCTATCGCCTCGATGACCTGAGCGGCGCAACGCCCGGCATCGAGCGCGTGCGCCAGCTTGCGCGGCGCTATGCGAGGTCGGACGCCACGGTGCTGATACGCGGCGAGAGCGGCACCGGCAAGGAGATGATCGCGCAGGGCATTCATCGCGAGAGTCCGCGGCGCGATTTTCCGTTCGTCGCCATGAATTGCGGCGCGTTTCCGGAGGCGCTGCTGGAGAGCGAGCTGTTCGGCTACGAGGAGGGCGCGTTCACGGGCGCGCGGCGCGGCGGCAAGGTAGGGCTCATCGAGGCGGCGCACCGCGGCACGCTCTTTCTCGACGAAATCGGCGAGATGCCGTTGCCTTTGCAAAGCCGCCTGCTGCGCGTGCTGCAGGAGCGCGAGGTGGTGCGTCTTGGCGCCACGGAGCCCACGCGCGTGGATGTGCGCGTGGTCGCCGCCACGCACCGCGCGCTCACCGAGCAGATCGAGGCGGGCGAGTTTCGCGCGGACCTCTTCTATCGCCTGAACATTCTCAATCTCGCCATTCCGCCGCTGCGCGAGCGCAGCGCCGATATCGCGCTGCTGGCGAGCGAACTGCTGTTTCAGGCCTCGCGCCGCGAACCGCGCGTGGCCGTGCGCATCCGCACGCCCGAAGACGCGGCGCGCACGCTTGCGCTCGTGAGCGACGCGCTCGCGCGGCACGCATGGCCCGGCAACGTGCGCGAGTTGCAGAACGTGGTCGAGCGGATGGTGGTGGAGCTGGCCGATTCGGAAGAGGACGTGCTGACGCCGGACGTGCTGCGTTCGATCGCACCGGAGCTGTTCGAATCGCGCCGCGCGGCGAGCGGCGCGGCAGCGACGGCGGCGATCGCTGCGGAGGGCGCGCTCACGTTGCGCGAGCGCAGCCTCAATACCGAAGCCGACGAAATCCGCGCCGCGCTCGACGCCTGCAACGGCGACCGCGACCGCGCGTGCGAGATGCTCGGCATCAGCAAGACGACGCTCTGGCGGCGCCTCTCGGCCGCGAAGGGCAAGCGCGGTAGCGCAGTGGCCGAGCCAACCGAGCCAACTGGGGCAACGGCGCCTCGCAAGGCGCCGCGCGGCTGAATCGCGCTCAGTTCTTCAGCGCGTTGAGCAGCGGCGCCACCGTCCCGTGCAAATGCAGGATCTCGGGACTCGCCTGCAACAAGGCCTGATAGCGTTCGTAGAATTCCGCCGATTCCTCGCCGGAAAATAGCGCGGCTACTCCTTCCGCCGCGCCGATGCGATCTTCGGGGCTCGCGTCCTTGGCGTCGAGCGTTTCGTCGACGTTGGCGATCACCGTCGAGAGCGGCATGAGCCAGCGAAACCCCGAGCCGTTGATGAGCACCTGCAGGAAGGCCGCCGGCGTGACCGGCCCGAACTCGCGTTCGTACTCCTTGCGCTCGTGGTCGAGAATCGCCTTGTGCAGCGTGAGCAGCGGCTTGCGCACGTTGGAGAGAAATTGAATTGCGCTTTGTTCGTTCATCTTGCGGCTCCTTCTGTGGCGCTCGCCGGGCCGTGACGAATCGTCGAACGGCGCGCGCCGGATCATGAGGTCGCGCGAACCGTTCGCGCAGAGATGCGGACGATGGTAGCGCAATGACCGGCCGCGCGGGGCCAGGCGGTAGGTGGCGCGGCGCTACACTCTGCCGGTCCGCGAAAATGCATTGTCCGACCGACCTGAGAACGCTTCGATGACGATGACGATCCTGCCGTTGCGCCGCGATGACCTGCCGCTCGATACCGCCGAGCTGGCGCGCTTCATGGTCGGCAAATATCTCGTGCGCGACCTGGCGCGCGGGCGCATGGCCGGGCGGTTCGTCGAAGTCGAAGCGTATCCGGTGGGCGACTCCACGAGCTACGCCTTTATCGGACGGCGGCCCTATAACGCCGCGATGTTTCTCGAGCGCGGTCATGCGCACGTGCGGCTGACCTACGGCAGCGCATGGATGTTCAACATGTCGAGCGAAGCCGTGGACGTGGGCGCGGGCATTCTGTTTCGCGCGCTCGAGCCGCTCGAAGGTATCGGCGCGATGGAGGCGCTGCGCCCCGGCGTCCCGCTGCGCGACCTCGCGCGCGGGCCGGGGCGGCTCTCGCAGGCGTTCGGCATTGCGGCGGCCTTCGACGGCGTCGACCTGTGCGGCGGGCGCGGGCTCTGGATCGGCCGCGTCGAAGAACCCAGGCGGCCGGTGGGCGTGACGACGCGTATCGGGCTCTCGCGGGAGATGGACCGGCCACTGCGCTTCTACGAATTGGGCAGCCGGTTCGTGAGCGGGCCGCGCAAGCTGCTGGATGGCGGTGTCGCCCCATGATGACTTGCGCGCGCGCCGCAGCAGGGCCCGCGGGAAACGCCGCGCCGCAAGCCGCGCGCAGGGGAACGCATGCGCGCGGCATTGTTGCTTGGGTTGAAAGTGTATTTTCTCAAATTAAGGGTTTCCCCTGGTCGCTCGTCTCAATAAACTGAAATCACTGGTTTGGCGGTGCGTCCAGACACCGCCGCCGGCATAAAACAAGTGATGGAGGTAATGACCATGAAGTCCCGTACCCTGATTCAAGCTGCATTCGTCGCCGCCCTCGTGGCTTCCCCGGCCCTTTCGTTTGCCCAGGTGCAAAACAACGGTCCGGTCACGCGCGCCGAAGTGAAGTCCGAACTGATCCAGCTCGAGAAGGCCGGCTACAACCCGGCTACCGCCAACGACGCGACGTATCCGGCCGACATCCAGGCCGCTGAAGCCCGCGTGAACCAGCAGGAAGGCCTGGCGCAAGCGCAAACGCCGGCAGCGGAAACGAGCGGCTATGGCCCGTCGACCTCGGGTTCGGCGCAGTCGGGCCAACCGGCCACGATGCGCCCGTCGCAGTCGGTGTACTTCGGCAACTAAGCGGGCACCTTAGCGGGCGATCAGGCGGGTAGCTGAGCGGATAACCGGGTTTTGGCTCCCTGGCAGGGCGCCAAAACCCGGGTAGAGCGCACGCCACCAACGGCCGCCGCTCAGACACCGGCGCCAGGCGACGTCGACCGGCCACAGATGGCCGTTCCCGCGCAAGCCGGTGCCCGGGCGCTTCGAGCAAGCCCAGACGCCCGCGCAAGATGACCCGGCAGCGCCCCCACCCAGCAAGGCTCCCAACCGATACCGGCAAGCGCGGACACCGTTGTGCCGCGCAGCACGCCGCCGCGCAAACCCTTTGCGCGACTTTTCATACGTGGAACCTCCGCCGCCGAAAGGTGGCTTCGCCCAACCCCGTCGGGATTGGGCGCTTTTTTGCATCTGGCGGTTTGGAGACGGCGGGACCTTGACGTCAGGCGCCCGGCCCGCCGGTGATGTAGTGCTCGAGCTGCTCGATCGTGAACTTCTGCTCGGCGATGATTTCCTTCACCAGGTCGCCGATCGACACCATGCCCACAAGCTTGCCGCCGTCCATGACGGGCAGGTGGCGCATGCGCCGCTCGGTCATGAGCGCCATGCAGTCGTAGGTGGTCTGCTGCGGTTCGACGAAGCGCACGTGCGTGCTCATGATGTCGCGCACGGCGGTTGTTTTCGACGACCGGTCCATCAGCACGATCTTGCGCGCGTAGTCACGCTCCGTGACGATGCCGGCGATCGCTGGACCGTCGGTTACGAGCAGCGCGCCGATCTGTTTGTCGGCCATCAGGCGGATGGCGTTGTAGACGGAATCGGAGGCTTCGATCGTGTACACCACCTGTTCCGTCTTCGATTTGAGTACCTGTGCAACGCTTGTCATAGGGCGACCCCTCTTCGTCCTTCTGGTTATCCAGTCATTGCGCGGCGCGGCAGGCCGGGTGGGTTGCCCGTCAAGCCATTGGAAAGCCATTTCAGTATAGGCGGATGGCGTGCCGCGCGTCGTCGGGGTATGCGCGGGGTCGCACCATTTATGCCGGGGGCATGCGGCGCGGCCAGGCCGCTCCCCGGGCGGCCACCGGAGCCGCCACCCAAGCGCGGCGCGGCGGGGTGGCGCAAATGGCGGTAAACTCCGGTTCCGAACTTCAACCCGGCCCCGTGCCGGTTTTTGCCAGTTTCTTGCTCCAGATCATGCCTACGCTTCCTGAGTCGTCCTGTGCGGACGGCGACAACGCCAACGAATGCGTCGTGCTTGACGCGACTGCCACGCTGCCGACCCGCTACGGCACGTTCGAGTCCTATGTCTACCGGGTGAAGGACGGCGGCGCCGAGCATCTCGCGCTCGTCATGGGCGACGTGGGCAGCGGCGAGCCCACGCTGACGCGGCTTCACTCCGAATGCCTGACCGGCGACGTGTTCGGCTCCTACCGCTGCGACTGCGGCGAGCAGCTCGACCTCGCGCTGCGCTATATCGCGGCCGAAGGCCGCGGCGTGCTGCTCTACCTGCGTGGCCACGAAGGCCGGGGCATCGGTCTGTCGAACAAGATCCGCGCATACCAGCTGCAGCAGCAAGGCCGCGACACCGTCGAGGCGAATCTCGATCTCGGCCTGCCCGACGACGCGCGCGAATACGATTCGGCGGCGGCGATCCTGCGTCTGCTGAAAGTGTCGTCGGTGCGGCTCATGAGCAACAATCCGAAGAAGTTCGACACGCTCAGGCAGCATGGCCTCCCCGTCATCGAGCGCGTGGCGCTCGCGATCCCGATGCGCGAGGAAAACGAACGATATATCCGCACCAAGCAGGTCAAGTTCGGACATTACTTCGAAGAAAACGAGTAACCCGCTGCGAACAGCGGGCACGAGAATTGCGCAGTCACAAACCAAATGAGCTGGAACAGGGAGAAATGATGTCCAAGCGCCTCAAGACGACGCGCGTGCGCGCGCTCGCGTCTGCGCTCGCCAGCGCGGGCCTCGTCATCGGCCTCGCGCTTGCCTCGGCCAACGCCAGCGCGCAAACCGCGGCCTACACGAGCGAACCCGTGGATCTGTACGCGGGGCCTTCCGGCGATTATCCAGTCGTTGCCGAACTCGCACCCGGGCAGCCCGTCACGGTGATGGGCTGCGTGAGCGACTATTCGTGGTGTGACGTCACGGTGCCCGGCCTGCGCGGCTGGGTCTACGGTGGTTATCTCAGCTATCCGTATCAGGGCAGCTACGTGCCGCTTACCAACTACGGCGCGGCGATCGGCTTGCCGATCGTGACGTTCTCGCTTGGCGCCTACTGGGGCAGTTTCTATCGCGACCGGCCGTGGTATGGCGAACAGCAGCGCTGGGAGCACGTGCCTCCGCCCGAACGCGGCCACCCGCCGATGGCGCCGGCGTGGCATGGTGCGCCGGGCCGTCCGCCCGTCAATCAGGAAGCGCCGCGCGCGCCGGGCAACATGCCGCCGCCGGGCGCGGGCCGCCCGCCGGTCAACGCAGAACCGCCACGCGCGCCCGCCAACGTGGGCCAGCCGGAGATGCGTCCGCACGAGGCGGGGCATCCGCCTGAGCAGCAGCAGTACGGTGGCCGTCCGCCGGCTGGCGCGCCTGCGCAGGGCTACGCTCGTCCGCCGGCGCCCCAGCAGCAGGGTGGCATGCGTGCGCCCGGACCCGCACCTCAACAGGGACGTCCGCCCGCGCCGCCGCAGGGTGGCCAGGGGGGCCATGCTCCGAGCCAGGGTGGCGATCGGGGCAACGACCGGCAACCCGAACACTAACCCATAGCGATTCTCTTCGCTGCAACGGCGGCGGGATCTCCATAACGGGATCTCGCCGCTGCTGTCTTCCGGTAATGGTTTAGGAATGCAAAGCAATCGATGTACTTGTGCGCGAGGTGCAGCGCTGGTCAGAAACGCGGCGGCAACCGCCTTCCTTACATCGCCTTATCGTCGTCCTGAGGATTTAACAATCCCTGACAGTAAATTCGTAGCGTCCAGGTGAGAATACGTCGTCGCGGCGAAATCAAGCACCGCCGCACGACACCAGCGCCACGCGCATCTCGCGCATGCGCCGCTGGCAACGTATTTCTGCTACGGGGGCTGGCTCGCTCGGGACTTGGCGACGCGGTCAGTAAGAGGAAGTCAGAGCGAACCCGAGTTCGCCGGATAACGCTGGGAAAACCAGTGCTTTGAGGTGGACGTGGCGATGGCGGCACGTGCCTCGTCGTGCAGGGAGGCGGCTGCGGCCCGCTGTGAAGCGTCGGGCGGTGACGCTGGCAGCGGGGCTCGCGCCGCGCACGACGATGACTGCGCTGGCGGTCCGACTCCGGGGGCGGATTCCGGAGACCACGCGGTGTTACGCACGCGGCCGTCGCCACATTTTTTCCGCACTTCTGAACGAATTCTATTTGCCGCTTCGCGTATTGCGAGCGGCTCGACGTTGTTGCGTCCGCGAAAAACGCCTGGCCGCTTCACGTGTGTTGCTCTGCCTGCTTCTCTTCTCGGGGGCTCCATGTTTTTCCGATCCGGCCGTATGCGTTTTCCACCGGGCTCGCGCGTAGAGGGCTCCGACGGTGGCGGCGAGTTCGAGCGCGTCGAGCTCGACCTAGCACGCGACCGCCACGCGCGCGCCGCAATGGAGGCTTACGCGGATTCCTGCGCGGCCGAACTTCCGTGGCTCAGCGAAGCGCTGCGTCTTTCGCGTTTCGTCGCGGCCGAGCGCCTGACACAGTGTTCGTCCACGGTGCTGCGCGTGTTTGTCACGGCGCAGTCACGCGCGGCCGTCCAGCCCGACTACGCGCACGCGGCGTGGGAGCACGTGCGCTCCCATCTGACCGCGCTGCTTGCGGGGTCGCCGTCAACCGCAGGCGAGGCGGGCAAACCCGGTTCGAACGATGGCAAATTCGACTACCATGAGTGATTAACATGAGAGCGATCTGTTCACCGAAGACGAGCGTGGCCTCGCGCTCCCGTTTTTTTCGAGACGCGGCGAAAGTAGCGGGCTTTGGCGCACGGCGCGTTGCGCGTGCTGCCAGCGCCAGGGTGGATGGGTTGCGACCTGGCGCCGGTGCGCGCAGCCGGCGGCGCCGGACGGCGGTCACGGCTGCAGCGCGTTGCGGCAGGCAGGCAGTCCATTCTGAGACGATGAATAACAAACCTGGTTGCGGGGTGCTATGAGAATTGCAGTACTGGATGACGATGCAGCGCAGACAGAATTCGTCTGCCAGGCCTTGAGCGCGGCGGGCCACGCCTGCCACGCGTTTGCCAAGGGCAGCGAGCTCGTCAGGCAGCTTCGGCGGCAGACGTTCGACCTGCTCGTGCTCGACTGGAACGTGCCCGACATGGCGGGCGACGAAGTGCTGCACTGGGTGCGGCAGAGCCTCTCCACGCGCCTGCCGGTGCTCTTCATGACGAGCCGCAGCCGCGAGGTCGACATCGCGCAAATGCTCAACGCGGGCGCCGACGACTACGTCGTCAAACCCGTCTCGGCGCCGGTGCTGATCGCCCGGGTCAATTCGCTGCTGCGCCGCGCTTATCAGCTGCACGCGCCCGCGCTCAAGGAAACCTTCGGCAAGTACGAGTTCGACCTCAAGTCGCGCCAGGCCTCGGTGAGCGGTCGCAACGTCGCGCTCACGCAGAAGGAGTTCGATCTCGCGCTGCTGCTGTTTCAGCATCTGAGCCGCCCGCTTTCGCGCGCGCATATTCTCGACGTGATCTGGAAGCAGTCCGACGACATTCCCTCGCGCACGATGGACACGCATGTTTCCATGCTGCGCTCGAAGCTCGGCCTGCGTCCCGAAAACGGCTATCGCCTCACGCCGATCTACGGCTACGGTTACCGGCTCGAGCGCATCGAGGGGGACGACGCGTGAGGGGCGCGCGTGCGGTGCGCGCCTCCGCGGCTCCGTTTTTTGCCTTCGCGCTTGCGCTCAGTTCCGTTCCTCGCAGCGCCGAGGCGCGCGAGAGCGCCCCGCGCGCGCCCGCGCAGTCGCCCGCGCAGTTGCCCGCGCAGTTGCCCGGGACGACCACTTACGTCACGCGCCCCGGCGACTCGCTCTACGACATCGCCACGCGTTATCTGCGCAATCCCGCCGACTGGAAAAAGCTCGCGAGCCTCAATCATGTGAGCGCGCCGCGCCGCCTGCAGCCCGGCACGACGCTGCGCGTGCCGGTCGCGCTGCTGCGCGAGGACGGCCTCAGCGCGAAAGTGATCGCCGCGAACGGTCCCGTGCAGCATGCGTTCCGCGCAGGCCCGCTCCTGCCGCTCGCGGTCGGTGCGAACCTCGTTGAAGGCGATCGGGTGCAGACCGGCCACGATGGCTTCGCCACGCTCGAACTGAACGACGGCTCGCATATCGCGCTGCCGCCCGATACTTCGCTCGACCTTGCCACGCTGCGTCAGACGGCGCTGACCGGCGCGACCGACCGCATCGTCGATCTCCATCGCGGCGAGGTGAGCAGCGAGGTCACGCACGCCACGAAGAAGGACGATCGCTTTCAGATCCGCTCGCCCTCCGTGGTGGCCGGCGTGCGCGGCACGCAGTTTCGCGTGAGCTACGACGGCGACAAGGGCGCGACGGCGGTCGAGGTGCTGGACGGCGCAGTGGGCGTGGATGCCGGCTCGCCGGGCCACAACGGCCGCGGCGCCGGCGTACGGCCGCCGGCACCGGGCACGCCGCTGGCCGCCTCCGAGCAGCTCGTCGCCGCGCACTACGGCAGCCTCACGCTGGCGGGCCAGCCAGCAGGCGCGCCCGTCACGCTGCTCGACGCACCTCAACTGCTGCATCCGTCCAAAGTGCAGGACGATGACGAAGTCGCCTTCGATATCGCACCCGCCGCGGGTGCGAGCGCCTATCGCGTGCAGATCGGCCGCGACGCGGGCCTGCTCGACATGATCCGCGACAAGCGCAGCGCCGACCCGCACGTATCGTTCACCGACCTCGCGGACGGCACGTACTTCGTGCGTATCTCCGCCGTCGACGCGCGCGGCCTTGAAGGCATGCCGGCGTCGTACGCGTTCGAGCGCCGGCGCGTGGCGCTCGGCGCGAGCGCCGGCCCCATAGAAGGCTCGCGCGACTTTGCGTTCCGCTGGTTCATCGACCGCAACGCGCAGAACACGCGCTTTCGCTTCGTGCTCGGCACGACGTCCGATCTGCGTGTGCCGCTCATCGATCGCACCGACATCACGGCGGGCGAGGCCGTCGTGCGCGACCTGCCGAAGGGCGTGTACTACTGGACGGTGATCGCCGAGCAGTTCGACAACGGCCATTACTACCAGAAGGCAAGTCCGGTCCAGTCGTTCAGGCTCGACTGGTGACGCAGGCGCGCATGAGCGTGAGGCCGCCCGCGCGCCTTGGCCGCTCCGTTGGACGCCGCTTCCTGTTCGAATGGGCCGGCGTGGGCTGCGCGGGTGTGATCGTGGTCGTGCTCTGCGTGCTCTGGCGGCTCACGAGCGGGGCCGACCATCTGGTCTACGATCGTTTGCTTTCCGCGCGCTCGCTGGCGGTGTCGCCCGACATCGTGCTTGTGGAGATCGACAATGCCAGCGTCGCCGCGCTCGGGCGCTGGCCCTGGCCGCGCGAGGCGCATGCGCGGCTCGTCGAGCAGCTCGCGAAGGCGGGCGCGGCAGCCGTTGTCTACGACGTGCTGTTCACCGAACCGTCGCCCGACGACGCGCACTTTGCGCAGGCGCTGCGCGCGCGTCCTGCGTTCCTTCCCATTCTGCTCACGCCTGCCGACGACACCGGGCACCGCGACGCCGTGCTACCCGTCGCACCGCTCGCGCAGGCGGCCGCCGGCGTGGGCCATATCAACCTCGAAGTCGATAGCGACGGCATCGTGCGCAGCGTCGCGCTCTTCGAAGGCGACGCGCAGCAGCGCTGGCCGCAACTGATGGTGCCGGTCTGGCGCGCGTTGCGCAGCGGCGCCGTGAAGCTCGCGCATGGCACGCCCGCCGCCGCGCAGCGCGACGACGTGCTGCACGCGGCAGCGCCCGGCACCGAATCGCGCTTCCTGATTCCGTTCAGCGCGAATTCGCTGACCTACCATAAGGTCTCGTTCGCCGATGTGGTCGAAGGCCGCGTGCCGCCCGAGCAATTGCGTGGGCATGTGGCGATCGTCGGCGTGACGGCTTCGGGGCTCTACGACCGCTTCGCCACGCCGCTCTCCGGTACGCTCGGCCCGTTGCCCGGCGTGTACGTCCACGCCGTCGTGCTCGACACGCTGCTCAACGGCACGGCCATCCAGCCTGCGCCGCCCATCATGGTCGTGCTCGTCTCGCTCGCGCCGCTGCTGCTGCTGCTGGCGGGTTTCCTCGTGCTCTCGCCGCTGCGCACGCTGCTGCTGCTCGCGCTCCTGATCGCCGTGTCGCTCGGTGCGAGCGCGGGCATGCTGCACAGCGCGCGCCTGTGGTTGCCGCCCGTGCCCGCGATCGTCGCACTGCTGGTCGTCTATCCGGTGTGGAGCTGGCGCCGTCTCGAAATGACGATGGCCTACCTGCGCAAGGAACTGCGCCAGCTTGCCGACGAACCGTACCTGCTGCCCGAAGTGCCCACCCAACGCCGCGAGTTCGCCGGCGACGCGCTCGCCCAGCAAATGGCGCTCATGGCGCAGGCCGCGCAGCGCCTGCAGGACATGCGCCGCTTCGTGTGGGACAGCCTCGATTCCGTGCCGGAGCCGATTCTCGTCGCCGATCTGCGCGGCGTCGTGCTGATCGCGAATCACGCTTCACGTGCGTATCTCGCCCGTTTGAAGGTGAGTGCCGCCGAAGGGCGCTTGATGCAGGACGTGTTCGGCGACCTCTCGCTCGTCAAGCCGATCGACCCGGCGCCCGACGCGATGGCGTTCGCGCACGCGCACTGGCCCGCGCCGCTCGACCCGGCGCGCGGCGAGTTCGCGGAGCTGATGGAGCGCGGCGTGGAAGTGCGCGCGCGCGACGGCAGCGACTACCTGCTGCGCTACGCGCGCTGCACGAACGCGCAGGGGCAGGCGGTAGGCTGGATCGCGGGTCTTGTCGACGTGACGGAGCTGCACGACGCCGAACGCCAGCGCGAGGACGCGCTGCGTCTGCTGTCGCACGACATGCGCTCGCCGCAGGCTTCGATCGTCGCGCTTGTCGAGACGGAGCGCGAGCGCGGCACGCTGGCCTCGGAGCCCGTGCGCGGCGTGATGGAGCGCATCGAGCGCTACGCGCGCCGCTCGCTCAAGCTCGCCGACGACTTCGTGCAGCTCGCGCGCGCCGAGTCCCAGGTCTATGCGCTCGAGCCCACGAGCCTCGCGGAGCTGCTGATCGACGCGAGCGACGAAGTGTGGCCGCAGGCGCGCGCGAAGCGCATCCAGATCGACACGGCGTTCGAAGGCGAGCAGATGGGCTGGATCAACGCGGACCGCTCGCTGATGACGCGCGCGCTCGTGAACGTGCTGAACAACGCGGTGAAGTACAGTCCTGCGGATACGCGTATCGTTTGCACCGTCGGGCTGGACGACCACGTTCCGCCGCGCGTGGTCTGCTCGATTCGCGATCAGGGCTACGGCATTGCGCACGAAGATCAGGCGAGGCTCTTTCAGCCGTTCCAGCGCTTTCACGCGGAGCAGCGGCCCGAGGTGAGCGGCGCGGGGCTCGGCATGGCGTTCGTGAAGACAGTCGTGACGCGCCACGGCGGCGATGTCCAGCTGGAGAGCGAGCCGGGCGAGGGCACCGTTCTGACGATGTCGCTGCCCGCGTTCGACGCGCCGGTTTAATCGCACGAGATGCGCATGAATAACCCAATGGAGTGTTGCGTGAAGACCTTGCAGTCGATTTGTCTCCTGTCGATTCTCGCTGCCCTCGCCGGATGTGCGAGCGTGACGACCGACGTCGCGGCCACTGGCGCGTTGCCCGCTGCGGCCAGCCAGAGCGCGAACTACCGTTTCGCGCCCACACCCGCTCAGGCCGACGCGGGCGAGATGCTTCCGTACCAGGCCTTGCTAAGCGATGGTCTCGCGCAGCGCGGCTTCAACGCGGGAACGCCCGAGGCGGCGCGCTATCTCGTCTCGGTGGCCTGGGCCACGCGTCCCGCCGATGTGAAAGTCGTCGATGCCGATTGCGGCGCCGCCTGCACGCCTGCCGGGGGTGCGTCGCTGCCGTGGTTCGGACGGCCCTACGTGCATACGTTGACGCTGCGTTTCTTCGCGTTGCCCGATGGCGGCGAGGTCTACAAGGTCAGCGCCGTCAAGCGCGATCGCAACGCCGACGCACGCGAAGCCGTGCCGTACCTGGTAGCGGGCGCGCTGGCACGCCTGCCGTACGCGGGCGCGCCGCAATGGCGCGTCAAACTGAAGAGTCCGCCCGACGCCGGCACGACCGATCATGCGCCGGGCATGCCGGAAGTGCTCTCCGTTTCGCCGGTCGACACGCAGTAGGGTTCAGGGCAACTTTCCCCAGGCCGCGCTCGCCGCGAAGGCGCTATGCTGGCTCCCGAATCTGGCGCAACGGTTGCGCGCAGATACACGGGAGTCGCTCATGTTCGATCATATTGGATTGCGCGTGCAGGATCTCGCACGCAGCGTGCGTTTTTACGAGGCGCTGCTCGCGCCGCTAGGCGTCGTGGTGTGCATGCGCGACGACACCTATGCGGGACTCGGCCAGCCTGGCGAACCTAAGCTTTGGCTGCACGCCGTTTCCGCCGACGCCGCGCTCGCGGCGCGCGGCGTGCATGTGGCGTTCGCGGCGCCGAGCCGTGCGGCGGTCGTCGGGTTCTACGAAGCGGGCTTGCGCGCAGGTGCGAAAGACAACGGCGAACCCGGAGTGCGTGCCGACTATAGTCCCGACTATTACGCAGCATTCCTGATCGATCCCGACGGCAACAACGTCGAGGCCGTCTGCTACGCGCGCGAAGCGTGAGCGCACGTCAGCCGCCGGGCATGGGGTCCGGCGCCGCTTTGGGCACGCTGGCCGCCTCGTCCTGCGGCCAGCGGTTTTCGAACACGCATTCGCCAAGCGGCTTGCGTTCGGCCCACTTCTCCATTTCGAGCATCGGCTGCGGGTAAAACGCGTCGACCTGACCCACGCAGAGTATCGCCACCGGCTTGGCGCCGGGCGGCATGGCGAGCAGGGCGCGCACCTCGTCGACGTCGAAGATCGACACCCAGCCCATGCCGAGGCCCTCGGCGCGCGCCGCGAGCCACATGTTCTGGATCGCGCAGGCCACGGAGGCGAGGTCCATTTCCGGCAACGTGCGCCGGCCGAAGACGTGGGCTTCGCGGCGGTCCATCAGCGCGACCACGAGCACCTCGGCGCAGTCGCGCATGCCTTCCACCTTGAGCTTCATGAACTCGTCGCGGCGCTTGCCCAGCGCATCGGCGGTTGCGATGCGCTCGCGCTCCACTGCCTCATGAAGTTGCTCGCGCAACGTGTTGTCCGTGATGCGCACGATGCGCCACGGCTGCATGAAGCCCACGCTCGGCGCGTGATGCGCGGCGTCGAGCAGGCGTGCCAATGTCGCGGGATCGATGGGGCCCGGCGCGAAGTGCCGCATGTCGCGGCGCTCGTAGATCGCACGGTAGACCGCCGCGCGTTCGGCTTCGTCAAAGGGCTGTGCCATGGAAGAGTGCGGCCGCGAAAGCCGGGTTGGAGGGCCAGTAAGCGTGCATATAGGTGGCCGCGATCGAGCCATGCCGATACAGCGCCTCGCTGGGCGCGCCAGTTTGTGCGTGGCGCGCCGTAAGCGTGGGCGCGAGCGGCGTGGCGATGCGCGAATAGTGAAACGTGTGGCCGCGCAGCGCGCCATGTGCACCGTCGATCTGCTGCATGCCGAGCGCCGCGAAGCGCTTTTGCATGACCGCCTCGCCGGGCAGCATGCCGAGCATCGGCGTGCGCGTGCCTTCTGCGTCGGTGAGTGTATCGAGCAGATAAAGCATGCCGCCACATTCGGCCACCAGTGGTTTTCCCTTGGATACATGCGCGCGCAACGAATTCGCGCTTTGCGTATTGCGCGCGAGCGTCGAAGCATGTAGCTCGGGATAGCCGCCGGGCAGAAAGATTCCATCGGCGCTGGCGGGTGCGGGCTCGTTCGCGAGCGGCGAGAAATAGCTTACGTTCGCGCCGAGCGTTTCGAGCAACGCAATGTTTGCGGGATAGAGAAACGAGAACGCGGCGTCGCGTGCAATGGCGATATGGCGGCCTTCGAGCAAGCGAGGAATTGATTCGCCATGCGAAGGATTGGAAAACGCCACCGGGGGCGGCAAATCAGCGAGCGCGGTTTGCGCGAGCGCGTCGGCGGCGCGTTCAATGCGCACGTCGAGGTCGTCGATCTCCGCGGCCTGATGCAGGCCGAGGTGACGATCGGGCAGCGCCATCGTCGCTTCGCTCGTAACGTGCCCTAGCCAGCGCAGGTCGGCGGGCAAGGCCTCCTGCAGCATCTGCGCGTGGCGTGGCGAGCCCACGCGATTGGCCAGCACGCCATGAAACGGCACTTCGGGCCGAAAGCGCGCGAGACCGAACGCAATTGCGCCAAACGTCTGCGCCATCGACTTCGCGCTCACGACAGCAGCCACCGGCACGCCAAACGTGGTGGCGAGATCGGCGCTGCTCGGTGTGCCGTCGAACAGGCCCATGACGCCTTCGATGAGGATCAGGTCGGCTTCGCGCGCGGCCTGCGCGAGGAGGGCGCGGCACGCGGGTTCGCCCACCATCCATAGATCGAGCGAAAGTACCGGCGCGCCGCTCGCACGCGCGAGGATCATGGGGTCGAGAAAATCCGGCCCGGTCTTGAACACGCGTACGCGCCGGCCTGCACGGCGGTGCAGGCGCGCGAGGCCCGCCGTAAGCGTGGTTTTGCCCTGGCCCGAAGCGGGCGCGCTGATGAAAAGCGCGGGGCAGGCAAGCGTTGCGCTCATGCGCTCAAAACTCCACGCCCTTTTGCGCCTTCACGCCTTGCTCGCGATACGGATGCTTCACGAGGCGCATTTCCGTGACGAGGTCGGCGGCCTCGATCAGCGCGTCGGGCGCATGGCGGCCCGTGACGACCACGTGCACGTGCGGCGCGCGCGAGGCGATCACGCCGAGCACTTCGTCGAGCGGCAGGTACTCGTATTTGAGCACCGTGTTGAGCTCGTCGAGGATCACCATCGCGTACTCGCCGCTTTCGATCATGCGCTTCGCTTCGTCCCAGCCCTTGCGCGCGGTGGCGATGTCGCCGTCGCGATTCTGCGTGTTCCAGGTGTAGCCGTCGCCCATGGTCACGAAATCGCAGTGCGCGACGCTGCCGAGAAAGTCGCGTTCGGCGGTGTGCAGCGCGCCCTTGATGAACTGCACGACGCCGAGTTTCATGCCGTGGCCGAGCATGCGCACGGCCATGCCGAACGCCGCAGTGCTCTTGCCCTTGCCGTTGCCGGTGTTGACGATCAGGAGGCCCTTTTCGTGCGTCGCGGCGGCCTGCTTTTTCTCGTGGCCCTCGCGGCGGCGTTGCGTCATGCGTTGGTGCGATTCGGGGTCGGTTTTCATCGTCGTGAGTCGGTTCTGGTGATGGGTGGGCGCTGAGCTGCGAGAGCGCGACGCATGATTCAGGGAGGATTCACGCTGGCGATGGCCACAGTCACGCCGTCGAGCGCCAGCTTGCCTCGCACGAGCGGACCGCCGCCCGCAGCAAGACGCGCGCAGGGTTCGCACACGCCGTCCACACCGAATCGCGCTTGCGCGGCTGCGGAAGGCGGCGCGCTCGCGGGCGTCGCGACGAGTTGCTCCCGCGTGTAAGTGTGCAACGGCAGCGCGTGTGCCGCGCAAAACGCTCGCAACGCGGGTTCGCCGGCTTTGGCGTCGAGCGTGGCCACCGACGCGACGCTTTGAAGCGGCCACATGCCGAGCGCGGCGCGCACCGCTGCCTCAACCTGCGCGAGCGAGACGCCGCGCCGGCAGCCTATGCCGAGCGCGAGCGACGGCACGCGCTGCGTGGACTCCAGCGCGGTTTCGATCGAGGCTGCGCGTGCGGCGCGATTTTCGGCAGGATTCACGGCGGGGGCGTCGATCGAAAGCGTGACGGCGGAAGTGAAACAAGCAAAAAACAGTCGTATTCCGGCCCGAGCCGGATGCGCGCTACGATAGCACACGCTTTTGCGGCTTCCCACGCGTTCCTTGACGCGCAAGCCCCCCGCGCCTACACTCGCACGCACTCTGGTGCTCGCGCGCGATTCATGATGCGTGCGCAGTTAAACGGGAATCAGGGAGCCATCCCGCCTCGGGCATGGCCAACCTGAACTGCACCCGCAACGGTACAACGAGCGCGGCGTTCGCACGAATGCCGCAAACCGCTTCCATGCTTTACGCAGTCCACGCCACTGTGCGAGCCGGCCGCAAGGCCGCCCGCGCGGGAAGGCGAAGCGGTGTTTCGTCAGTCCGGATACCGGCCAGATACGTGGGATTCGCGCTGCGGGGATGCGGTGCCGGGTCCGTGATATTCATGCGTCAGCCGGGCGAGGCCCGGGTGCGTTTCTGGTCGTTCGTCCCCCTGCAGGTTTTTTGAATCGTTACGCGTGAGCGCGTCTGCATGGATACGTGCGTGCTCGCTTAACGACTTCCCGACACCCGCGCGAACGGCTAACGCGACGGACCATGCCCCGCTATCCGGCCTGGCGCCGAAGGAGCACTTCATGCAAATGCGCAAGATTCCGGTCACGATCGTGACGGGCTTTCTCGGCAGCGGTAAAACCACGCTGCTGCGTCACATTCTTCAGCACGCGGGCGGTCTGCGCGTCGCGGTCATCGTCAACGAATTCGGCGAACTCGGTATCGACGGCGAAATTCTGCGCGGCTGCGGCATTGGCTGCGACGAGAACGGCAACGAAACGGAAGGCCAGCTCTATGAACTCGCGAACGGTTGCCTGTGCTGCACCGTGCAGGAAGAGTTCTTCCCGGTGATGGAGAAACTGCTCGAACGTCGCGGCGAGATCGATCACGTGCTGATCGAAACCTCGGGTCTCGCGCTGCCCAAGCCGCTCGTGCAGGCGTTCAACTGGCCGTCGATTCGCAACGCGTTCACCGTCGATGCGGTCGTGACCGTCGTGGACGGCCCCGCCGCCGCGAGCGGCCAGTTCGCCGAAAACCCGCAGGCCGTGGACGCACAGCGCCGCGCCGACCCGAACCTCGATCACGAATCGCCGCTGCATGAGCTGTTCGAAGACCAGCTTTCAGCCGCCGATCTCGTCATTCTCAACAAGACCGATCTGCTCGACGAAGCGGGTCAGGACGCGCTCATCGCCGAGCTGCGGGAAGAACTGCCGATGCAGGTGAAGATCGTGCGCGCGCAGCACGGCAAGCTCGATCTGCATACGTTGCTTGGTCTCGAAGCGGCCTCCGAGGAAAGCATTCATCTGCGGCACGACCATCACGGTTCCGCCGACGATCCCGATCATCATCACGACGAGTTCGACTCGGTCGTGGTGTCGGGTGCGGCCGCTTCGCGCGAGAGCGTGATCGAGGCGCTGCAACAACTCGTCGATGCACACACGATCTATCGCGTGAAGGGCTTCGCCGCACTGCCTGGCGCGCCGATGCGTCTCGTGATTCAAGGCGTGGGCCGCCGCTTCGACAGCTATTTCGACCGCCGCTGGAACGCGCAGGAGAGCGCGGCGCAGCCGCTCGCGAGCCGCTTCGTTCTGATTGGCGAAGATCTCGATGGCGCGACGCTGCAAGCGGCGTTCGACACGGCGCTGGCGAACGTGCAGACCGCGGGCGCGAAGTGAACGCACTGAGCTAGACGAGGCCGCATCATGCATTTGCTGCGCACCACGCCGGGCGGTTTTGTCGACGACACGCAGGGCGTCATCCGCATCGACCAGCAGCCCGCCGAAATCGTCGTGCTCAGTTCGGCGGACACGACGCTCGCGCTGCTGGCGAGCGTCGTGCCGCGCTTGCCCGCGGGATTTCCGAGCGTGCGGCTCGCGAACGTCACGTATCTGCGCCAGCCGGCGTCGGTGGACTTCTACGTCGAAGACGTGTTGCAGCACGCGCGCGTGGTGGTGGTCGATCATCTGGGCGGCGAAACGTACTGGCCTTACGGCATCGAGCAGGTCGTCTCGCTTGCTGAGCGTCGCGGGCAATTGCTCGCGATGTTTTCGGGCGACTTGCAGGAAGACCCCAATCTCATCGCGAAGAGCCGCGCCGAGCCCGAGTTCTGCCGCCTGCTTTGGCGCTATCTGCGCGAAGGCGGCGCGGCGAACGCCGAGTCGTTTCTGCGCGCGCTCGCATGGCGCGCATTCGACTGGGGCAGCGAGCCTGCGCCGCCAGTCGCGCTGCCGGCCGCCGCGCTTTATTGCCCGCAGCGCGACGTTGCGACCATCGACGAATGGCGCGCGCGCTGGCAACCCGGCGCGCCGGTTGTCGCGCTGCTGTTTTACAAGGCGCATTTGCAGGCCGCGAACACGGCCGCGTTCGACGCACTCATTACCGCGCTGCTGGCGCGCGGCATGAACCCGCTGCCGCTTGCGATCACCTCGCTCAAGGACGCCTTGAGCCGCGACGTGCTCGATCAACTGGCGGCCGAGCACCATGTCTCGCTGGTGCTGAACACCACGGCGTTTGCGGCTTCGTCGCTGGACGACCCCGAACCGCTCGCGCTCGCCGGCGACGCGCCCGTGCTCCAGGTGATCCTGAGCGGCGGCAACCGCGACGACTGGGTCAAGGACAATCACGGCCTGAATTCGCGCGATATCGCCATGCATATCGCGCTGCCCGAGGTGGACGGCCGCGTGATTACACGCGCGATCAGTTTCAAGGGCCTGGCGTACCACTGCAAAGAGACGCAAGTCGATGTCGTGCGCTATCAGCCCGATCTGGAACGCGTGGCGTTCGTGGCCGAACTCGCGCGCCGCTGGTGCCGTTTGCGCAGCCTGCCGAACGCGGAGAAAAAGCTCGCGCTCGTGCTCGCGAACTATCCGATGAGCGAAGGGCGGATTGGCAACGGCGTGGGGCTCGATACGCCTGCCTCCGTGGTTGGCATTCTGCGCATGCTTCGCGACGAAGGCTACCGCGTAGCCGATCTGCCCGAAGACGGCGACGCGCTCATGCGCATCCTCACGCAGGGCGTGACGAACGATCCCGACACGCGCGCGCTGCGCCCCGCATGGCAGAGCCTTTCGCTCGACGACTACCGCGCGCGCTTCGCGCAGTTGCCCGCCGAGGCGCAAAACGCGCTGATCGCGCGGTGGGGCGCGCCCGAAGCGGACCCCACGGTGCGGCGCGGCCGCTTCATGATTGCGGGCTGGCGCTGCGGCCAGGTGTTCGTGGGCATCCAGCCTTCGCGCTCGCGCGGCGACGATACTTACGCGAACTACCACGACGCCGAACTCGTGCCGCCGCACGCGTACCTCGCGTTCTACTTCTGGCTGCGCGAGACGTTCGGTATCGACGCCATCGCGCACGTGGGCAAGCACGGCAATCTGGAATGGCTGCCGGGCAAGAGCGTGGCGCTTGCCGACACCTGCTGGCCCGACATGGCGCTCGGGCCGCTGCCGCATCTGTATCCGTTCATCGTCAACGATCCGGGCGAGGGGAGCCAGGCCAAGCGCCGCGCCCAGGCCGTGATCGTCGATCACCTGATGCCGCCGCTCACGCGCGCGGAAAACTACGGTCCGCTGCAGGATCTCGAACGTCAGGTCGATGAGTATTACGAAGCATTGATGGTGGACCCGCGTCGCGCGAAACTGCTGCGCAAGACGATACTCGCGACCATCATCGAGCATCGGCTGCACGAGGAATTGAGCGTCGCCGCGCCCGAGGATCAAGCAGGCGAGGATGAACTCCTCACGCGCGCCGACGCCTACCTGTGCGAACTGAAGGAAGCGCAGATACGCGATGGCCTGCACACGTTCGGCGAATCGCCGCACGGTCGGCAGCGTTGCGACACGCTGCTCGCGCTGGGACGTTACGCATGCGGAGACGGGCAGGGCGCGAACGCGGGCCTGATCGACGCGATTGCGCGTGACCTGCGCATCGATCACCTGGTCGACCCGGCCACGGTGGATTGGGCTGCGCCGTGGGAAGGCCCGCGTCCATCGCTGCTCACAAGCGTGAGCGATACCCCGTGGCGTCATGCCGGCGACACGCGCGAACGCCTGGAGATGTTCGCGGCCACGCTGATCGAAGGTATTTGCTTAGGCAAACGAAACGATGAGGCGGTTCAATCGCTGCCGCACGCAGCCCAGGTGCTTGCGCGCCTGCGCGACGACGTGCTGACGCGCCTCGATGCCTGCGGGCCGGAAGAGATGCGCCAATTTCGCCGCGGTTTCGAAGGCCGTTTCGTGCCGCCGGGCCCGAGCGGTTCGCCTTCGCGCGGCCGTCCCGATGTGCTGCCCACGGGGCGCAACTTCTACTCCGTCGATACGCGCGCCATTCCCACGCAGGCCGCGTGGGCGCTCGGCATGAAATCGGCGCAGCAACTCATCGAGCGCCATCTGCAGGAGCACGGCGATTACCCGCGCGCCGTGGGGCTTTCGGTCTGGGGCACCGCGACGATGCGCACCGGCGGCGACGATATCGCCCAGGCGTTCGCGCTGATCGGCGTGCGGCCGAAGTGGGCGGCGGGCAGCCAGCGCGTGACCGACTTCGAGATCATGCCGGTCGAGGCGCTGGACCGGCCGCGCATCGACGTGACGCTGCGTGTTTCGGGATTCTTCCGCGACGCGTTTCCCAACGTGATGCATCTGTTCGACGCAGCCGTGCAGGCCGTGGCCGATCTCGACGAGCCGGAGCACCAGAACCCGTTGCGCGCTCGTGTGCTGCGCGAACGCGACGCGCTGGTCGCAGGCGGCATGGCCGCCGACGAAGCGCGCCGCCGCGCGGGATGGCGCGTGTTCAGCGCGCGGCCTGGCGCCTACGGCGCGGGCCTGCAGTCGATGATCGACCATCGCCAGTGGCAAACCGACGCCGATCTCGCGAACGCGTACCAGGCATGGGGAGGCTACGCCTACGCGCAAAAGAGCGCGGGCGCCGAGGCGAGCGATGCATTCCGCGCGCGTCTCGCGACGCTCGACGTCGTGCTGCAGAACCAGGACAACCGCGAACACGACCTGCTCGACTCGAACGACTACTACCAGTTCCAGGGCGGCATGGCCGCGGCGGCGCGGCATTTTTCGCAGGCGCAGCCGGCGCTGTATCACGCCGACCACAGCAACCCCGCCGCGCCGCGCATTCGTCCGCTACACGAGGAGATCGCGCGCGTGATCCGCTCGCGCGTGGTGAATCCGAAGTGGATCGACGGCGTGAAACGTCACGGCTACAAGGGCGCGGCGGAAATGGCGGCGACGGTCGACTATCTGTTCGGCTACGACGCGACCGCGCGCGTGGTGGGCGACCATCAGTACGCGCTCGTCGCGAACGCCTATGTGCACGACGACGACACGCGCGCCTTCATGCAACGCCACAATCCGCACGCGCTGCACGCCGTGTGCGAGCGCCTGCTCGAAGCGATCCAGCGCGGTCTCTGGCAGGAGCCGGGCGAGCATCGCGCGCAACTCGAACACCGTCTGCTCGAAGCCGGGCAGCATCTGGAAGGATCAGGACCATGAGCGCTGCGGCCACGCGTCCCGCGTTTCCCTTTACCGCGCTGGTCGGCCAGGCGCCGTTGCAGCGCGCGCTGCTGCTCGCGGCCATCGACCCCGCAATCGGCGGCGTGCTCGTGAGCGGGCCGCGCGGCACCGCGAAATCCACGGCGGCGCGCGCGCTCGCGGCGCTCCTGCCGGAAGGCGCGTTCGTCACGCTGCCGCTCGGCGCAAGCGAAGACAAGCTGATCGGCACGCTCGACCTTGAAGCGGCGATGCGCGAGAGCGCTGTGCGTTTCGCGCCGGGGCTGCTCGCGCGCGCGCACGGCGGCGTGCTTTACGTGGACGAAGTGAACCTGCTCCCCGATGCGCTCGTCGACGTGCTGCTCGACGCGGCGGCGAGCGGCGTAAACACCGTGGAGCGCGATGGCGTCTCGCACTCGCACGACGCGCATTTTGTGCTGGTGGGCACCATGAATCCCGAAGAAGGGGAGTTGCGTCCGCAGCTGCTCGACCGCTTTGGCTTGATGGTCGAACTCGGCACGCCGTATGACGTGGAGGAACGGCAACGCATCGTCAAGGCGCGTCTTGCCTTCGACGCCAATCCGCAGACGTTTTGCGCGGCGCGCGAATCCGAACAGCGCGCGCTTGGTGAACGCATTGCAGCGGCGCGCGAAGCGCTCGCCGGGCTCGACTGGAGCGATGCCGTGCACGAGCGCGCGGCGCAACGTTGCATCGAGGCGGCGGTTGACGGCCTGCGTGCCGACCTGGTGATGCTGCGTGCGGCGCGCGCGCTCGCCGCGTTCGAAGGCGCGGATGCCGTGACACCGGCACATGTCGATGCGGTTGCCGACTGCGTGCTCGCGCATCGGCGGCATACCATGCCGCCGCGCTCCGATGTGCCGTCTGCCACCGAGCCGAAGCCGCCCCAATCCGCTACCGCGCCGGAGCGCGAAGCAAAGCATACCGAAGCAACATCGGATGCCGATTGGGGCGAGCTGCCGCCCGAGCCCGTCGCGGCGGAGGCGGTGAAGGGCGTGATCCCGCTGCCCGCAAAAAAACGCTGACCCGTCGGGCACAGGCCGCCGCCTTCGCACAGGGCGGCGCTCGACGGCGAGAAGGCCCGGGGCGCGGTCCCGCGCAAGTCGCAAAGCACGGCGAGCGCATTGCCTGGCCGCCCACGCTCGCGGCCAAACGCGCAGGGTCGTTGCACGCGCAACATCTCCGCTTCGCCAGGCGCAAGACAGGTTCCGGCGCGCTCCATTGCTTCGTGCTGGACTGCTCGGCCTCCATGCTCGCGCGCGGCCAACTCGCGCTCGCCAAGGGTTTGCTGATCGCGCTGTTCGACCGCGCCCGCGCCGAGCGTGTGGAAGTGGCGCTAGTCGCCTTCGGCGGCGCGGCAGCGGAATTGCGTTTCGGGCCCGCCGTGCCGCGCTGGTGGAACGAGCGCTGGATCGAGCCTATCGGCGGGGGCGGCGGCACGCCGCTCGAAGCGGGCATTGGCCGCGCGGCGCGCGTGCTGGAGACGGCGGCGCGCCGCGACCCGGCGCGCGCGCGCCATCTCTGGCTGTTCAGCGACGGCCGCACGACGCAATGGCCCGCGCGGCCGCGTCACGCGGACCACGTCACGGTGATCGATTGCGAACTCGGCGCGCTGCGCGTGGGGCGCTGCGAGGCGCTCGCGCAGGCATGGGCCGGCGAGTGCCTGGACGCTCAGGCGCTGCTCGCGTGAGCCGGCGTTAGCGCACGCTGCCGGTCCAGTACAGCACGTCGTCCTGACGATCGAATACGTAGACTTTCATCGCCATCTGTTCGGCGGGCGTGAGGCGGTCGAGTTCGAGGCCGAGCGTCGTGTGCGCGGGGTCGGCCGCTTCCGCCTGCACGTTGCGGATGACCGCGGTGGTTTCGATTGCCGTTTCGTTCTCGCCCGAACGTAGCTGGAATGCCACGCGCAACCGCTCGCCAACCTTGCCGAGCGCCCACGCCGCGCTGACCGAAAGCCCGAGCGCGCTGATGCCGCGTGCGAGCGCCACGCCGTCATAACCCGCGCCCTCCTCGCCGATGCCGTAGCGCACGGGAAATTGCGCGCGCACGCGAATCGAGCGGCGCTCGCGCAGACGGCGGATGTTGGCGGGCTTCGAAAGCACGAGGTAGTCGAGCGGCGACTGGCTGAGCGCATGCACGGTGCATACGAAGCGAAAGACCGCCTGGCTTGCAATCGCGACGATCTCCACGTTTTCGCCTGGCGTCACCGCGATGGGGCGGCCATCGACATAGGGTGTCGTCACGAAGAGCGCCTCGTTCGGCGCGAAGCCGATCAGGCGGCACGGGTGCATGGGTGCGCCGCTCGCGCCCATCTGCGGACGCAGGCCGGTCAGCGCGCCGATGGTCAAATGCATGTCGCGGATGGCGGCGGTCGACTCGCCGCCATTGGCCGAGGCCGCCGCGCTTGGCGCTGCGCCCTCGGACCTCTGCACGTCGCCGCGATACGGCACGAAGTGCTTGAACAGAAAATCACGCTCCGCTTCGCCCACCAGCACCGAGCCGGTGTCGAGCAGCAGGGCGCCGTCGTGATCGACGACAGGCCAGGCGAGCGGCTCGCCGACCGGCATGGCGTCCGGCGTGAGCAGGGCGGCTTCGGTTGCGGCGTCGCTGGCTTCGGCTTGAGCTTCAGGGGTCGGGTGGGTCATCGGCGCAGGGTGGTCGGTGAGCGAATCGACTTCGCGGGTTCATCTGGTTTACGGCGCTACGACAGGGAAATTAAGTGCGTGCCGCGTTTCGAAGGCGGTTTCGCGAGCCGCAGTATGATGAACCCCGAACGCGATCAGCCATTGGCCGGCAAGCGCGGCAAGCCTAACGAGCGGAGCAAGAGGAAAGGCCTCATGGAGCTCTGGAAACGATGTTTGCGAATCCCCCGACGATGGAATCGGGCGCTCATGCAGTGGGTCGGGACCCATCCGTTCATCGTCGGCACGATGGGTTCGCTCGTCGGCGTGGCCATCGTGGCCATCGTGCTGGTGGGGCTGATGCAGCAGCGCACGCAGGCCATCGTCAGCACGCAGCACAATTCGGCCGCGCTCGTTTCGCTGATGTCGAACGACCTCGAGGCGAATTGCGGCATCTACGACCTGTTGCTGCTCGACGCCGCCGATAGCGCGCGCGACCCGCGCACGCAAAGCCTGCCGCCCGACATCCGCCGCAAGCTGCTGTTCGGCCGCGTGGCGACCGGCGCCTATCTCGACGACGCGTTCTACGTCGACGGGTACGGTCATATCGTCGAATCGCAGGACGGCCGCGCGTATCCAGGCGTCAATCTCGCGGACCGCGACTATTTCACGGCGCAGCGCGAGCGCTCGGTCGGCATGTATATTTCCGACCCGATTCGCTCGCGTGTGCGCGACGGCCACTATTCGATCGCGCTCTCGCGCCGCGTGACTGAGCACGATGGCTCGTTCGGCGGCATCGTGATGCTTACGCTGCGGCTCGTCTACTTTCAGCAACTGTTCGACCGGATCGACGTCGATTCCAAGGGCAGCGCGTTCATCATGCTAAGCGATGGGACCATGCTCGCGCACCGCCCCTATTCGGACTACGAAGTGGGCGCGCAAATCGGCGAACTGGATTACGTCCAGCCAATGCTGAAAGCGAGCGAGGGCGTGTTCATCGCCGCGGGCGAGGACGACAAGGTCGAGCGCATCTATACGTTCAAGCGCGTTCCGCATACTTCGCTCATCGCGGTTGTCGCGCCTTCCGTGGACGGCGCGCTCGCCGCATGGCGCCATCGTCTGCGCATCTACGCGCCGATGACGTTGATCTTCGGCGCGCTAGTCGCCGCTTCGTCGTGGCTGCTCGCGTTTTCGCTGCGCGCGCGGCTGGCTACGGAAAAAGAGTTCGAGCGTCTCGCGGTCACCGACGCGCTCACGAGCCTCTACAACCGGCGCGCGCTCGACTTGCGTATCGAAACGGAATGGCAGCATGCGAGACGCGCGGGCGAACCGCTTTCGGTGCTTTTCGTCGATATCGACAAGTTCAAGCTGTTCAACGACTTCTACGGGCACGCCGAGGGCGACAAGGTGCTCGCCGCCGTGGCCCGCGCGATACGCGAGGCCTGCCGCCGCGGGACGGACATGGTTGCGCGCTACGGCGGCGAAGAGTTCGCCGTGGTCCTGCCGGCCACGTCTTTCGACGGCGCCGTGAAAATCGCGGAAGGGGTGCGCGAGCAAGTGGCGGCGCTGGGAATCGTGCACGAGCACAGCGAACACGGCACGCTGACCGTGAGCATTGGCTGCGCCACCTGTGTGCCGCGCGAGCGCACGGGCGCGCAAGCGCTGCTGCGTGCCGCCGACGCCGAGCTTTACGCGGCGAAGCAGGCGGGGCGCAACCAGGTGAAAGCGCGCGAATTCGAAGGCGCGCCACCCGACCCGCGCGATTCACTCCCCACCTTGAAGGTGTGAGCGCGCCTTTTTATTCGCCATCCTCACGATACCAGCGCGGCGTATAAATCCACTCGCCGCCGTCGCCGCGAGCGAATCCGCGCGTAGCCGACGACCCGACGATCACCATCGTGCGCATATCGACGTCCGCCGAACGCAGCTCGCCTAGCGTCGTGGCGCGCAGCGTTTCGCCGGGTCGGCCCACGTCGCGGCCGAGCACCACGCGGGTGTGCGGCGCGCGCACGCTGCGCACGACGTCCAGCGCGCGATCGAGCTGCCAGGGCCGTGCACGCGAGATGGGGTTGTAGAACGCCATCACGAGATCGGCCTGCGCCGCGTGCAGCAGGCGCTTTTCGATCACCGTCCACGGCTTCAGGTTGTCGGAAAGCGACAGCATGCAGAAGTCGTGGCCGAGCGGCGCGCCGACTTGCGCCGCCGTGGCGAGCGCGGCGGAAACGCCTGGCACGATCTCCAGTTCGACGGCATGCCAGCGCGGGTCGTCGGCGCCTTCGAGCGCTTCGAGCACGGCGGCCGCCATGGCGAACACACCGGGGTCGCCCGACGAGACCACGGCCACGCGCCGCCCCTCGCTCGCCATCTCGAACGCGTGACGGGCGCGCTGCAGTTCTTCGCGGTTGTCGGTGGCGTGGCGCTGCTGGTCTGCGCGAAACGGTCCCGCCATCTCCACATAGGTTACGTAGCCGACGATATCGGTCGCGTTGTCCAGCGCGGCGCGCGCGGCGGGCGCGAGCAGATCGGCACGGCCAGGGCCGAGGCCGAGCACCGTGAGCTTGCCGCGCGAGCGGCCCAGCGCGAGCGGGTCGAGCGGCGCGGCGGCGCAGGCCAGCGCGATGCCGTCTTCGTTCGGCGCGTAGCGCTCGATATCGGCGGCCAGGGTGAGCGCGGCGAGCGTGACTTGCGGCGTGGGCTCCGCGCTATCGACGAAGCGCAGCGGCACGCCGAGTTCCGCTGCCGCTTGCGCAAGCGATGCATCGCACATGTGCGCGGCAGGGGCGGCAAGCGCCGCGAGCGCGAGCGGCGCGAGGCCGTGCGCGTGGAGCGCGCGGCGCACGCCTTCGGCAAGCGCCTCATGCGGCACGCCCACGGCCGCGACGATGCTGCGCGGATGAATCACTAGGTCGTCGGGGCTGCCGTTCCAGGCTTGTGCGCTCACGCGTATGGCATGACTCGCCGCTACGTCGCGCGGCAGATCGACGTGCTCCAGCCACGGCGCCTCGCCGTCCACGCGGGTCGTTGCGCCCGCAAGCAGATCGGAGACGAAACGCTTGCCTTGCGCGAGGCTCGCGAGCGCGTAGCCCGCGGGCGGATTGAGCAAACAAGTGCCGAAGCGCAATTCGCCGCTCGTCGTGATGGCGGGCGCAACCGCGAGCGCGGCGCCAATTTCGCGCGCCATGACGTTCACACCGGTGAGTCCGCCGAGCAGCGGCACGACGGCGCTGCCGTCCTCCGCGAGTGCGAGCACAGGCGGCTCCGCGCCTTTGTTCGCAAGCAGCGGCGCGAGGCACCGGATCACGATACCCGCTGCACACAGCGCGACTATGGGCATGCCGCGCGTATAGCATTCGCGCAAATGCGCACCAAGCTCGCTGAACGCGACATCGCCTTCCACGCGGCCTTGGAGCGCATGGATTTGCGCACCCGCGTAAAGCGCCTGCACGCGCCGCGCAGTGGCAAGCGCGCCGGGGCCCAGAACGACGATGGCGGGCGGCGTCACGACTGCCATTTCACCCCCGGCACGACGAGTAGCGAGAAGTAGGGTGAAGCCATGGGATCGACGTCGTCGAGCGGGACGATGCGCTGGTTCGCCATCGTTGCGCGCTCGACGTACAGTGCGCGATGCGCGAGACCCAGTTCGCCCAGCACGCGGCGCACCTTGTCGAAGTTGCGGCCCAGTTTCATGATGACGGCGGCGTCCGCGTCGGCCAGTCGCCGGCGCAATTCGTCCTCGGGCAGCACGCCCGAAAGCACGGCGAGGCTCTGGTTGCGGTAGACGAGCGGCACGCCCAGCACGGCCGCGCCGCCCAGCATCGAGCACACGCCCGGCACGACTTCGGCTTCGTAGCGCGCGGCGAGCCGGTCGTGCAGATACATGTACGAGCCGTAGAAGAACGGATCGCCTTCGCAGATCACGGCCACGTCGCGTCCGGCGTCGAGATGGCGCGAAAGCATTTCTGCCGCGCCGTCGTAGAAGTCGGCGATGATCGCCTCGTACGAGAGCGGCGGTTCGAGCGCTTCAGTCGTCACGGGGTAGACGAGCGGCAGGCGTTCCTGCTGCGCTTCGAGATGGGCCTCGACAATGCCGAACGCATTGCCTTTCTTGCCCTTGGCCACGAAATACGCGACAACGGGAGCGGCCTTGAGCAGGCGCACGGCTTTGAGCGTGAGCAGTTCGGGGTCGCCGGGGCCGACGCCAATGCCGTGCAGACGTCCTTTGCGGATCATTTATTCGGTCTCCGAAGCGAGTGCGTTGACGGCGGCGGCGGCCATCGCGCTGCCGCCGCGGCGGCCGTGCACGACGACGAAGGGCACGCCGTGATGTTCCGCGGCGAGTTGCGCCTTGGACTCGGCCGCGCCGACAAAGCCCACGGGAAAGCCGAGGATGAGCGCGGGACGCGGCGCGCCGGCGGCGATCATGTCGAGCAGGTGAAAGAGCGCCGTGGGCGCATTGCCGATCGCCACCACGCTGCCGGCAAGATGCGGCCGCCACAGTTCGAGAGCGGCCGCCGACCGCGTATTGCCAAGCTCGCGTGCGAGCGTGGGCACGGCGGGGTCGTCGAGCGTGCAGATGACGGCGTTGTTCGCGCTCAGGCGCGCGCGCGTGACGCCGTACGCGACCATTTTCGCGTCGCAGAGTATGGGCGCGCCGGCTGCGAGCGCGTTGCGGCCCGCCGTGCCCGCGCCTGCGGAAAACGCGAGGTCGGCGACGACGTCCACCATGCCGCAGGCGTGAATCACGCGTACGGCGAGTTTTTCGAGGTCGGCGGGAATGCGCGAGAGGTCGGCTTCGGCGCGGATCGTCGCGAACGACTCGCGATAGATCGCGTGGCCGTCGCGGATGTAATCAGACATCTTGAGTGCTCCGGGGCCGCTGCGCGAGTGCGAGCGCAGCGGCTTCGATCGTCAGGTTGCGCGCGACGAGCCGGCCAAAGCGGCTTTGAGTGTCGTCGCGCTCGTACAGGTCGTAGTGGTCCGGTTCGCTGGCGAGCAGCGTGAACGGCGCGCAATGCGCGGCCGCGCAGGAGCGTTCGCAGCCGGTGAGGTGCGCTTCGACGCCGGGCGGCAGCACGGCGGCGAGACGTTGTGCATCGGCTTTCGTATCGGCGCGGCTTTTTGCGCATCCCGTCGAGCCCGTGCAGGCGATCAGGCGCGCGAGCGGATCGTCACGCGAGACGATCAGGCCGAGCGCGTGCAGGCGTTCGAGCGCAGCGGGCATGACGCGCGCGGGCACGTTGGGCAGCAGCAGGCCTTGCCATGGCGTTACCCGCAGCGTCGCATCGCCCGAGTCTTCCGCGAGCGTGGCGAGCGCGTGCAACGTAGGCGCGTCGAGACGGCCGAGCGCGGGCTGCGCGCCCACGTAGCCGCTGCCGTCGGCGTGCAGCGCGTGCGCGCCCAGGCGCAAGCCGGCGGGACTCGCCTCGCGACGCCAGGCGTGCAGCGCGGCGTCGTCACGCATCAGCGCGAAGCCGCCATGATCGCGCGCGCGTTGCAGCAGGGCGTCGAGCGAGTGCGTGGCCAGCACGTCGCGCATGCGTGTTGCATCGGCGCTCGCGAGATCGAGGAACGCGTGGAGCAGCGCGCGTATCGATGCGCAGATATCTTCGCTTGCCAGCGTGCCGATGGGCTGTGTTGCAGGGCTCCCTGCGAGGCCCAGCGCAAAGCGCACGCGCGCGCCGTGCGGCAGCGCCGCGAGCCAGATGTCGTGGGGATGTTCGAGCATCGCCATGCGCTCGCCGCCGTCCAGTTGCAGCGCGAACTTGGGCGAGAGCGCGGCGAAACGCGCCTCGCGCTGCATCATGTCGATGAGCGCGGCGGCGAGTCCCGACGTGTCGCACGAAGCATTCGGGTCGATTCCCGCGAGCGGGCTCAGCATCACGTTGCGCAATTCGTCGGCGGCACAAGCGTGCTCGACAGGGCTTGCGGCGTCGATGCCGTCGGGCCCGAAGCCAGCGCCGATCAGCGTGGCGCTCAACGCCGCTTCTTCGCCCGCGCGCACGCCGCGAATCTGCACGTTCGCGCGATTGGTCAGTTCGAGCACGCCGCTGGCATGCGCCAACGCAGCCTCGGCGAGGGCGCGCGCACGCGCGGCGCTCAGCATGCCGCCGGGCAGGCGGATGCGGCACAGGCCGCCGTCGCGCGCCGCGACCACGCGCACGAGCCCCGGGCACGCCGAGGGGCGGAGCGCGGCCAGTGCAGCAGCGGGCGAGACGGGCTTCGTTTCGTGTTTCAAGGGAGTACCGGGTAAGCATCGCGCGGGAGCGGCGCGTTGCCCGCAACGTGAGCGGGAAACGGCAGCGGTATCGGTACACCCCGCCCGATATGGGTTCGCACGAACAGTCGGCCGGCAGGTCTCCTGGCTCGCAGGTCGTGAACCGCATCGGCCTTCCCGGTAAAACCAGTGGCTCGGGTGGATGCGGTCTCGCTGCTTACAGTCGCGGGGGCGGCCACAGCTTGCTGTGTTCCCTTTTATGCCTTAAAGGCGCCGGCGGACACGGTATTATGCCCGTTTTCACGCGCGCTCTACCCGGCGATCGGGTCGCGGGCCGCTGGCGGCGCGCAGCAACACGCGACAAAACAGGCAACGAGCAAGCAACAGAAAGGCAAAAGCGGGAGAACGAATGCAGGGCACGCAGGCATGGCTGACGGTGGTGGGCATAGGCGACGATGGCTACGCAGGGCTCGGGCGCGACGCACGGCGCGCGCTGTTCGACGCGGCCCTCGTGACGGGCGGCGAACGCCATCTCGCGATGCTGCCCTCGCGCGTGCGTGCGCGCCGCGAAGCGTGGCCGCAGCCGTTCAGCGTCGAGGCGCTGCTCGCGCATCGCGAGTCGAATGCGCCCGTATGCGTGCTCGCGAGCGGCGACCCCATGCTGTTCGGCGTGGGCGCGACGCTCGCGCGCCGCCTGGCGCCCGGTGAAATGCGCGTGCTGCCCGCGCCCTCGTCGCTTTCGTTCGCGGCCGCGCGCATGGGCTGGGCCTTGCAGGATACGGCGATGGTCTCGCTCGTCGGCCGTCCGCTCGAAGCGCTGCGCCGTCATCTCTACGCGCGCTCGCGCGTGCTCGCGTTGAGCGCCGACGGGCGCACCCCCGCAGCGCTTGCCGCGCTGCTTGCGGAAGCGGGCTTCGGCGCCACGCGTCTTGCCGTGTTCGAGCATTTGGGCGGCCCGCTCGAGCGCCGCATCGAGGGTCGCGCCGATGCGTGGCACGTCGACGAAACCGCGGCGCTCAATCTCGTCGCGTTCGAATGCGAGAGCGATGAGGCGAATGCGCCCGCGCGTGGCTGGACGCTCACGCCCGGCCTGCCCGACGACGCCTACCGCCACGACGGCCAACTCACGAAGCGCGACGTGCGTGCGCTCACGCTTGCGCGCCTCGCGCCCACGCCGGGCGCCTTGCTTTGGGACGTGGGGGCGGGCAGCGGCTCGATCGGCATCGAATGGATGCGCTCGCACGCCGCTTGCCGCGCGATTGCCATTGAGGCTCACGCCGGGCGTCAACGCTTCATCGAACACAATCGCGTCGCGCTGGGCGTGCCGGGTTTGCAACTCGTCGCGGGCCGCGCGCCTGAAGCACTCGCAGGACTCGCCGCGCCCGCCGCCGTATTCATCGGCGGCGGCGTGACCGTGCCCGGCGTGCTGGACGCATGCTGGGCGGCGCTCGCGAGCGGCGGACGGCTCGTCGCCAATGCGGTGACGCTGCAAAGCGAAGCGGCGCTCGTGACGTGGCGCGCGCAGCACGGCGGCACGCTCACGCGTATCGGCATTGGCGAGGCGCAGCCGCTGGGTGGCTTCGATACCTGGCGTCAGGCTTTGCCCGTCACGCTCTATGAGGCCGTCAAGCCATGACCGCGCGCGTCCTGCTGCTGGGCGGCACCGGCGACGCGCTGGCAATCGCGCGCACGCTCGGCCCGCAGCACGTGTACTCGCTTGCGGGCCTTGGCCGCGTACCCGCCGATCTCGCGTGCGTGGTGCGTGTGGGCGGCTTCGGTGGAGCAGAAGGGCTTGCGCGCTTTCTCGCCGACGAAGCCGTCTCGCTAGTTTTCGACGCGACACACCCGTACGCCGCGCGGATCAGCGCCAACGCGGCGCGCGCGTGCCTTGCGGCACAGGTGCCGTACTGGGCGCTGCGACGCGCGCCGTGGCGGGCGCAGGCTGGCGACGACTGGCGCATGGTGAGCGGCTGGGCCGGCGTAGTCGAAGCCATTGCGCCGTTTGCGCGGCCGCTCTTCACGCTCGGGCGCGAACCGCTTGAGCACCTGAACGAAGTGCCGGAGCAGCAGCACTGGACGGTCCGTTGCCTCGAAGCGCATCCGGGCCACGCGCGCGCTCGCATCATCGACGCGCGCGGGCCGTTCACCGCAGAAGGCGAACGCGCGCTCTTCACCGAATCGCGCATAGACGTCGTGGTCAGCAAGAACAGCGGCGGCGCGGCGACGGAGGCGAAGCTGGCGGTTGCGCGCGGAATGGGCCTGCCCGTGGTGATGATGCAGCGGCCGCCGCTGCCGGACGCGCAACGCGAATTCACTTCGGCGCAAGAGGTAATCGGCGCGCTCGACGACTACATTAAGCGGAGTTCCAACGCATGACCGTTTTCTTCATCGGCGCGGGACCGGGCGATCCTGAACTGATCACCGTGAAGGGCCAGCGCCTCGTGCGCAATTGCCCCGTAATTCTCTATGCCGGTTCGCTCGTGCCGCCCGCAGTTCTCGAAGGCCACCGCGCGCACAAAGTGGTCGATACCGCACCGCTCACGCTGGATGAGATTGTCGCGTTGCTCGAAAGCGCGCACGCACAGGGCTTCGACGTGGCTCGCGTGCATTCGGGCGACCCGTCGCTCTATGGCGCAATCGGCGAGCAGATCCGGCGCTTGCGTATGCTTGGTATTCCTTATGAAGTCGTGCCCGGCGTGACCGCGACCGCCGCATGCGCGGCGGCGCTCGGCAGCGAACTTACGCTGCCGGGCATTTCGCAAACGCTCATCCTCACGCGCTACGCGGCGAAAACGTCGATGCCCGAAGGCGAGCAGCTAGGCGACCTTGCACGCCACAAGGCGACGCTCGCGATTCACCTGGGCGTGCGCCATATCGCGCGCATCGTCGAGGAATTGCGGCCTCACTACGGCGAGGACTGCCCCGTGGCAGTGATCTATCGCGCGAGCTGGCCCGACGAGGAACGCGTGACAGGCACGCTCGCGGATATCGCGCAGAAGGTGCTCGCAACGGACATCGAGCGTACCGCGCTGATTCTCGTGGGGCGCGTGCTCGCGGCGGAAGGGTTCGCGGATTCGACGTTGTATGGGGCGCAGAAGCGGTAGCGCTACGAAAGCGCTCGCAAATGTTCGCGCAGCTTGTCGACTTCGCCGTTGGCAAAGTCCTTTTCGATTTCCTCGTGCGTTTGCTGCCATATCGGAAATGCCGCGCTGAGCAGTCGATGTCCCTCGTCCGTGAGGCTCAGCAAACGGCTGCGCTTGTCTTCCGGGTCCTGCTCGATAAGCACGAGGCCGCGCCGCTCCAGCGGCTTGAGCGCGGCGGTGAGCGTCGTACGGTCCATGGCCAGCAGCGACGCCACGTCTTTCATGCCGGGCGGATGCGGGCGATTCAGCGACATCAGCAGCGAAAATTGCCCGTTCGTGAGATCGAGCGGGCGTAGCACCTCGTCGAAAATGCGCGCGAGATTCCGTGCCGCCCGCTGCATATGCAGACACAGGCAGCAATCGCGCACCAATAGCGTGGTTTCGAAGGGAAGTTTCTTTGCGCGTGCCATGTTGCAATTATGTTGATATCAACCTATGCTGTCAAGGCCGGATGGGCGACACCCGGTAACCAGACCAGCAGATGGAGGACACATGAGCGATCAGAAACTGTTTCTCGCTGTTTTTCTCGGCACCAAGGATAACGCGCGCATGAAGGGGTGGGCCGCGCTTTCGGAAGCGGATCGGCACGCAAAGGAAAAAGAGGGCATTGCGGCCTGGCATGCGTGGGTCGAAAAGCACAAGGCGTCCATCGTCGATATGGGCGGCCCGCTCGGCAAGACCAAGTCGATTGGCGAGCATGGCATCACGGACACGTCTAACGCGCTAACGGGCTATACCGTTCTGCGTGCCGCGTCGCACGAGGAGGCCGCGAAGCTGTTCGAAGGGCACCCGCATTTTTCGATTTTTCCGGGCGAGGGCGTCGAAGTGATGCCCGTGCTGCCGATTCCCGGTGCCTGAACGGAGTCGCGTCATGAAACTCTACGGTTTTGCCGGCACCCGTTCGCAACGCGCGTTATGGGGCCTCAAGGAAGTCGACGCCGATTTCGAATTCATCTCGGTCAATCTGCTCGAAGGCGAGCACAGGCGGCCCGAATACCTGCGCATCAATCCCGCGGGCAAGGTCCCTGTATTGATCGACGGCGACCGCGTGATTCCCGAATCGGCCGCCATCGTGCTGTATCTCGCGGATAAATATCCGGAGAAGGCGCTGCTGCCCAAGGATCTCGACGAGCGGGCACAGGCGTATCGCTGGACCCTGTTCGCCGTCACCGAACTGGAACAGCCGCTGTGGAGAATCACGCGTCACTCGTTCCTTTATCCGCCAGAGAAACGCAGTCCCGCCGATATCGAACTCGCGCGGGAAGACTTCAAGACCATGGCCGTCGTGCTCGAGAAGCATCTCGAAGGGCGCGAGTTCATCGTCGGCAACCGGCTCTCGGTCGCCGACTGCGTGACGGTTTATCTGATGGATTGGGCCAACGAAGTGCAATTGCTGGAGGGCTTCCCGCGCTTGCAGGCGTATCTCGACTGCCTCTATGCACGGCCCGAGGCGCCGCAGCGCATCGCCGAAGCGCGCAAGGCAGCATAAACAGAAAAACGGCCCAACCGGATCACGCCGGTTGGGCCGCCTTGCTACTGCGTCAGGTCTATTTAATGCGCCCGCGCATGCTCATGATCGATGTGCGTGCGCGGCTGCGTCACCGTACTCACCACGGCCAGCACGATCACGTTCACGAACAGCGCAAGGAAGCCGATGTTGATGTCCTTGAGCGCGTCCGGCGCGAACGGAATCAGCTGTGCCACGCTCACATGCGTGAGCGTCGTGACGATCACCACGAGCACGCCCGCCACGATGCCGCAAAACGCGCCTTGCTTCGTCACGCGATTGCGCGCGGAGAGGCTGCACACCATTGCCGGGAAGAGCTGCGTGACGAAGTTGTAGCCCATCAGCAGCAGCGCGACGATGGTGTCGCCACCGTTGAGCGTGAAGCCTACCGCCACGAGCGCGACCACCGGCACGAAAATGCGTGCGAGCTTCGCGACTTGCGCGTCGTCCGCGCTCTTCGCAACGCCGCCGCGATAGATGTCGTTGGCGAGCAGCGTCGAAGCTGTGGTGAGAATCATCGAGCCCGGCACGAGTGCGGTGAGCACGCCCGCCGCGCCGATCACGCCCACGAACCACGGATCGAACGTTTGCAGCGCGAGACGGAAGAGCGAGAGGTCGATGTCGCCGCCCTTCAGGCCCGGCACCTTGAGCACGGCCGCAAAGCCGCAAAAGAACACGAACAGCAGGATGAGCTGATAGAGCGGCAGGATCATCGCGTTGCGGCGGAAGATCCGGTCGTTCTTCGCGGTGTAGACCGACATGAACGTGTGCGGCCACATGAAGAAGCCGAGCGCCGTGAGCAGCACGGTGGACTGGAACCACGTCACGCTCTGGCCGCGCGCCGGGAAGGTGAGGAAGCCGGGCTTGGCCGCGTCGATGGCGCGGAACATCTCGCTCAGGCTGCCGTAGTGGTGAATCGGCAGGTAGATGCCGAGGAACACGGCAATGGCGAGAATCATCGTGTCTTTCACGACCGAATTCCACGCGCAGCCGCGCACGCCCGAAACGATCACGTAAGCGGTGACCACGGCCGCGCCGATCCAGATCGCCGCCGTCGAGGAGATCGCGCCATAGGAGGCCGTCGTCACGATGATGCCGAGGCCCTTGAGTTGCAGCACGAGATACGGCACGAGCGCGAGCACGCCTACACACGCCACCAGCACGCCCAGCGCTGGGCTCTGATACTTGCGCGCGAAGAAATGCGGCTGCGAGACGAGTCGGTGCTGCTTGGCGAAGCGCCACACGGGCGGCAGCATCCAGTACGAGATGATGTATGCAAGCGTGCCGTAAGCCAGAATGTAGTAGACGGGCGCGCCCTTGCCATAGGCGAAGCCACTGCCGCCGAGGAACGTGAAGGTCGTGTAGATTTCGCCCGCCATCAGCAGGAATACGAATGCGGTGCCGAAGCTGCGCCCGCCCACGGCCCACTGCTCGAGATTCATGTCGTGCCCGCGGCGGGCGCGCATGCCGAGATAGAGCGCGACGAGGGCCATCGCCGCGATGATGATGAGGGCGCTCATGACCGCACCTCCGCTTCCGCTTCGAGTGGAAGCCGGTTGGCCGGATCGAGCCGGTAGACGATCCCCATGATCGCCGCGGCCAGCACGACCCACATGACGATCCAGGCCAGCACGAGCGGCATGCCGAGCACGAGCGGCTCGGTGCGATTGACGAACGGCACCCCTAACAGGATGCCGATGAAGGGCAAGGCAGCGAGCAACCGCAGTGACATGGCAACTCCTCTTTTATATGAGAAGAAAAGAAACGTCGCGTCGGGGTGCGAGGCAAACCACTCTATGCTTGTGAACGCGCCCCGTAAAGCTGCCAAAAATACTGAAGCGCTTGCGGTAAAGATTGGTGCAACGCGCCATTTTTGCGGGCGCAGGGCGACATCGATCAGGCACGCCAAACGCCGATCCGGCTACACTTCTCGCAGCCCGGCGCGCTGTTTGCGCGCATGCCCTTACCGGATCGACTTCATGATCGAGAGCCTGATTTCAGACATCCTGTTCGGTTTTACCGGACTCATCAGCATCATCAATCCCATTGGCGTTGCCTTCGTTTTTCTCGACCGCACGGCGAACCTCACCGACGAAGAGCGGCGCCTGCTCGCCAAGCGCGTGGCGATCAATGCATTCTTCGTACTGGTCGTGGCGTTTTTCGTGGGCACGCCCGTCCTGCATTTCTTCGGTATTTCCATGGAAGCACTGCGCATTGGCGGCGGCCTCGCGGTGGCCGTGAGTGGCTGGCAGATGCTCAATGCGCCCGAGCCCGAGCCGATCGCGGCCGATCATCCGGTCAAGCCCATGAGCGCGAGTTCGGCTTCCGGCAAAGCCTTTTTCCCGCTGACCGTGCCGCTTACCACGGGGCCGGGCTCCATCGCCACGGCCATTGCGCTGAACGCCAACCGCACGCACAAGCTTTCGGCGTGGCTGCTCTCGAGCTTCGCGTCGATCGTGATCTCGGCGCTCGTCATGCTCGTGATCTATTACGTGTATAGCCGCGCCGCGCGGCTTTCGCAGTACCTGGGTGTGGAAGGCACGCGCGTGGCCATGCGCGTGTCGTCGTTTCTGCTCCTGTGCATTGGGGTGCAGATCATACTGACTGGCCTGACCGGCTTTCTCACGCCGATCGCCGACCTGCGCGCCGTGAAGTAGCGGCGCCCTCAAGCGGGCCGGCATACACGAGCGTCCTTACACGAAGGAGACCATCATGTGCCGCTGGCTCGCTTATACCGGCAACCCCGTACAGCTCGAAACCGTGTTGTTTCACGCGCGCCATTCGTTGATCGACCAAAGCCTGCATTCGACCAAAGGCGCGACCACGACGAATGGCGACGGCTTCGGCATGGGCTGGTTCCAGGACCCGCACGACATTCCTTATCGCTACCGCAGCGTGCATCCGGCGTGGAACGACCGCAACTTGCGCGAACTCGCGCGTGCGGTGCGCGCGCCCATGTTCATCGCGCATATTCGCGCCGCCACCGACACGCCGGTGCAGGAAACCAACTGCCATCCGTTTCGCCACCGGCGCTGGATCTTCGCGCACAACGGGCTGATTCGCAGCTATCCGCTCATGCGGCGCGACCTGCTCGTCGCGATCGATCCCGACCGCTTCAACGCGCTCGAAGGCTCGACGGATTCCGAAACGATGTTCTATCTGGCCATGACGTTCGGCCTCGAAATCGATCCCGTTACCGCGCTCGAACGCATGGCAGGTTTCGTGGAAGCCACGGCGAAGAAGCATGGCGTCGAGCCGGCGCTCAATATGACCGTGTGCGCTTGCGACGGCGAGCAGATCGTCGCCGCGCGTTATTCGAGCGAACGCAATTCGCGCTCGCTTTTTCACACCACGGCGTTCCGGCATCTACGCGAACTGTATCCCGACGACCCGCGCATCGTGGCGGCGGGCGACGACGCGTATCTGCTCGTTTCCGAGCCGCTTGGCGACAGGCCCGACGTTTGGTCCGAAGTGCCGGAATCGACGGCCATTGTCGTGCGCGGGCCCAAGGTCGAATACCGGCCGTTCGTGCCGGTCGCGCCTTAAAGCGGATCAGGCAGCGGCATCAGGCGATGCGGCGCCTTTGCCGTGCCGCCGCGAGCGCGAGCACCTCGTCGAACAGCGTGACGTCCACGGGCTTCACGAGGTGCATCTCGAAGCCCGCTTCGCGCGTGAGTTCGACGTCGGCGGCCTGGCCGAAACCCGTCATCGCGGCGAACAGCGTGTGCTCGAGCGGCGGCAGCGCGCGCAGGGCGCGCAGCGTCGCATAGCCGTCGATCCCGGGCATGGCGATGTCGATGAGCGCGGCGTCGGGCGTGAAGCCATCCACTTCCTCGCGTGCGTGGGCGGCGCTGTAGGCCACGCGCACTTCGTGGCCTTTGAGTTCGAGCAGCATGGCGAGGCTGTCGGCCGAGTCGCGGTTGTCGTCGACCACGAGCACGCGCAGCGGCGGCACGCCGGCCTCGGCGAGCGCGGCAAGCTCGCCCAGGTCCGGGGCGAGCGGCGGCGGCACGGCGTGCACGGCCTCGCGAGCGAACGGCAGACGGATCGTGAACGTGCTGCCTTTGCCCGGTCCGCCGCTCGTGGCGGAGATCGTGCCGCCATGCAGTTCGACGAGCGAGCGGCACAGCATAAGGCCGATGCCGAGCCCGTTTTCCGCGGGCCCCGGCACCGAGCGGTCCTGGCTGAACAGGCCGAAGATCGACTCGTGGGTGCCGGGCCGCAGCCCCCGGCCTTCGTCGCGCACCTGGATCTGCACGGCGCGCGCGACGGAACGCACGTCCACAACAATGCGGCTGCCATCGGGCGAAAACTTCGAGGCGTTGTGCAGCAGGTTCTGCAGCACCTGCACGAGGCGCGTGTGGTCGCCCGTCATGGTGAGCGTCGCGTCGGGCATCTGCACTTCTACGTGCTGGCCGCGCGCCGAAGTGAAGGGCTGCGCCGCGTCGATGGCGTGCGCGACCACTTCGCACAAATCGAGCTGCGCCTCGCGCAACTCGATCTTGCCCGACGTGATGCGCCCGACGTCGAGCAGGTCGTCCACGAGCCGCGTGAGGTGCACGATCTGGCGGTCGATCATTTCGCGTGCGCGCTCGATTTCGGGGCTCGGCGCATCCATGAGGCGCATCGTGGCCACGGCGTTGCGCACCGGCGCGAGCGGGTTGCGCAGCTCGTGCGCGAGCATGGCGAGGAACTGCTTCATCTGCTCGCTCGAATGCTCGAGTTCGTCGGTGCGGCGGCTCTCGGTCATGTCGCGCGTGACCTTCGCGAATCCCGTGAGCCGGCCGTGGCCGTCGTGCACCGCGGTGATCGTGACGTTGGCCCAGAACATCGAGCCGTCCTTGCGCACGCGCCAGCCTTCGGTCGCGACGCGGCCAAAGTCTTTTGCGCGGCGCAGCTCGCGCTCGGGCAGACCGGCGGCGATTTCCTCAGGCGGATAAAACACGGAAAAGTGCTGGCCGACGATCTCGGCCGGGCGATAACCCTTCAGGTTGGTCGCGCCGGCGTTCCAGCTGATCACGTGGCCCTGCGGATCGAGCATGAAGATCGCGTAGTCGCTCACGCTCTCCACGAGCAGGCGAAAGCGCTCTTCGGAAAGCCGC
This sequence comes from Paraburkholderia acidiphila, assembly GCF_009789655.1. GTDB lineage: Bacteria > Pseudomonadota > Gammaproteobacteria > Burkholderiales > Burkholderiaceae > Paraburkholderia > Paraburkholderia acidiphila. Next base: position 455,705 of record NZ_CP046910.1, read on the forward strand.
AGCGCCTCGACCTGGCGGCGTTCGGCGGTGAGGTCGCGCGTGACCTTGGCGAAGCCCGAGAGCGAACCGTCGCGCTCGCGCAGCGCGGTGATGACGACGTTGGCCCAGAACATCGTGCCGTCCTTGCGCACGCGCCAGCCTTCGTCGTTGAAACGCCCGTGCAGCGCGGCCTGCTCCAGTTCGTGATCGGGCCAGCGGCGCGCGTTGGCTTCGTCGGTGTAAAAGCGCGAAAAATGCTGGCCGATGATTTCGTGCGCCTCATAGCCCTTGATGCGGGCCGCGCCGCGATTCCAGCTGGCGATGTAGCCATGCTTGTCGAGCAGGAAGATCGCGTAATCCTCGATCGGCTCCACGAGCGCCTCGAAACGGCGTTCGTTGTGGCTTTCGGCGGCGACGTTGTGCGGGGCGATGCCGGGGTCGGGCGTCGTCATGGTCCTCGGGTCTGTCATAGGGCCTGTTCAGAAGTTGGACAGGTACTGGCCTCCTGCATGAGCGGCCCGCGCGCAGCGGGCGCCGCAGCTTACCACGCGCGCTGCCCTGAGCGGTCGTACTTTTCGGCCATGGCCGGAATGCCTGCGCGCACGTGGCGTTCCGCGCGGCGCACCTGGCGGGTGAGCAGCACGACGTGGGGCGGCACGACGCGGCGGGCCCGCAATGTCCAGAACGCGCCACGCAGCAGCGCGACGCCCGCGGGCCCGAGCGAGCGCTGGCGGGCGAACACGGCGAGCGCGCGGCCGGTCGCCGCGATCGCGTCGCGCGCGGGCAGGCGCATCCACGCCACCCAGGCCGTGTTGCGCGCGAGCGCGCATTGCTGCGCGCGCGTGAACCAGCGGTAAAGCGGTTCGCGATGCGCGAGCGCCTGCTCGCAATAGACGATCTGGTGGCCGGCCGAAAGCATGTCGAGCGCGGCAAGCTCCTCGGCGCCGCCGTGCGAAAGCCGCTCCTCGTAGCCGCCGAGCGAGCGGAACACGGCCGCGCGGAAAATGCATGCGCCGGCCATGAAATTGGCGAGCACAGGGCCCGCCACGCTTTCGGCGCCCGGCGAGGTGGCGACGAGCATCAGGCAGGCGGGATGAATTTCGCGCTCGTCGCCGCTCACCACGCGCGCATTGAGTACGGCGACTTGCGCGTGCGCGTCGAGCAACTGCGCCGCGCGCGCGAGCGCGCCGGGCGCGAACCAGGTGCTGTCGTCGCAGCACGCCACGTAATCGGTGCGCGCGAGCAGCACGGCGCGATTGAACCCGGCCATGCCGCGGTCGCCCAGCGACTGGACGATGCGCACTTGCGGAAAGAGCGACGCCAGCAGGGAGACGGTGGAATCGGTGGAGCCGTTGTCGGCCACGATGACGTCGGGGTGCTCGGGAAGCGCGGTGAGGCGCGCGACGGTTTCGATGGTTTGACGCACGTGATTGCGCGTGAGGACGACCACCGTCACGCGTGGCGCGCGGGGAGTACCGGGGGCGTGGGCGGAGTCGTTCATCGCAGCAGGCGGCCTGAGCCGGCCCGTGAGTTATTGAATTGACCTATGTCAGCATACGCCGATGGCGCGCGACATGCAGTACATGCGGTGTGCTAGAGCCATGGCTGCGCGGCGGCGGTGCTGCACTGCACAGCCGCTGTACAGACCGCTGCACAGACGTTTGCCGCACAATTTTCGCGCCGTGGCCGGCGGTGGCCGGTTTGCCAACTCAGTCGCGGGCACAGACTTCGTCGAGGTGGCCGAGCAGATCGGCGGGATCCTCGTACACGCGCAGCGCCCCCGCGCATTGCAGTTCCTCGGTACCGTAGCCGCCCGACTGCAGGCCAATGCCGAGCGCGCGGCAGCGCTGGGCCGCGAGCATGTCCCAGACGCTGTCGCCCACCACGAGGCAGCGCTCGATCGGCATGTTCAGCCGCAATGCCGCGGCGACGAAAAGATCGGGGTCCGGCTTGGCGTGGCGCACTTCGTCGCGCGTGACCACGGTCGTGACAGCCGGGTCCACGCCGAGCGCCTGCAGGTTCACGGAAGCCGTGGCGAGCCGCCCGCTCGTGGCGATCGCCCAGGGCACCTGGGCGGCGGTGAGCGTGTCGAGCAGCGCCCGCGCGCCGGGCAGCGGGCGCACCTGATCGGCGTGGCGGCGGTAGGCGTCGGCGTGTAGTTTTTGCAAGCGCGCGATGCGCTCGGGCGAGATAGCCTCGTGCGTCTCGCGCAGCAACTGGTTCATGAAGAGCCCGCCGCTCATGCCGATACGCCGGTGAATGCGCCACACCGAAAGCTCGATGCCGTCTGCGTCGAGCGCTTCTTTCCATGCGAGCACGTGCTGGTAGACGCTGTCGACGAGCGTGCCGTCGAGGTCGAACAAAAAGGCCGATTCGTTGCGCATGGGTAGCTCCTGGAGCAACACGACGATTACGCTGCTGTGGCGCAAAAAGTGTACGCCGCGCGCCCACGGCCTGCGCCGCGGTTGGCGTGCGGACGTTGCGGGCGTTGCCTCAAGGCGCGCTCGCCGCAGCGGCGCCTGACGCCGCCGCCGCGCCTTGTGCGGCCCCCGCCTGCGGATACATCTGCAGCAGCACGCGCAGCACGCCGTTGGTCCATCCGAAGCCATCCTGCAGCGGATATTCGCCTCCGCCCGCCGAGGATGCCTTCGTGGCCGACGCGCTCACGTCGTACTTCTCGACGAGTTTGTGCGTGCGCGCGTAGTAAGCGAGATTCGTCGCGATCCAGCGCGAGGCGATTTCCTGCGCGAGGTCCTGCTCGCCGTAGCGGCGTAGCCCCATGACCGCGAGATATTGCAGCGGCGCCCAGCCGTTCGGCTCGTCCCATTGCTGGCCCGTCGCGACCTGGGTGGTGGCGAGGCCGCCGGGCCGCAGCAGGCCGGCGCGCACGGCGGCGGCCACGTCCTGCGCCTGGGCTTTCGTCGCGACGCCCGCATAGAGCGGGTAGACGGTCACCGCCGTGAGCCGGTGCGTGAGCGTGTGGTGCGCGAAATCGTAGTCGCTGTATGCGTGCAATTGCGGGTCCCAGAGCACGCGGTCGATGGCGTCGGCGCGTTGCTGCGCGCGCTTCGTCATCAGCGCGGCCTCGCGCGCGTCGCCCTTCAGGCCGTAGGCCTTCGCGAGCGTGCGTTCGAGGATCACCATCAGCGAGTTGAGGTCCACCGGCGCGAGCGAGGTCACGTCGATGGTCGAGAGCGTGCGGCCGTCGGCGAGCCAGCGCGAGCTGTAGTCCCAGCCCGTTTCCGCGCCCGCGCGCAGGTTGCGCCAGAGGTCCGAAGCGTCGCGCTGCGGCGTGGCCCGCGCGGTGAGGATGTCCTCGCGGTACGACTCGTCGCGCGGCCGGTTGCGTGCGTCCCAGTAGCGGTTGAGCAGGGTGCCGTCGGGCAGGCGCACGAGGTGGCGCGCGGCGTGGCCGGGCTTGAGCGTTGGCTCGCCGGCCATCCAGTAGTCGTATTCCTTGCGCAGTTGCGGCAGGTAATGGAGGTACACGGCGTCGCCGTCTTTCTCGGCGACGAGGCTCACCATCTGCGCGAAAAACGGCGGCTGCGAGCGGCTCAGGTAGTACGTGCGATTGCCGTTCGCGATGTGCCCGTAGCGGTCGATCAGCGCGGCGAAGTTGTTCAGCTCGTCGAGCGCGAGTTCGTGGCGGCCGCTGGCTTCCAGACCGAGCATGATGAAGTACGAATCCCAGTAGTAAATCTCGTTGAAGCGGCCGCCCGGCACGACGTACGCATAGGGCAGCGGCAGCAGCGACGAATACGGATTCGGCTTCGCATCGGGGCGGCGGCTCAGCACGTTCCAGAGCGTGTCGATGTGGCCGATTACGTCCTGGTTCGGATCGGAAACGTAGTGATCTTCGGTTTGCGCCGGGGCCGTGAAGTACTGGTTCACGAACTGGGTGAGCGCGGCCTTGTGCGCGGCGGCGTCGTGTTCATCCGCGTGCTGCTGGCGCCAGCGCTCGTAGGCCGCCGCGATCTGGCCGGGGCGCTCGTTCGGCAGCATGTCGGCAAATGTCTTGCTGTCGGGAAAGACCTGCGCGAGCTGCACGTCGTGATAGAGGCGGCCGTAGAGGTCGGCGGGCGTGGCGGGCTGGGTGTCTTTTGCGGCGGCGTGCTGCGCTGGCGAGCGAACCGGTTTCGCCGATTGCGCGGGCTCTTGTAATTCCTGCGCGCTGGAGGGGGCGCTTGCGGGGGCTGCGGCGTCGGCGGCAAAGGCGCTCGGGGCGAGCGGCCATGCGAGGCACAACGCGGCGGCGAGCGTGGCGGCAAACGGTGTGCGGCGGGGTTTTGCGGTGGATTCGGGCGTGCGGAAGCGGAGCGACAAAGGCATGGGCTTGATGTTTTTAGTGGGCGTGGAGCGTGCGGGCGCCTAAACCTGGGCGCGGGGCAAAGCGTGCGATTCAGCAATTTCCGTTCCGCACAGCGCACACGCTGGAAGGTGCACCCTCCAGTGCTATTCGAAATCGGGATAGTGCATATTCTCCATATCGCGTTGCGCGATAACGGGTGCAGCGGTGAAACTTGCGAAAAATCAATTCAAGCAACGCCGCATCAGGAGACATCTCATGCGCACTCAGGTTGGCATCATTGGCGCCGGGCCCGCGGGCCTGCTTCTTTCCCATCTTCTGCATTTGCGTGGCATCGACTCGGTCGTGCTGGAGCTGCGTGGCCGCGAGCAGATCGAATCGACGATTCGCGCCGGCGTGCTCGAGCAAGGCACGATGGACCTGCTCACCGAAGCGGGTGTTGGCGCTCGCATGAAGGCCGAAGGCGCGGTGCATCACGGCTTCGAACTCGCGTTCGAAGGCAAGCGCCGCCGCATCGATCTCACGGGCCTCACGGGCAAGGCCATCACCGTCTACGCCCAGCATGAAGTGCTCAAGGACCTCGTGGCCGCACGCGTGGCCGCCGACGGCAAGCTCTTCTTCAACGTCTCGAACACCTCGATTCACGGCGTGGAAACCAGCACGCCGTCGATCCGCTTCAACTACGAAGGCGAGGCGCACGAGCTGCACTGCGACTACGTGATCGGCTGCGACGGTTTCCACGGCGTGTCGCGCGCCACGATTCCGGCGGCGCTGCGCCAGGACTACGAGCGCGTGTTCCCGTTCGGCTGGTTCGGCATTCTCGTCGAGGCGCCGCCCACTTCCGACGAACTGATCTACGCGCGCCACGATCGCGGCTTCGCGCTCATCAGCACGCGCTCGCCGAATGTGCAGCGCATGTACTTCCAGTGCGATCCGAACGACAAGGTCGAGAACTGGTCCGACGACCGCATCTGGGCCGAGCTGCACGCGCGCGTCGATTCGCTCGAAGGCCACCAGGTGGTGGAAGGCAAGATCTTCCAGAAGAACATCGTGGGCATGCGCAGCTTCGTGACGACCACGATGCAACACGGCCGCCTGTTTCTCGCGGGCGACGCGGCGCATATCGTGCCGCCGACCGGCGCGAAGGGCCTCAACCTCGCGGTGGCGGACGTGCGCGTGCTGAGCGCGGCGCTCGTGGCGTTTTACAAGGAAGGCCGCAACGATCTGCTCGACGCGTATAGCGAAACGGCGCTGCGCCGCATCTGGCGCGCGGAGCACTTCTCATACTGGATGACGCGCATGATGCACCGCCTCGACGACGCCACGCCGTTCGAGCAGCGCCTGCAGGTTGCCGAGCTGGAGCACGTCACCACGTCGCGCGCCGCCGCGACGGCGATGGCCGAGAACTACGTCGGCGCGGTCGCGGTGTGAAGTAAGCGCCGCGAATCGAAACGGCCGCGCGAGTCCCGAAGGGCTCGCGCGGCCGTTGTGCGTTTACGGCATCGCGTTGGTCGGGCTCAAATCGCCTTGAGCGGCGCGATGCCCAATTCGTTCGCGATATCGGCGAAGGGCTTTTTCACGGAGTCGGGCAGCGTGATCGTCTGCGTGTGCCGCGCGCGATTTTCCGCTTCGTACTGGCCAGGATACTGCACCGGTTGCGAAGGGTCCTGAGGCGGGCAACTGAGCAGATAGTCGAGGAACGATTCGACCTCCTGCGAGCGCCACGTCGTGTTGAAATCCACCTGCGGATCGAGCACCAGCGCGAACAGATTGTTGGTGGCGACGCCGTTGCGCGGATTGTCCGGATGGATCGTGCCGCCGCCCGAGAGCACGCCCGCAAGCAATTCCGCCACGAGCCCGAGCGCATAGCCTTTGTGCAAGCCGAACGGCAGCAGCGCGCCTGGCGGGTCGGCGAACAGCACGTTCGGGTCGCGCGTCGGTTGACCGTTCGCGTCGATCACGGAGCCAGCGGGCGCCTGCAGCCCGTTTTCCGCAAGCACGCGCGCCTTGTTCACGGCAATGGCGCTCGTGGCGATATCCACGACGAAAGGCGGCCGGCCGCCCGGCAGCGGGCCCGCGAAACAAAGCGGATTGGTCGTGAGCCGGGGCTCGCGCCCGCCGAACGGCGCAACGATCGGCGGCCGGTTCACCACGTTGGAGAACGCGAGCAGCACATAGCCCTGCGCCGCGACCATTTCGCCGTAGTGACCCATGCGCCCCAGGTGATGGCTATGGCGCAGCGTCACGATGCATTGCCCGTGTTCGCGCGTGCGCGCGATCGCGTCGTCCATCACGACCTTGCCCACGTGCTGGCCGAAGCCGCTGTGGCCGTCGTAGCCGATCAGGCTGCCGCGGTCCACCACGCGCTCGGCGCGGCCGTCGGCGGTGACGAAACCCGCGGCCAGCACGCGCTTGTAGTTCGGCAGGATCGACAGGCCGTGGCTCGCGTAGCCCACGCGGTCGGATTCGATCAGATGGTCGGCCACGTCGGCGGCGATGTCTTCAGGCACCGAGACGTTCGTGAGCACGGCCGTGGCGAAGCGGCGTGCGTCGTCGATATTGACTTCCATGAGCGGCTCCTTCAGGTGCAGCGTTCAGATCCAGCCCAGCCAGCGCCACCACGTTGCCGCGAACAGCAGCAACAGCAGGTAGCCGACAATGGTCAACACGATGCCCACGCGCGCGAACTGCTTCGCCGTGAACGTTTCGGTGGCGAGGCACACCATGTTTTGCGGCGCGTTGATCGGCAGGACGAAGCCGAAACTCACGACGAAGCCGAGCAGCATCGTGAGACCGAGCCGATTGAAGTCGCCCTGCATGGACTGCAGCACCGACACGAGAATCGGCAGCATGGCGGAGGTGAGCGCCGTTGCGCTCGCAAAACCGAGGTGGATGAGGATGAGGAAGGCCGAAAGAATCGCGAAGGCGATGAACGGACCGGCGGTGTCGAGCCCGGTGTGATGCGCGACGAGGTCGCCGAGCCATTGGCCCGCCTTCGTCGTGAGCAGCGCGGTGCCGAGGCTGATGCCCACGCCGAACACGATCACCGTGCCCCACGGAATGCGGCTCTGCACGGTCTTCCAGTCCATCACGCCGAAGCGCGGCAACAACAGCAGCACGAGGCCCACGTAAGTGACCGAGGTGGTGTCGAACGGGTGCAGCTTGCCTTCGGTCGCCCAGAAGCACAGCAGGCCGATGGAGACGCCCAGCAGCCGCTTTTGCGGACCCGTCATGGGACCCAGTTCGCGCAGCGAGGCTTCGACGGCTTCCTTGCCGCCCGCGATCGCATCGGCTTCGGGCGGCAGCATCTTCAGCACGATGAACAGCAGCACCGCCGACATCACGATCGCCCAGGGCGCGCCGGCCACGAGCCAGTCGAGCCAGGTGACGCGCGCGCCGAGCATCTTGTCCATGAAGCCCACGGTCAGCAGGTTTTGCGCGGCGGCGGTCTGGATGCCGACGTTCCAGATGCTGGTGGCGTTGGCCACCACGATCATGATGCCCGCCGCGATGTTCGAGCGCTTGTCCACGCCGAACGCCGAGATCACGCCCACCATGATCGGCACGACGCAGGCGCTGCGCGCGGTGGCGCTCGGCACCACGAGCGAGAGCACGATGGTCACGGCGACGGCGCCGATCAGGATGCGCCGCGTGGTGGTGCCGATGAGCGAGAGCGTGACGAGCGCGATGCGCCGGTCGAGACCAGTGACGGTCATGGCCGCGGAGATGAAGAGGGCGCCGGCCACGAGCGCGAGCGCGGAATTGGAGAAGCCCGCGAGCGCCATGCTGATGGCTTTGTTGGTGCCGTAATCGACGGCGGGGTTTTCGATGGTGGGCGCGGTGCCCACGAGAAACGCCATGAGCGAGGTGATGATAATGGCGCTCGCTTCGTACGACACGGCTTCGGTGAGCCACACGACCACCGCGAATGCGAGGATGGCGAGCATGCGCTGGCCGGCTGGCGGGAGGCTATCGGGCAGGGGCAAAAGCAGCACGACGACGAGCGCGATCACGCCCGCGATCAGGCCCACAGGTATGCCCTTTTTCTGCGGCGCGGCGCTTGCGTTGGCGGCTGGCTGGGGTGCGTTCATGGCGGTGACTCCATGTTGGGCATGCACGCGGCATGGCTCGCGATGGCATCCGGATGGCATCCTGGTGGCATCTGGGCGAGCGCGTGCAGCGTCGAAAAGCGGTGGTGTTGCGGCTTGCGAACGAGTCAGCGCATTCGCTTCGCGGATGGTACTGCCATTCGACTGATGAAGCGTTTAGTGTGTACGGCGAAGGCGGGCGAGCGCGAGGGCGGGGGACGTGCAGCGTTGACTGATGCTGCGGGCGATGCGGCTAACGGGATGATGGAAGCGTTTTAACCGGCAAAGGAGCCGGTTAAAACGGCTAATAACGCGAATTACTGGCTGGCGCCAGCAGCGTTAGCTTTCTTCTGTGCGTCCTGCAGGTTCTGCGGATAGTTCGGGTCGTTCAGTGACGGCTTGTAGCCCGCGTCTTCCAGCTTCTTCAACTCGGCGTTGTTCTTCGCGCGGGCTTGTTTGCGCTCGGCCTTACGCTGCGCTTTGGCCTGAGCCTTGGCCTGCGCCTTCTGTTCTTTGGTAAGTGGTTGCGTCGCCTGGTCGGCGGCGGGCGCGCTGGCTGCCGTTTGCGCGAACGCCGGCGCGGCAACGCCGATCAGGAATGCGGCGGTCGCCGCGGCGAGAGTCAGCTTGCTGTTAGTGGAAGGCATTGATTCCCCTATTGATTGGTTTGAACGACTTACCCAGGGTTGGGAGAACGGGTGCTGGCCGCTGCACAGGAAGCAGCGGCACGCCCGTTAATACTCAATGTAATCGATCCACAACAAAGACGGTATCTGGCGCTGACCCTGGCTGCCAGGCAAGCGCGAAGGAAGTGCGAAGGAAGTGCGCGGCCAGCGCAGCGGCAACCGCGCCGGCCTCGCCGCGCGCTCAGGCGGCGAGTTTCGCGGCCGCCGCCGCGACTACGCGAGCACGTTCGGCCAGCGAGGCCGCTGTCTGCGCGCGTAACCTTTGCACGATCGCAGGCGGCGCGCTGGCGGGGTCGCCGGCATCGAACGGCGGCGCGGGCGCGTACTCGAGTTCGAGCTGCAGCGCCTGGGCGGCCTCGTCGCCGATCAGCTCGGCGGCGAGCGTCAATGCGAAATCGATACCCGCAGTGATGCCGCCGCCGGTCAGCACGTTGCCGTCGCGCACCACGCGCGCTTTCACGGGCAGCGCGCCGAGCGGCTCCAGCAGTTCGTGGAAGGCCCAGTGCGTGGTTGCGCGGCGTCCGCGCAGGAGGCCGGCCGCGCCGAGCACCAGCGCGCCCGTGCAAACCGAGGTGACATAGCGTGCCGTGCCCGCCTGGCGGCGCAGGAAGGCAAGCGTCTCGTCGTCGGGAATCAGCTGCGAGACGCCGCTGCCGCCCGGCACGCAGATCACGTCGAGCGGCGGGCAGTCCTCGAAGGTCGTGTCGGGCGTGAGCATGAGGCCGGTGCTCGAGCGGACCGGATCGAGCGTCTTCCAGATGAGCCGCGCCTGGGTGTCCGGCATCGAGGCGAGCACGTCGTATGGGCCGGTCAAGTCGAGCTGTTGAACGTTGGGAAAGACGAGAAAGCCGATTTGCAGTGCCATGAGGTGTTCCCGGTCAAGGTTGGGCGGTCGAAAAGGGGCGGCGCTGGGCCGATGAATCGGGAATCACTGTAATCTCGGCTCGGTACGCGAGCATGCCAAAAACCGCGCAAAAACTGCCAGCGCCGCGCGCGCGAGTACAATCGCGCGCCGTGCACTACTGCAACAGGAAATACGCAACATGAATACGCCAGCCTCCGCCACGCCCACCCCAAGCCGGACCCGCTCGTTCACGACGGTCTTCCTGATAGAGATGTGGGAGCGCTTCGGCTACTACGGCATGGCGGCGCTGCTGGTGCTGTTCATGGTCGAGCAGGTCGGCTTCAGCGACCGCGAGGCGAACCTCACGTGGGGCGCGTTCGTCGCGCTCGTTTTCGCGGCGCCGGCCATCGGCGGATGGATCGGCGACCAGGTGCTCGGCGCACGGCGCTCCATGGCGGCGGGCGCCGTGATCCTCGCGGCCGGCTACTTCATGCTCGAGATGCCCAACGACAGCCTGAGCCACATGTACGCTTCGCTAGGCGTGATCGTGGTCGGCAACGGTCTCTTCAAGTCGAACGCGGCGAACCTCGTGAGGCGCATTTACGAGGGCGACGACGCGCAGCTCGACAGCGCGTTCACGATCTACTACATGGCGGTGAACATCGGCTCAACCGTCTCGATGCTCGCTACGCCCTGGATCAAGGAGCATTGGGGCTGGCATGCCGCTTTCGGCGTGTGCTGCGCGGGCATGGCGCTCGGCATCCTCAACTTCCTTTTGATGCGCCGCACGCTCGCGCGCATCGGCTCGGCTCCCGACGACCAGCCGCTGCACCTCGGCCGCGCCGCGCTCGTGGCAGTGGGCGCCGTGGCGCTCGGCGCGGCGACGATGTTCGTGCTCCAGCACGAAACGATCGCGCGCGACTGCGTGTATGCCGCGGCGGCCGCCATTCTCGCGATATTCGGCTGGATGCTCGTGCGCTGCGAGCATGCCGAACGCGCCGGCCTTATCGCCGCGCTCATCCTTACGTGCCAGGTGATCCTGTTCTTCGTGTTCTATCAGCAGATGTCGACGTCGCTCACGCTGTTCGCGCTGCGCAACGTCGATCCGCAGTTCGCGCTGTTCGGTATTGCCCTGTTCCGATGGAGCCCGGCGCAATTCCAGGCGCTCAATCCCATCTGGATCATGGTGCTTTCGCCGGTGCTCGCCGTGCTTTACACGTCGCTTGCGCGTCACGGCCGCGACGTGCCGGTGGCGGTGAAGTACGCACTCGGCTTCGCCGTGGTCGCCGCCGGCTTTTTCGTGTTCGCGGCGAGCGGGCGCTATGCGGTGGAAGGGCGCGTGTCGTCGTGGTTCATGGTGGCCGGCTACGGGCTCTATTCGCTCGGCGAACTGCTCGTGAGCGGCCTCGGGCTCGCGATGATCGCGCGCTACGTGCCCGCGCGCATGAGCGGCTTCATGATGGGCGCGTATTTCGTCGCGACCGGCGTTTCGCAATATCTGGGCAGCGTGGTGGCGAATTTCGCGCAGATGCCCTCGGGCACGCTCGACCCGCTTACCTCGTTGCCGCTTTATACGCGGCTTTTCACCGGACTCGGCTGGCTCGCGTCGCTGGGCGTGCTGGTGGCCGTGCTGCTGTTGCCGATCATGAACCGCCTCTCGCGCGAGCATCACGCGAAAAGCGGCGCGCAAGCCTCGCGCGAGCCGCAATCGGAAAGTATCGAGTGATCGCTACGCGCGCCGCGTTCAGCCGCTGCTTAACAGGCAGCGGCGCTCGCGGCGCGTTTCGTTGCAGGCTCAGGCCGGCATCTTGCGGAACGTCACCGCAATGCGGTTCCAGCCGTTGATCGCGATGATCAGCAGCGTGAGGTCGGCGATCTCCTGCTCGCTGAAATGCGGCTTCACGCGTTCCCAAACCTCGTCGGGCACATGCGTTTGCGCGAGCAGCGTGACCGATTCGGTCCATTCGAGCGCCGCGCGTTCGCGCTCCGTGAAGAACGGCGTTTCACGCCACACCGACACCGTGGCGAGCCGGCGATCGGTTTCGCCGCCCTTGCGCGCATCCGTGGTGTGCATGTCCACGCAGAACGCGCAGCCGTTGATCTGCGAAGCACGCAGGCGCACCAGTTCCGCGAGCGGTTTTTCGATCGAGCTTTTGCTCGCGCGCTCCTCGAGCGCGATCATGGCCTTCGTGCCTTCCGGGCTGGCCTTGTAGAAATCCATACGTGCCTGCATGAGCGTTCACCTTTCGAGTTGAATTGCCTGGTTGATGGGTTAGCCGACGGCCTGAACTTGCGAATTGCCTAACCACAGGTGCACTTTAGGCGTTGCGCTGGCGCGTTCACATAGCCATTCTGGCAATATTTCGGGTGACCACTTTCGTACCCGTCGAACGCCACCTGCAGCGTCATCATGGAACTCCACGTCACCGTGTCGGGCCGTCGCGACCTCGCGGGCCAGATTTATCGCCAACTGCGCGACAGCATTGTCGACGGCCGTCTTGCAGGCGGCACGCGTCTGCCGTCCACACGCGACCTCGCATTACAGCTTGGCGTGTCGCGCAAGACCACGCTCGACGTATTCGAACGGCTGCTCGCCGAGGGCTATCTGAACTCGCGGCGCGGCTCGGGCACGTTCGTCGCCGAAACGCTCGAACGCCTGCCCGCGCGCGAACGCGGTCATCCTAATGCGCAGATTCGCGCAGCCACCGCGGCTTCCCGTGCCGTTGCCGCTTCGGTGCGCGAGGCGCATGCCACGCCATGGTGGCGGGCGCAAGCCGAGGCGCTGCACGGCTCGTTGCCGCGTCTGGACGCGCGGCTCGCCTGCGACTTCGCGGGCGGCATCACCGACAAGTCGCGCTTTCCCTTCGACATCTGGCGGCGCTGCATCAACGATGCGTTGCGCGTGCAGGCGCGTGGCCACGGCATGTATCGGGAACCTGCGGGCGAGGAGAAGCTGCGCCTCGCGGTGTCGCGCTATCTCGCCTTCAATCGCGCGGTAGAGAGCAACTGGCAGGACGTGATCGTCACGCAGGGCGCGCAACAGGCGCTCGATCTGCTCGCGCGCGTGACGCTCGCGCCCGGCGACGTGGTCGCCGTGGAAGACCCGGGCTATCCGCCCGCGCGCGATATCTTCGCGGCATCGGGCGCGAAGGTCGTGCCGGTGCCGGTGGATCGCGAGGGGCTCGTGGTCGCGCGTTTGCCGAAAGCGGCGCGGATCGTGTACGTGACGCCCTCGCATCAGTTCCCGCTCGGCATGCCGATGAGCCTCGCGCGGCGCGTTGCGCTGCTCGAATGGGCGCAGGCGCGCGGCGCGCTCGTGATCGAAGACGACTACGACTGCGAATACCGCTTCGAGGGCCGCTCGATGGAGCCGCTCAAGAGCCTCGACAACGCCGGCCTCGTCGCCTACGTCGGCACGTTTTCGAAGACCATATTCCCGGAGCTGCGCGTGGGCTACACGGTGCCGCCCGCCGCACTGGCCGCGCCGCTCGCCCGCGCGCGGCAGATAGGCGACGCGCACGGCTGCGTGCTCACGCAGACGGCGCTCGCCGACTTCATGCTCAATGGTCATTTCGCGCGCCATTTGCGGCGCATGCATCAGACGTATTCGCAGCGCCGCGACGTGCTGCTCGCGCATTTGCGTGGACCGCTCGCGCCATGGCTCGAACCCGTCACGCCGAACACGGCGGGGTTGCACCTGGCGGCGCGGCTCGTCGCGCCGCTCGATGCCGCTGCGGTGGTGCAGGCTGCGCGCAGCGCGTCGATTGGCTTGCATCCGCTCGCGCCGTTTCATCTCGAAGCGCCTGTGCAAAGCGGTTTTCTGTTCGGTTACGGCGGGGTCGACACCGAGCGCATCGATGCCGCGCTGACGTCGCTCGCCACGCTGCTGCGCACGCTTTGACTGGATTTCGCCGTCGCGCCAACACCGGCATGGCAGCCGAAATCATGCAAAAACGCCATACGTATGGCGCTTTCCTGACGAACGCGCTATGCGCCGCGCCGGGCGAAGCGAGTCGTGCGGCGGTGTTTCGGATACGTCAGGTGCACGTTTACCCCTGTAAACAGGCGTCAAAATGTGATCGAGAGTCAGCGCCGCGCAACAAAATCGTAACGACAATGCAAAAGCTTCACGCAAAACGCTTGCGCGTATGTAGAATCCGCCGTTGAAGCACGGCATTCCGCAGTGCTTCTTCGATTCACTGACCAACACTGGTAGGAGAAACATGCCGACTTCCGCAAAGAAAGTGGCCAAAAAGGCAGCTGCCCCGGCCAAGAAGGTTGCCGCAAAGAAAGCGCCCGCCACCAAGACGGCCGCAGCTAAGAAGGTCGCCGTGAAGGCGTCCGGCGCACCGACGCCGATCAAGGACACCTTCACGAAGGCCTCGCTGGCTACCCACGTCGCTGAGCGTGCAGGCGTCGAGCCGAAGGCTGCCAAGGCTGTGCTCGCCGCGCTGGAAGACACGATCCTCGGTTCGGTCCACAAGAAGGGCGCCGGCGAATTCACGCTGTCGGGTCTTCTGAAGATCGTCGTGCAGGCCGTGCCGGCGAAGAAGAAGCGCTTCGGCAAGGATCCGTTCACGGGCGAAGAGCGCTGGTTCCCGGCCAAGCCCGCATCGGTCCGCATCAAGGCGCGCGCCCTGAAGAAGCTGAAGGACGCTGCAGCAGCCTGATTGCGCTGATTGCGCATCGAGCCGCGGCCTTCGGGCAGCGGCTACCGTCAGTACCAAAAAATCCCTGTTGGCGTCGAGCCCACGGGGATTTTCATTTGGTGCGTACATTGCGCAGAGGTGCTTAACGCCATGCTCCAATATTATGGTTCGATATTCGGTATCATGCCTCATATATAAGGCGAAAAATGCCATCTGGTTCGTATGATGGCGATGCCTTACATCCAAATATTCGAATCTCCATAACACCGCATTATGCCGACAGCCGATCTCAGTTTGCGCCAGGTGGAAGCGTTTCGCGCATTGATGCAGTGGCGCACCGTCACTCGCGCGGCGCAGGCGCTTGGCATTTCGCAGCCTGCGGCGAGCCGTCTGCTTGCCGACTTCGAAGCGAAGATGGGGTTCGCGCTTTTCGAGCGACGCCAGGGACGCTTGCTGCCCACCGTCGAGGCGCACACGCTGCAAGACGAGGTCGAGCGCGCGTTCTTCGGCTTCGAGCGCGTCGCCCAGGTCGCCGCGCAGATTCGCGCGCAACGGCGCGGCGTCGTGCGTGTCGCCGCTTCGGCGGATCTTTGCGCCGACTTTCTGCCGCGCGTGGCCGCTGCGTTCGCGAGCGAGCACGAGGGTGTCGATCTCGAACTGATGACCGCAGACGCTGGCGAGATTGCCGAGCGCGTGGCGGCGCAACGCTGCGATCTCGGGTTCGTCGCGCAAGCCGTCGTGCATCCTGGCGCGCGTCTCGAGGCACTCGGCGAATGGCCGCTGCGCTGCATCGTGCCGCGTGGGCACCGCCTTGCGCGCAAGCGCGTGATCGATGCGCAGGACTGCGCGGGCGAACGCTTCATTTCGTTTGCCACGGCGAGCGCGGCGCGCCTCTCCATCGACCGGCTCTTTGCCGAATGCGGGGTGGCGCGCGAGCCTGGCGTCGAAGCGGCGCTCGCGCAATCCGTCGTGGCGATGGTGGAAGCGGGGATGGGCATCGCGCTCGTCGACGCGCTGACGGCCCAGCATGCGAGTGCGCGGGTGAGCGTGAAGCGCTTTACGCCGGCGCTGTCGAGTGCGCTCCATGTCGTGCGCGGCACACAACGCGCGCCGACGGCGTTGGGCGACGCATTCGTGCGGCATGCTGCAGCCGCGCTGGTGCGGCTGCGCTAAGCCCTTCAGCCGTGTAAACGGCCGTAAACAGCAGCGTAATGCCGTGACTACACACGGCCTTGAACGAACCGCCTTTGAGGATGGCCTCTAAAACCCCGCGGCCATAAAAAAACCAGCCAGGGCTTGCGCCCGAGGCTGGTTTGTGCAGCGTGTAATTTTTAGCTGCGTGGTCTCGCTCGCTTCGCCGGAAGGGCTCGTCAGCCAGTTCCGGCGCCGGGCCGAAGCCCGGACTAAAGCGTTGCTTAGAACTTGTGGCGGATGCCGAGGCTGACCAGGGTCTGCGAGCTCGAATCCGAGTTGTAGCCGTACGAGCCGATCGATGCGCCAGCCGTCGAGGTGGTGCTCGGCGTTTCGCTGTTGCCCGCGTTGCGCTGCGTGCCGTTGGCGTGCTGCCATGCTGCAACAGCGTACAGGTCGGTGCGCTTCGACAGGTTGTAGTCCGCGCCGAGCGAAATCTGGTTGTACGTGTTCGACGTGTCGCCAGAGCCGTGCGTCCAGGTGTAGCCGAGGCCGAGCAGCAGGGCCGGGTTCAGCTGGTAGCCGAAGAAGCCAGCAGCGACGTTGTAACGTTGCGTCGACTGGAAGTCCGAGTAGCCGTCAGCACGGAGTTGAACGTTGCTGTAACGTGCGCCGAACGTGAACGGGCCTGCGACGTATTGCGCAGCGATTGCAGCCGTGCCAACCGACTTGGCCGAAGCGTAGGCGTTGTTGATCTGGCTGTCGAACATGGCGCCCGAGGTTGCGCCCGAAGCCCAGCCCACCGTGCTCACGCCGTCGCTGGTCGTCGTACGCGAAGCGAGCGACGAAGCGTTGTCCATGCGGAAGTAGCCGGCGGCAACGTTGAACGAACCGACGCCGTACGTAGCAGCCGCGCCCCAGCTCTGACCCGAGCCCGTCGCGCCAGCCACGCCGCCCAGCGCGTACATGCCTTCGAACTGGAAGCCTTGCAGAACCGGCGAAACGTACTTGATGCCGCTGTTCGTGCGCGAGCTGTTGTCGTTGTTGTCGACGTCGCCCGGCGTTGCGAACGTGCTGCCGAAGTAGTTGTCGCCCGTGAGCGGCTGAACCATGTCGACCAGCGGGTCGTACTGGCGGCCGAGCGTGATCGTACCGTACTGATCGTGCGTCAGGCCGACAAAGGCTTGACGGCCGAACATCAGGCCACCTTGACCGAGCTTGCCGGTGTTGATGTCAAAGCCGTTTTCCAATTGGAAAATCGCCTTCAGGCCGCCGCCCAGATCTTCCGTACCCTTCAGGCCGAAACGGTTACCCGAAATGTTGCCGCCGAAGAGGGCAAACTGGTTCTTGTTGCCGGCGGTGGTACCGACATTGTTGGCCCACTGGATCGATTCGTCGATCACACCATACAGGGTCACGCTGCTTTGAGCGTGCGCGGTGCCAGCTGCGGCCAGGAGGGCCAGCGAGAGGGTCGAGAGAGCGACTCGTTTCATTCTGTTTTCTCCACGCAGAAATTGTGTAGTTGTTGCGCGTTGGAGAATAACGCAGCAGGTCAGGCGACCTGAACTGAAAAAATAAAGTTTGTCGCGAAAACCTGACACCGGCCAGAATCCCTTGTCAGACGGGGGCTCCGTCGATTATGTCGATTTTAGAAATATTGGATTGTTGACCGAGCATTATTGTTGTTTTTGATAAAAGTTCCGTAAACGTTCGTTATTTTTCAGACTTGCCGCGACCTTTGGTAGCGGCCTCGATTGGCCCATTTTCGTGGGGGTGGCGGCGCCTGCCGGCGGCCGTCATGGCAAGCGCGGCGCTCGCGACGAACAGCACCGAACCCCACGGATGGCGCTTCACATAGCGGTCGGCGGCAGCCACGGTGCGGCCCGCCTGGACCAGCGTGAGCGCGGCCGCGTAGGTGGCGCTGTCCTCCATGCGCACAACCGATCGGCGGATCTGCAGCCCCGATTTCACCCTCCCGAACGCTCCGCCATGGGCACTCGCGCGGCCCACAGCGCCGAGCGGAGTTTCCGATAGTGTCGATTTGTCTGCCGTAACGGCCGCCGCCAGGGCCGCGGGCAGTGCGGTGGCCGCAGGACTGCCGTTTCCGATCGGCACGGCACGCGGTGCCGGGGCGGCGGCAGACCGGTCCGCTGGCTTCGTATCGTGCCGCGCGACGATAGTCGAGGCGGCGAGCACCGAGGCCAGCTTGGCGCGGCTGCCTGGCGGTGTTTCCTCAAGGAAACCCCATGCGCCGCGCGGGTCGTGCATGCGCCCGCGCGCCGCCGAGAATTCGGCGCCGAGCAGGAGCACGGCGGCCGAAAAATAGAGCCACATGAGCAGCACCGCGAGCGACCCGGCGGCGCCGAAGGCCGTTGCCATGCCCGCGTGCGCGAGATAGAGCGCAAACAGCTTCTTGCCCGCCGAGAACAGGACCGCAGCGACAATCCCGCCCACCATCGCGTCGCGCCAGCGCACGTCGGCGTCGGGCAGGAAGCGCAGCAGGGCGCCGAACGCGACGGCCAGCACCACGAGGCCCACGCCGAGTTGCATCAGGTTGCCGATGATCACATAAGGAGAATTGCCCCAGAGCCACTGGCCGACGAAGGTGATGGCCGTGTCGAGCACGAGCGAGACGATCAGCAGGAACGCGACGCCCAGCACGAGGCTGAATGAAATGAGGCGCACGCGCACGAGCGCGAACACGCTGGAGGGACGCTGCCCGTCCGGCGGCCAGACGATGTTCAGTGCCGTATTCAGCGAGGAGAAGGTTGCGGACGCGCCGATCACGAGCAAGGCGAGCGAGATGATCGCCGCGACACCGCCCTTGCCGCCCGCGCGGTGCGCGTTTTGCACGATGGTGGTGATGCCAGCGGCCGCGTCGTCGCCGAGCACGTTGTGGACCTGGCGGAAAAGCTCGCCGCGCGCGGCGTCGTCGCCGAAGAACCACCCGGCCACGGCAATCACCATCACGAGCGTGGGCGCGAGCGAAAACGCCGAGTAGAACGCAATGCTCGCCGCAAGCGACGGGCAGCGGTTGGCGATGAACTGGCGCAGGGCGCCCACCACCCACGACGCTTCCTTGCGCGCGGCAGACTGCAGTCGTTCGGTGGAAAGCGTTGACATGATGGCGCGCCCCGCAGTGGTTCTTCCGTGGTTCGTTGCGTCACAAACCTGGCTCATTCGCCATCCAATATTAGCAAGCGTGGTTCCCGGGCGACCTCGCGCTGTACGCGTGCAAAGCTCGCGAACATCCAGCGCGATCCGTCGCCCAAAACGTCTTATACTGAAAAAACCAACAACCAAGCCGAGGACGCATCATGTTGCAGATGTCCCGGCGTCAGTTCCTCAAGGTCACGGCAACGTCGCTGGCGGGTTCCAGCCTCGCGCTGATGGGTTTCGCGCCCGACAACGCGCTTGCCGAGGTCCGACAATACAAACTGGCGCGCACTACTGAAACCCGCAATACCTGCCCGTACTGCTCGGTCGGTTGCGGGATCCTCATGTACGGTCTCGGCGATGGCGCGAAGAACGCGACGGCGAGCATCATCCACATCGAAGGCGATCCGGATCACCCCGTCAATCGCGGCACGCTGTGCCCGAAGGGCGCGAGCCTCATCGACTTCATCCACAGCGAGAGCCGCCTGAAGTACCCCGAGTATCGAGCGGCGGGTTCGAACGAGTGGAAACGTATTTCGTGGGACGAGGCGCTCGACCGCATTGCGAAGCTGTTGAAGGAAGATCGCGACGCGAACTTCGTCGAGAAAACGGCGGACGGCAAGACCGTGAACCGCTGGCTGACCACCGGTATGCTGGCCGCATCGGCGGGCAGCAACGAGGTCGGCTATCTCACGCATAAAGTGGCCCGCAGCATGGGCCTGCTCGCATTCGACAACCAGGCGCGTGTCTGACACGGCCCGACGGTGGCAGGTCTTGCCCCGACGTTTGGCCGTGGAGCGATGACGAACCATTGGGTCGACATACGCAATGCGGACGTGATTCTGGTGATGGGCGGCAATGCGGCCGAGGCGCACCCGTGCGGCTTCAAGTGGGTCACGGAGGCGAAGGCGCACCGCAAGGCGCGGCTCATCGTGGTGGACCCGCGTTTCAACCGCACGGCATCGGTCGCGGACTTCTACGCGCCGATCCGCACCGGCACGGACATCGCGTTCCTTGGCGCCGTGATCAACTATTTGCTCACGAACGACAAGATCCAGCATGAGTACGTGAAGAACTACACGGACTTCACGTTCATCGTGCGCGACGATTTCGCGTTCAACGACGGCATTTTCTCGGGCTACGATCCGCAGAAACATTCGTACCCGGACAAGTCGTCGTGGAACTACGAGATCGGCGACGACGGTTTCGTGAAGACCGACGACACCCTGCAGAACCCGCGCTGCGTCTACCAGTTGCTCAAGCAACATTATTCGCGCTACACGGCCGACATGGTCGAGAAGGTGTGCGGCACGCCAAAGGATAAATTCCTCAAGGTGTGCGAAATGCTCGCGAGCACGGCTGAGCCGGGCCGCGCGGGCACGATCCTGTACGCCCTCGGGTGGACCCATCACTCGGTCGGCTCGCAGATGATCCGCACCGGTGCGATGGTGCAACTGCTGCTTGGCAACATCGGCATTGCGGGCGGCGGCATGAATGCGCTGCGCGGGCATTCGAACATCCAGGGGCTCACGGACCTCGGGCTCATGTCGAACCTGCTGCCGGGCTACATGACGCTGCCGTTCGAGGCCGAACAGGACTACGACGACTACATCAAGAAGCGCGCGCAGCAGCCGTTGCGGCCGAACCAGTTGAGCTACTGGCAGCACTACGGCGCGTTCTTCGTGAGCTTCATGAAGTCATGGTGGGGCGATGCGGCCACGAAGGACAACAACTGGGGCTACGACTGGCTGCCGAAGCTCGACAAGCCTTACGACCTGCTGCAAACGATTGAGCTGATGAATCAGGGCAAGGTCAACGGCTATATCTGCCAGGGCTTCAACGTCATGGCGTCGGCGCCCGACAAGGCCAAGACCCTTTCGGCGCTCAGCAAGCTCAAGTGGCTCGTGATCATGGACCCGCTCGCCATCGAGACTTCCGAGTTCTGGAAGAAGTATGGCGACTATAACGACGTCGATTCGGCTTCGATCCAGACCGAAGTGTTTCGTTTGCCCACCACGTGCTTCGCGGAGGAAAACGGCTCGCTCGTGAGTTCGAGCCGCGTACTTCAGTGGCACTGGAAAGGCGCGGAGCCGCCGGGCGAGGCGCGGAGCGACCTCGAAATCATGTCGGGCCTGTTCCTGCGCATCCGCGCGGCGTACCAGAAGGACGGCGGCAAGCTGCCCGATCCGATCGTCAAGCTCGACTGGCCGTATTCGGATCCCGCCAGCCCCACGCCGGAGGAACTTGCGAAGGAGTACAACGGCCGGGCGCTCACCGACCAGACCGATGCAAAGGATCCCACCAAGGTGCTCGTGAAGAAGGGCGAGCAACTCGCGGGCTTCGCACAATTGAAGGACGACGGCACGACGTCGAGTGGCTGCTGGATCTTCTGCGGCGCGTGGACCCAGGCGGGCAACCAGATGGGCCGGCGCGACAATTCGGACCCAACCGGCATCGGCCAGACGCTGAACTGGGCCTGGGCGTGGCCGGTGAACCGGCGCGTGCTCTACAACCGCGCCTCGTGCGATACGGCGGGCAAGCCCTTCGATCCCACCCGCAAGCTGATCGGCTGGAACGGCAGCGCGTGGACGGGCGCGGACATACCCGACTACAAGGTCGACGAAGCGCCCGATCAGGGCATGGGGCCGTTCATCATGAACCCCGAGGGCGTGGCGCGCTTCTTCGCTCGCGACGGCATGAACGAAGGGCCGTTCCCCGAGCACTACGAACCATTCGAAAATCCGCTCGGCTATAACCCGTTCCATCCGAACAACCCGCTCGCCACGAACAATCCGGCGGCGCGCGTGTTCCCCGACGACCGCAAGACGTTCGGGACCGTGCAGCAGTTCCCGCATGTGGCGACCACGTACCGGCTCACCGAGCACTTCCACTTCTGGACCAAGCATGCGCGGTTGAACGCGATCATCCAGCCGCAGCAGTTCGTCGAGATCGGCGAGGCACTGGCGAAGGAGGTGGGCGTGGTGGCCGGCGACAGCGTGAAGGTGTCGAGCAATCGCGGCTACCTGATCGCGGTGGCCGTGGTGACCAAGCGCATCAAGCCGCTCACCATCGAGGGCAAGACCGTGCATACCGTTGGCGTGCCGCTGCACTGGGGCTTCAAGGGGCTCACGAAACCGGGTTATCTGACGAATACGCTCACGCCTCCCGTGGGCGACGGCAATTCGCAGACGCCCGAGTTCAAGTCGTTCCTCGTGAAGGTCGAAAAGGCATAGGGGGCGCGAACCATGGCATTTCAATCACTCGACGTCAGACGCCTTTCGGCCACCACCACGCCCCCGCCGGGCGTGCGCGAGCCGGTCACGGGCACGGTCGCGAAGCTCATCGACGTGACCAAGTGCATCGGCTGCAAAGCGTGCCAGACCGCGTGCATGGAGTGGAACGACCTGCGCGACGAGGTCGGCATCAATACCGGCGTCTACGACAATCCGCACGATCTCACCGAACACTCGTGGACCGTGATGCGTTTCGCGGAGTACGAGAACCCGAACGGCAACCTCGAATGGCTGATCCGCAAGGACGGCTGCATGCATTGCGACGATCCCGGTTGTTTGAAGGCGTGTCCGTCGCCGGGTGCGATCGTGCAGTACACGAACGGCATCGTCGATTTCCACGAGGAAAACTGCATCGGCTGCGGCTATTGCATCACGGGCTGTCCGTTCAACATTCCGCGCCTTTCGAAGACCGAACACCGTGTCTACAAATGCACGCTCTGTTCGGACCGCGTGGCCGTGGGGCAGGAGCCGGCCTGCGTGAAGACCTGCCCGACCGGGGCGATCGTGTTCGGCACCAAGGAAGACATGAAGCAGCATGCGGCCGAGCGCATTGTCGACCTCAAGGAGCGCGGTTTCGAAAACGCGGGGCTCTACGATCCGCAAGGCGTGGGCGGCACGCACGTGATGTACGTGCTGCACCACGCGGACCAGCCCTCGCTCTATCACGGCCTGCCCGACAATCCGCGCATCAGCCCGATGGTGCGCCTGTGGAAGGGCATCGCCAAGCCGGTCGCACTCGGCATCATGGCGCTCACGGCGCTGGCCGGCTTCTTCCATTACACGCGCATTGGCCCGAACGAACTGACGGCGGAAGACGAAGCCGCCGCGCGCGACGAGGCGCGGCGCATCCGTGGCGAACCACCCGAGGAGCGCAACGATGAAAGACGATGAACCGCAACTGATCGAGCGCTACACGCCCAACGAGCGCAGCAACCACTGGATCACCGCGATCTGCTTCATTCTGCTCGCGCTCTCGGGACTCGCGATGTTTCATCCGGCCATGTCGTGGCTTTACGCGGTGCTCGGCGGCGGTCAGTGGACCCGCATTCTGCATCCGTTCATCGGCGTCGTGATGTTCGTTTCGTTCCTGATTCTTGCGCTGCGTTTCTGGCATCACAACTATCTGGACAAAGACGACATCCAGTGGATGAAGCAGATGGGCGACGTGCTCAACAACCGCGAAGACAGGCTGCCGGAAATCGGCCGCTACAATGCGGGACAGAAGCTGTTATTCTTCACGATGGTGGTTTGCCTCGTGCTGTTGCTCTTGAGCGGCATCGTGATCTGGCGGCGGTATTTCTCGTTCTATTTCCCGATCGAGATGATCCGGCTCTCGTCGGTGGTGCATGCGATCGCGGCGTTCGTGCTGATATGCGGCATCATCGTTCATATTTACGCCGCGCTGTGGGTGAAAGGATCGATCGGCGCCATGACGCGCGGTTACGTCACCTGGGGCTGGGCGAGAAAGCATCATCCGCGCTGGTTCCGCGAGAGCATCAAGTAACGCACAGGCTGCGCGCCGCCTGCCGTCAAGGCAGGGGGCGGCGCAAGCGGCAAACCGCCGGCGCCCGCGAGGGCACGGCGGTTTTTTCTTGGTGAAGCCGTTCTGGAGCAGACCCGTCGTGACGCAACGCATTCTCGACCCGCAGCAAATCGAATCGCTCGATCCGTCGGCTATTCCGCGCATCCGTCTGCCCGAGCGCTTTGCCTTTTTCAGCACGCGCGCCGTGCGCCTGCGGCATCTCGCGGACCACAATCCCATTGGCGGCTACGTGCGATTAATGGCGGCGCTCGTCGACGCGCAGCAGGAGGCGCTCGAACATTGCAGCGCTTCCATGCCTTCGCGCGAAGCCATTGCGAACGCGCAGCATCATTGCATGCCGATACTGCCGGCGCTTTCGGGCGAGCGTGATCCGCAATGGCGCGCGGTGCTATTGCGTCTCGCGGATCATGTCGAAGCCGCGGGCGCCGTTGCGCCTGCGCTCGCGAACGTGCTCGCTGAACTGCGCGCCATGGATGAAGCGCAACTCGACGCCCAGGCCGACGCGGTTCTCGCGCAGCGCTACGCCGAAGTCGCGCCCGCCACCGCGCCGTTCATCATGGCCGCGCTGCAGGTGGTGTGGACCGACCTCGCGAGCCGCATCGACGAGCGGGACATTCCGTATGTCGACGCGCCGGGCGTATGCCCCGTGTGCGGGTCGCCGCCCGTTGCCAGCATCGTGCGCATTGGCGGCGCGTATCAGGGCTATCGGTATGTGCAATGCGGTCTGTGCGGCACCGAGGCGCATGTGGTGCGCGTGAAGTGCACGAACTGCGATTCGACCAAGGGCATTGCGTATCACGGCATCGAAGGCGGCAATGCGGCACTCAAGGCCGAATCGTGCGACGAGTGCCAGACTTACCGCAAGATCGGCTATCAGGAGAAGGATCTCGACTTCGAGCCGCTCGCCGACGACCTCGCGAGTCTCACGCTCGATCTGCTGATGAGCGACGCGGGTTACCGGCGCGCGAGCCCGAATCCGCTGCTATGGCCCGACGTGCCAGGCGACCGGTAAAGGAGTCGCGCACACCATGAGCGAAACCGTGGGACAAGCAGCGGAACACGATGCGCGCACCCTGGGCGCGCTGCTCGCAACCATGCCGGCGGTCGAGCGGGTCATTGCCTCGGAGGAGGCGCAGCCGCTGATCGCGCAATACGGACGCACCCAGGTGCTGGACGCGATACGCGCCACGCAGGACGCCTGGCGTCGTGATGCGCGAGCCGGCGTACTGGCGAATGAAGACAAGGACACCGAACCGTTTTCGCTAGAACGCGTGATTGCGGACACCGTGCGACGGTTAGCCGAACGCACGCAAAGCCGCTTGCGGCCCGTCTTCAATCTCACGGGCACGGTGCTCCACACGAATCTCGGCCGAGCGCTGCTCCCCGACGCGGCCGTAGAAGCCGTCGTACAGGCGCTCACACAACCCGCGAACCTCGAATTCGATCTCGCGAGCGGCAAGCGCGGCGACCGCGACGATCTGATCGACTCGCTGATCTGCGAACTGACGGGCGCCGAGGCCGCGACAGTCGTCAACAACAACGCGGCGGCGGTGCTGCTGCTGTTGAGCGCGCTCGCGAATCGCAAGGAGGTCGTCGTTTCGCGCGGCGAACTGGTCGAGATTGGCGGGGCGTTTCGCATTCCCGACATCATGAGCCGCGCGGGCGCACGGCTGCGCGAGATCGGCACGACGAACCGGACCCATCTCAAGGACTACGAAGCGGCGATCAACGCGCGCACGGCGCTGCTGATGAAGGTGCATTGCAGCAACTATGCGATCAGCGGCTTTACGAAGAGTGTCGAACTCGACGAACTCGCGCCGCTGGCGCGTCAGCATGGCCTGCCGGTAGCGGTCGATCTGGGCAGCGGCACGCTCGTCGATCTCGCGCAGTGGGGTTTGCCCGCCGAGCCCACCGTGCGCGCGACCGTTGAAGCGGGCGCGGACCTCGTGACCTTCAGCGGCGACAAACTGCTCGGCGGCCCGCAGGCGGGGCTGATCGTCGGACGCAAGGAACTCATTGCGAAGATCAAGAAGCACCCGCTCAAGCGCGCGTTGCGCGTGGGCAAGCTCACGCTCGCGGCGCTCGAACCGGTTTTGAGGCTCTATCAGGCGCCTGAATTCCTGCAGGAGCGGCTGACTACGCTGCGCCTTCTCACACGCCCCGCCACGCAAATGCAGGAGGCTGCGCAGCGCGCGCTGCCCGCGTTGCAGCGTGCGGTTGGCGATGCGTATGCCGCGAGTGTCGAGCCGATGTTCAGCCAGATCGGCAGCGGCGCATTGCCTGTGGACGTGCTGCCGAGCAGCGGGCTCGTCGTGCGCTACGCAGGCAAAGGCGGCAGCGGCCGCGCGCTGCTCAAGCTCGAACGCGCGTTGCGCGAGCTGCCGCAGCCCGTGATCGGCCGCATTGCCGATGACGCTGTACGCCTCGACCTGCGCTGCCTCGAATCCTGGGCCGAAACGGCGTTCGTCGCGCAACTCGCGGAGCTGCGCCTGTGATCGTCGGCACGGCGGGGCATATCGACCACGGCAAGACCACGCTGGTCCGTGCCTTGACCGGCGTAGACACCGACCGCCTGAAAGAAGAGAAGGCGCGCGGCATTTCGATCGAACTCGGTTACGCATACCTGCCGCTCGCCAATGGCGACGTGCTTGGCTTCATCGACGTGCCTGGGCACGAAAAGCTCGTGCATACGATGGCGGCGGGTGCGTGCGGCATCGACTTCGCGTTGCTCGTGATCGCTGCCGACGACGGCGTGATGCCGCAAACGCGCGAGCATCTCGCCATTCTGCAGCTGTTAGGTGTGCAGCAAGGCGCCATCGCGCTGACCAAGGCCGATCGCGTGGATGTGGCGCGGCTCGATGCCGTGCGGGCTGAAATTGCCGCCTGGCTCGCTGAGACGATGTTTGCGGACGCGCCGATCTTCGAGACGAACGCCACGCAGCCGCATGACGAAGGCGTGGCGCGCCTCGACGCCTGGTTGCGCGAGCGCGCGAGTACATGGCGCGCGCGACGAGACGACGGCCTGTTTCGCCTCGCGGTGGATCGCGTCTTTACGCTGACGGGCCAAGGAACGGTGGTGACGGGCACGGTGTTCTCCGGGCGCGTACAAGCCGGCGACGCGCTCGTGCTCGCACCCGCCGGCACGTCCGTGCGCGTGCGTGGCCTGCACGCGCAGAATCGCGCGGTACCGGCTGGCAACGCGGGACATGCTGGCCAGCGTTGCGCGCTGAATCTCGCGGGCATCGACAAGGGGCAGATTGCGCGCGGTGACTGGATCGTCGATGCTCGGCTGGCCGAGCCTGCCATGCGCCTCGACGTCGAACTGCAGCTGCTCGGCGACGCGGACATCACGTTGCAGCACTGGTCGCCGCTTCATGTGCACCTGGGCACGACGCATCGTGTTGTCAACGTCGCGTTGCTCGAAGGCGAAACGCTCGGACCGGGCGCGGCCGCCCGCGTGCAGCTCGTTTTCGACGCGCCGTTGCACGCGATGCCGGGAGACCGGTTTATCGTTCGCAACGCGCAGGCAAACCGCACCATAGGCGGCGGCCGCGTGCTCGATCCGTTCGGCCCGCCGCGGCGGCGCAGGACGGCCGAACGGCGCGCATGGCTCGACGCGATGCGCACGTGGCTCGACGAAGCGAACCTTGCGCCGCTGATCGACGAAGCCCCGCGCGGCATTGCGCGCACGACGTTGGTACGGTTGACCGGATACGACGATGCCGCGCTGGCATTGCCCGCCGATGCGATTTCCATCGCACCACAAGGGCGCGACGACGAAGGCGCGTTGATCGCACACGCGCACTGGACGAAGCTCACCGGGCGCATTGTCGAAGCGCTCGGCGAGTTTCATGCGCGCTCGCCCGACGAGCAGGGGCCGGACGCAGCGCGTTTGCGGCGCATGGCGGCGCCGCTTGTGAGCGATGCGGTGTGGCGCGCCGCGATTGAAGCGCTCGAACGCGAGGGGCGCGTGGCGCGCAGCGGCCCGTGGCTGCATTTGCCTTCGCATGCCGTGACGCTCGACGCGGACGACGAAGCGCTCGCGGCGCGCCTCATGCCGCTCGTTGCGCAAGGGCGTTTCGATCCGCCGTGGGTGCGGGATCTCGCGCGCGAGACGGGCCAGCCGGAAGAGAGGGTGCGTGCGTTGCTGCGCAAGCTCGCGCGCCTGGGCAGGGTGTATCAGGTCGTGCGCGATCTCTTTTACGATCGGGACGTGGTGCAGACGCTCGCTCGCGCCGTGGCGCAGATTGCGGCGGAGCAGGACGGCGCCGTCAACGCCGCGGCGTTTCGCGACGCCACGGCATTGGGCCGCAAACGGGCGATCCAGATTCTGGAGTACTTCGATCGCGTTGGATATACTCGCTTTCAGCGCGACACGCATCTGCTACGGCACGATAGCCGAATGCGCGAATGGTTGTAGGCACATCGATGTGTGTTTGAGGCTGCAGTCGCGGTTGCGGTTGGGTTCGACGAAGGAAGGCATTCGTATCCGGTGGTACGGCCAGGCTTCAAACCTGGTTGGGGGCGTCAGCCGCTCCCGGGTCGGTTCGACTCCGGCTGCCTTCCGCCACATAAGGCTTCCCCGGCCTTCCAATATCTTCTTCTTACGTTGGCATCCTGTAGATCGTTGAGTGCGCGATATCGACACCGCGATGGTCGAAGAAGCGCTCGATCCCCACGATTCAGCGCAGCGGTCGCCGGTATTCAGCCAGAGCGTGCCGTTGTCCGCGAGGACATCTGTGTCTCTGCGTTGGTGGTGGGTACCAAAGTCAGTCGCGAATGTACTGAACACTGCCTCTAGGTTTTGGAAGCGCTTTTGCCTCGGCTCTGTGATTAACTCCCTCCGGATTTCACTCATAAAATTGGCACGACAAGCGACGTCAGCCAGATAGCCAGAAGAACACTACTAATCGCCGGGGACAGACGATGGATACAAGTGACGAGGTGGGAGCCGCCCACGGGGTGTGGGTCATCGCCCGCGAAAAGGTTGCCAGAGAACTTCCGCGATTAATCCTCGAATACCCCGACGACGACTTGATACGTGCGCTGATTGCTGAGGAAGTCACTGCTCATAGAGACTTCCTTGCCAAACGGGCCTGAGCCGGCTGCGCGCTCTAATCGGTGGTCCGTTGTCGTTCTCATTTCGGGTCACGAGTGAGCACCGGCTGCAACGGTGGTCATTGCTGCGGCAATTGCAGCGTCGATACCGCTCGCCGGCGCATCGATCGACTAGCGCGATTGCAATCCAGCAAGCCAGAAAGCCCCGGGGAGACACCGGAGAACTGGGCCCGGGGCTTTCTGGCTTGCTGAAGAGAGCCTGACGAAGCGACCCAACAGGCAGCTTGGAAAGCACAATATCCGAGCGCCGAAAATGAAACTTTTACAGAAACAAACATGGCCACCGCTGGCGGGCAGGTGGGGAACTGCGGTGACTCCGTGCTTGACCTCCGCGCACCGGTTCAAACCACCCCAAGCTCCAGTCGCCTCCCCAGCGCGCTTCAATACAGCAGTGGTGGTAAGGAACATCCCGTTGCAGCCGTCTGACGCACACATTCGCAATCGCCCGAGTTGGTCGCTGTTCGGAAGCTCCGCAACACGACGTGCCACACGCTTGAGCAAGCTGCGGAGCGGGCTCCGGTTTTTGCGGCACAAAACTAGACATGCAGTGTGACACCTTCAATAAAATGCGTTTCCCTCAAACATTCTTCCAGTATGGAAATGAATGTCGTTGTGGTTGCCGAAGTTGGCGCCATCCTGGAGCGGAATATATACACATCTCGCTGTAGACCAGGCGTATCGAAGAATCGAAACGGAAGATCTCTAACGGAAGGATGGGAGGCTGCCAACGCCGAGATAATGCAAACTCCGATGCCATGCCTGACCATCGATAACTGGGCATCGAGGCTGGTTACGGTGACCCTTCTGTCCAGTTTCATCCATATTTCTGGACTATATTTTTTCAAGGCAATCTCGATACTCGACTCTTCCATATCGCATATGACAGGGAAGTTGGGAATCTTGTCGAGGGATACCACCATCGGTATGTTGCGATATCCTGGCGGGAAAACTACGCCTAGCCTGGCCGTAAGCAGCTTTTGAATGCTGACGATGTTTGTCGCGTTGCCAACATACGAGCCCACACCGACATCTACGTGCCCATTCGCAATTCGGTTGATTATCCCGTGACATGTATCGTCAATGACAGTCGCGTTAATCGTAGGGTGGCGTTGCGTCATTGTCTGAATGACACACGGGAGCACGGTTGAGGCAAAAGCCATGCCGCTCGCAATCGCTATTGTGCCGGCTCGTCCAATTGACTGTTGTCGCAATTGTTCGATCGACCTGTTAAAGTCGTTTATGATTCTCTGTGCGACTGGAAGGAAAGTGGCTCCGTGTGTCGAGAGAAAGACCTTGCGTGTATTACGGTTGAATAATGAAAGACCAGTGCTGCTTTCCAGTTCATGAATTGTCTTCGTGAGAGTGGATTGAGTCACACACAGCGAATCCGCCGCGCCTGTGAAACTTCCCTCATTGGCGATTGTGACAAACGCGCGAAGATGGCGTAGTGAGATGTTCATCTTTTTTCCGAGTTGGAGAGGGTCCGTATCATTCGGCTCTGGACTGACGACCTTCCGTATTTTTTTCAGAGTCTGGGATGAAAATGCGCCGATGCCTCTGTCTCTTTCTTCGCTCGTGACGCCATTGTCCGAGCCTTGCGGCCGTGGCTTCAGATGGTGTCAGACCTTGCGCAAAGCGCTACGCGCTACGCGTCATCTATAGATGCCTCCGACATACAACGTCGTGATGTTGCTATTGGAAAGTTGGCAAGTGCGGGTTTCCCGTTGAGCCTAACCCGGCAGCCTTGACACGCTAAGCAAACGTTTCACCAAATTGGCATAGCTGTTGGGCGCGGACGCTCCGCGCTCAGGCTGGTGTAAAACCCGGCTTAGCAACTTACAGTTGACAGGGGGGCGCAGAGGTCCGCTAGATCGTTGCCGGCATCCGAGTGGATCGGATGAGATGGCATCGCATCTTCAGTCAGGCCCGGTTCGACTGTCCGGGTGATCTGTGCCAGCAAATCCGCGATTAGCATCTGCCGCCTGCGGAATGCAGCGCGTCGGTGTGACGGAACTTCGCTGATATCCCGGTGTGTCAGGCGAAGTGGCAAAGCAAATCGATCACCAGCCTCAATACCGCCTACTTCCCGCCAGAAGCCATCATAATCAGCGTGAATTTGAACCGCCGTTGGTGCGGAAACATGCGCTTTCCTGGTCACGCCGGTCAGCGTGTCGATCCTTGCCATCCTGCCGAGCGCGACGACAGCCTCCATCACCGCGGCCTTCGGTCGCAAGCCATGGCATGCGCGCGTCGCCTCGCGCACGCGCTCGCGATCGGTGCCTGCCGGACCTTGCAGGCCGCCGATCAGCGCACTTCGTTTGCCTGATTCGGCATTTTTATCAAAACTGACCGTCGCCCACGCTAGATCGACCTGCGCGACCACGTCGCGCCACGCAACGGTAAGCAATCCTTCTCTCCAGCAGCGCACTGGCTCGCTTATAACAAGCGCATAGTTTCCGTTCAATGCCAGCGTCACATCGTTCGATTTCAGGTAGAGACTGTGCACGAGATCGTCGCCAAGAAGCTCCCTCACGACCTGGAAATGTGCGCATAGCAGTCCTGCCCGCACGTGGGCGGGCATATTCGCCTCGGCGAATCGATGAAAGGGACGTTCGAGAAAGCGTCGGTTGCGAACAGCCATGTCGGCCAGCAGCGAGTTCGTCGTCAATGCGTTCAACCAGATGCGGGCTGCAAAAGGATGGAGCAGTGCGTACGTCAGTACGCGGCCCTGCCGGAAGAGGTCTCGGGGACCTCGTCCGGGAATGGATCTGGACAGCAAGTGACAAAAATCAAAAAACGACATCATTGACCCCGATCAATTTAGTATTTTTGGTATGGCCAAACACCGAGGCCGCCGGCTCAAATACTGGACTGGCAGCGGTCGAACTTGTCACGGCGGTTTTGGCTCGATGACAATTCCTGTCGCGGACGAGGAAGGATTCGACTCCGTCGTGCGTACAGGAAATCTTCTGGTGATACCGTCTCGCCTTCCAGCTCAAGTGGACTGGGGTGTCGACTCCGTAATAGCGGTTTTAATTACATGATTACATCGCATTACGAACTAATAGAGACATCCCCGTAGGCACTTCGCCGTTTGTATCCCCGCTTTTGTCCCTGCTTGTTATTGAAGTTCGGCCAATCTCCCGTGCAAGCGAGGCTTTCGTCCAGCCGGCATCAGCAAGTGCGCAGCTCCTTACATGGGTTTGACAGATCCCGTAGTACTACGAAGCATGGTTAAAGTTGCAATATGTTACTGAATATTTCATCTAACGTCTAGCCGACGCACAACGATAGATCTACACGCTGGCCTCGAAGCACTGACAGAGAGGTGGCGCGACAAGGCCGCAGGGAAGGGCTTCTCTCGCGGCCGAAGCCTGTGCCGCACAAGACTGTTGCGGACCCGCGGAGAAGCTACCCGGCGGTAGCTGCGGACGTAATGGAATTCATCAGGGTAACTGCGCGGGCAAATAGCCGCGTCCAGAGCACGCATCAGCCGACGCGCAGATGTGAAAGGAAAATGAACGGCATTCGCAACGCGCATCGCACGCACACATTCCTCTCATGCGGCTTGCGCATCTTTTCTGGCAAAGAAAATTTCCGGAGGAGCGCCAGAGCTCAAATCGCTACGACTCCGGTTATCGCGCGTAGAGATCGTCAGCAATCACATCCCACCACGATTCAGCGACCGCCGGTTTGCTCCACCGCCGAATCGGATCCACCGCCGCGGACCCGATTTCGGCATGCTTCCGTGAAGTGTTAAGCGGGGTGTGAGTCGTCGAACCGATTCTGAACGCGGCTTTTCAATTGCCAGCAATGCGAGATTTAGAGTCGAAATGAGTTCATGCGCCTCGTCCGTAGATAAGTCAAACGCGAGCAGATTCCGTCTCCCGAGGTTAGCGTTGCCGGGCGTGACTGCCGACAGAATGAGCGCGATACGCCCATTGGCAGGCGAGACGCCAACAACGCGAACATATTGCAGAAGAGTCTTCCTCATGCCACCTTCCGGCCAACGGATCTGCAAGCTGGAGGATCGCATGGTCGCATAGGATGTCCACTCCTTTGAGATCAATTTTGACCTAACTACGAATTCAATTATTGAAATAAATGCGCGGTTCTATGCGCGTTCACCATAAATGGAGGTTGCAGTCTGTCGATAATGTGGGCAATCACGTTGGGTATCCCATCCCTACGTCTTCTGAGCGGATCATGCTCGGGATTGTTGCAGCCGACCGGTTTGACGATCGGGGCCATCGTTGCATAGACGGAGGGGCAGGCTCGGGCCTGGAGAGCACATCGGCTTCCTGGGGTTACAGCCCCCGCGCGAGCCCCGACTTCGCAGCGATGATGGCGGCGATCGAAGCCGCGCCAAGGGCGTCGCCATCGAAATGGAGGCTGAGCTTGGGCGCAAGCGCGCAGTCCGGACCGGCGGCCGGCGCCTGATCGGATAGGCGGGCCGATACCCGTTTCGCTTCCCCCAGCGTGACTTCAAAAGGCATCGTTTCGAGAACCCCGTGCGCGACCGTCGACCAGCCGGCCGGACGAAACCCTGTACATACCGTAACGACGTAGCCGGCGCGGTGAAACAGATCCGCCGTAAGCGCCAGACGCAACTCGTTGTCACGCATCTTTGCCAGCGTGAACGCCGGCTCGTATCGTCCCCCCAGGCGAGCTTCGGGGAGAATGACGCTGGGGTAATGGCGACGGCGCAACAGCCCATCCAACGCGCCTGCTATCGCAATGCACGCGAGGGGATGCTGACCGGTTATCCAGATCACGGAATGGTCACGGGATGCGTAGCCGGTATTCGCGCCGCGGATTGGCTCGTTATCTGCCGGGTTAGCCGGTGAACTGCCTGCTGCTCGATGCGGGCGACTATTCATTTCCTGTCCCCCGCGCAGTGCTCATATCTATCTGCCACAACGATTTTTTCCTCATCGCTCCATTCATCATCGTCTGCACGCGAAGCTGACGGAGCCGAAAAAGAGGTCGACTGAAAATGCCGTCAGGCCGCGATATGCAGCAGGTTCGTCCCACAAGCTAATAGCCCAGCCCAATGTTTCGTTCTAGTCGACGAAGCACGTCGCTCGCCTTGTCGAGAAACACGGAGTGATAGTTGGCCGGCAGTGTCATGTGGTCCATGAGCGACATCCTGTCTTCCAGGACCTGCCGCAGTTGTACGTGAATCTCCGCGCACTGCGCTTGCGTCAGCTTTGGGAGGGTCAGGTCGACGAACTCCTGCATGACAAGTGCTGTTGCCGCGGCCTGCGAGATATTCGTGGTCGTGTCGCTGACCAGCGTCGCGACCGCGTCAAGCGTCTTTTCGAATTTGCCCATCATTACGCGTTCCCGAAAGAAGGTGCAGACCAAACGCCAGTGCTCGATCATTCTCGAGTGGATTCTGACCTAACCGCGCCTGCAATTATTGAAATAAATGCACGGATCCATGCTCATTCACCATAAATGGCCGGCACCGAACCGCCGATAAGCGCGTTACAGATGACCGGTCCGTCACATCGTTCCACTGCCGCTGCCAGTACCGCCGGTGCCAGAGGAAGGCGCGGAACTTGCCGTAAGCGGATGGGCGAGGCCAGCCGCGGACAGCAGCGAAACGGCGGCCGGGTCGGGCATGCCATTGGTGTCGATCGCTCCCGCTGCCGCCAGGGCAACCAGATCGCTGTCGACACCTGGCTGGCCAACCGTGAAGGATGTCGTTAGAAACGCCGGTACCGCCAGCGTGAGCGCGTAGTGCTGCTGCAGATTCGTGACGACTGCGGATTGCGCAGCCTGCACGTCGGCCTGGTTTGCCAACGCCTGCTGGTACTGTGCGTTGGTCGGGAAGCCCGCTATCAAGCCGTTCTCGTTCGTGCCGAGCTGTGATGCCATGTAGACAACCATTAACTCGGTCTCTGGCGTCGTATTGAAAGTGCCGCCGGCAAATGCCAGCGAATGCAGGCTCAAGCCGCCAGAGGTCACGGTCAGGATGCAGGGCGGCGTGCCATTGAACGCGACCGTGTAGTGCCCGCCTCCGTCTGAGAGGGCGGCCGCCGAGCCCTGCAAGCAGCTAATGTCGACCGTCGCGCTGGCGATCGCCGTACCGGTGGCGGCCGTGCCGGAGAGGGTGACGTTGGGTGTCACGGTCGAGCCACCGCAACTGCCTAGGCCGATGCAGGAGTTTCCGCCGCATCCGGCCACCATTGCGAGTGCGCTCACGCAAATCGCACCCAGCGCCGGGCGAACGAAACACGCGTGTTGAGCGTTCATGGTTGTACGCCGTGTGCGTCAACCACGCTCCGGATGGCGCAATCGCGAATGATGCCGGCCATAAGACATGTAGATCAGCATGCCAATCAGCAGCCAGACGATCAGCCGTACCCAGGTGACGAGCGGAAGACCCACCATCAGCAACACGCAAAACGCAATCCCGAGAATCGGGACCACCGGCACGCCGGGCGCGCGGAAAGGACGGTTCGCGTCGGAGTCGCTGCGCCGCAGGTAAATGACTGCGCCGCACACGAGCACGAACGCAAACAGCGTCCCGATGCTGACCATCTCGCCGAGTACCCCGATCGGCGTGAGGGCCGCCACGATGGCGACGACTATCCCGATCATGATCTGGCTTCGATGCGGCGTGTGCAGGCGAGGATGGACGGTGGAGAACAGATGGGGAAGCAGTCTATCCTCCGACATCGTGAAGAAGATACGGCTCTGCCCGTAGAGCAGCACGAGGATCACGGTGGTCAGCCCCGTTAGCGCGCCAATCTTGATGAGCACCGAGAACCAGGTGAAGCCAATGGCATCCACCCCTTTGGCGATCGGATCGGGGACGTTAAGTTGTGCGTAGGGAACGAGTCCGGTCAGCACGGCGGCCACGAGGATATAGAGCAGGGTGCAGATCACGAGCGACCCGAGGATGCCGATCGGCATGTCGCGCTGTGGCTGTTTCGCCTCCTGCGCGGCGGTCGACACCGCGTCGAAGCCGATAAAGGCAAAGAACACCACGGCGGAGCCGCGCAGAATGCCGCTTGCCCCAAAGCTGCCGAAAGTCCCGGTGTTCGGCGGCACGAAGGGATGCCAGTTGGCGGAATGCACGAAGAACGCGCCGATGGCGATGAAGGCCACCACGACCGTCAGCTTGACCGCGACCATGATGTTGTTGATACGTGCCGACTCCCGCGTGCCGAGCACCAGCATCGTCGTGAGGATCGCAATGATCAGCACGGCGGGGAGATTGATGGTGCCGGTGACGGTGGCGCCGTCGGCAAGCTGGACAGTCGTGCCCGGAGCCGCCGCGAGCGTAGCGGGGATATCGATGCCGACGTTGCGCAACAGGCTGACGATATACCCCGACCACCCGACCGCAACCGTCGCGGCACCCATGGCGTATTCGAGAATCAGGTCCCAGCCGATGATCCACGCAAACACTTCACCAAGCGTCGCATAGGTATACGTGTAAGTGCTGCCGCATACGGGGAGCATGGCGGCCAGCTCGGAGTAGCAAAGGCCGACGAACGCACACGCAATGCCGCCCAGCACGAACGACAGGATGATGCCCGGCCCGGCAAATTGTGCCGCCGCCGTGCCGGTGAGGACGAAAATACCGGCGCCGATAATGGCGCCGATTCCCATCGCCGTGATGCTCGGCGCTCCGAGGGTTTTCGCGAGCGCGCGGCCGCCTTCGGCATCGGCGCTTCCCACTATGTCGGCGACGGACTTGCGCGCCGTGTAGCTCGTATCAGCCATGATAGGTTGTCCCATTCCAATGCGACTGGAAACGACTCGATTCGGCTTGCTCTACTTCTTTAGAATAGACACAGGCGCGTGTTCGCGACGGGTAAGTTTTCAGCTGGCCAAACGAGGAAGGTGCGTGGGCTGGGATGTTTCGGAACGCTTCAAGTGCAGCCGGACGGCGGCTGGGAGATGAGGGATGCAGAACGATAGACCGCCACCACGGCGCGTGGCGTATGAGAAAGGGATCCAGATCGGCGGGACCGGATGGTTCGGCCGATTGGTGGCCGTCGTCGTGAGCGCAATCGTGCTCGTGGTGGCCGCAATGTTGTCGCTGGTGCTGCTTGCCGTGCTGTTCGCGGTGGGGGTGGTCGTCGCCGGCTATCTGTGGTGGAGAATACGCGCGCTACGGCGGCAGGCGCGCGAGTTCGGCGACGATGGCCGGACCATCGACGTCGAGGTCGTTCACAAGGACTCGCCTGGCGACGATATCGAGAAACGCCAGTAGGCATTGTGGTCTCGCGAATTATCTATACGCAAGAAACAACGTGCGAGGCTTCTGCCCTGTTCGCACGGTTAGGAGACGCAACGATAAAGACCTGAAATATAGGAATGCTACTGATTGCCGGTGCGAGTGCAATGTTCGTTGGCGGCGTTGCGCATAGCGATTCGCTCGGCCCTCTGCCTGGGCAGCGTGGCACGGTTGCATCCGGCTCTTTGAGCCACAACGTCAACGCTCGCCGCTCATCCCGCCCGTCAATAACGTCTTGACACGCCGCGCGCGGGACCTTAATCTAGCCCCCGCAGATCGAGATAAGAGACTATCTGTAAGATGGTCTCTTGCGCGCAAAGCAATTGCATAGGCCCTCTTGCAGAAAAATACAGGAGACGGCTTGTGCAAACGCATGTGCAAACTACTGCGCTCAAAATACGTGGCGTCGACGACGTCATCGCCTTCATCGATTCGGGATCGGGCATTGCCGGCCGTGCCGGTGTCATCTGGTGGCTCGCACTGGGTGGCCTGTTTCTCGATGCATTCTCCAATTCCGCTTTAAGCGCCGGCCTCGCGCCGATGACGCGCGACCTGCGCCTGAGCGCGGGCGACGTCGCCCTCATGACGTCGTTCGCCTCGTGGGTGGCCATCGCGTTCAATCCCATCGGCGGTTGGATGGCCGACCGCTGGGGCAGGGTTCGCCCGCTCGTGCTCGCCAAGGTATTCGCGTTGGTGGGCGCGTTGCTGGTGATGTTCGCCCCGGGCTTCGAGCTCGTGCTTGCCGGGCGTTTCTTCGTCGGCATGGCGTATGGCATCGACTTCGCCATCGCCATGGCGATGCTCGCCGAGTTCACGCCCGCGCATCTGAAGAGCCGCCTCAACGCCTGGCAGGGCATGTGGTACACCGCGGTCTGCCTGAACCTGCTGCTCGCGCTGCTGTTCCATTCGTGGCAGGTGGGCGACGCGATCTGGCGCTACTCCATCGCCGCCACGGCGGTATTTAGCGTCGGCATTCTCGTGCTTCAGCTGGTTTTCCTCGTGGAGAGCCCCACGTGGCTCGCGCGCAAGGAACGCATCGTGGACGCGGCAAGCGCGATGACGCGCATCTACGGGCGCAGCTTCGTCGCCGCACCGCCCGACGAGCGCGTACCGGTGCTGAACCAGGCGAAGCGCGGCCTCGCAAACCTGACGCTGATCTTCCGCGGCATCTACTTGCCGCGCACCCTGCTTGCCGCGACCGTGCAGATCGGGCAGTCGCTCGAATATTTCGCCATCGGCTGGTATTTGCCGCTCATCAGCGCTGCGTTGTTCGGCAAGGACTTTGTCTATGCGACGCTCGGCGCGCTGCTGTTCAACGTGTTCGGCATCGTCGGCGGTTTCATGTCGCCCGTGGTTGGCCGCAAGATCGGCCTTCGGCGCGCGTCGGCGTTCGGCTTTGCCGCCGTGTTCGCCATGCTGCTCGTGCTCGGCCTCTACGGCGCGAAGCTGCCGATGTGGATGTCGGTCGTCGTGCCGTCGCTGTTCATTTTGTTTCACTCGGCGGGGCCGGGCGCCAACGGCAAGAGCCTGTCGTCGCTCTCGTTTCGCAGCGAGCTGCGCGCCGGTGCGAACGGCGTGGTCGGCGCGCTCGGTTCGATCGGCGCGGCGCTCGGGCTGCTCGTGTTTCCGCTCTTTCGCGAACGCTATGGCCTCGACCATACGTTCCTCATTCTTGCGGCCGTGCCGTGTGTGGCGAGCGTAATTTGCTTCGCGATCCGCTGGGACCCCACGCGCAGCGCCGTCACGCCCGACAACGAGCCCGACGCGCCTCATTTCGAAGACGACGTTGAGCGCGCTACCTATCTGAATCCGGTCATGGAGGACCCCTGGCGATGAGCCAGCAGCAGCGAGTCATACTCGCCATCGATGAAGGAACGTCCGGCACGCGCGCCGCGCTGGTCGATGCGCAAGGCCGGGTGTCGTGCCTCGAATACCGTCCGTTGCGCGTGGAGAGCCCGCGGCCCGGCGTGGTCGAGCAGGACGCGAACCTCACGCTCGAGAAAACGCTGGACGCATGCCGCGCGACGCTCGCGCGCGCTTCGCAGGAGAAGCAGGAAGTCGTCGCGCTCGCCATCGCCACGCAGCGCGCCACCGCCGTGCTCTGGGACACGCGTACGGGCCGCGCGCTCGTGCCGGCGATGGTCTGGCAGGACACGCGCCATGCGGCATCGCTCGCGCAGCTCGCCCCGGCATGGGACGCCGCGTTGATCGAACGCGTAGGGCGTCCCGCCGGCGTGCGCTCTCCGTACCTCTGGGCGGCGCGGCATCTGCGCGAAACGCCAGCGGTCGCGCAGGCGTACCGCGAAGGCCGGCTCACGTTCGGCACGATCGACACGTGGCTGCTCTGGCATCTCTCCAGCGAACGCGCCTGCGTGACCACGCCAACCAACGCGACTTCGGCGAGCGCTTATGTGCTCACGCAGCACCGCTATTACGACGAATGGCTCGACGCGCTTGGCTTTCCCGCCGACCTGCTGCCGGCGCTGCGCGAGGACGCCGACGCGTTCGGCCGCACGCGCGCCGATCTGCTCGGCATCGGCGTACCGATACTCGCGTGTGCCGGCGATCAGCTCGCGGGCGGCGTGGGGCTGGGCTGCCTCGATCGCGGCCAGTCCATGTGCGTGCACGGCACCGGCAGTTTCGTCGATCTGCTCACCGGCACGACGCGGCCGCCCGCAACCGCAGGCCACGACGGCACGTTGACGATGACGGCGCGGCGGTATGGCGGCGTCTCGCACTTCGCGCTCGAAACTTTCGTGCCGACCACCGGTTCCGCGCTGAACTGGATTTGCGAAAAGCTGCGCTGGTTCGACGACCCCAAGGCAATCGCCGCGCTGGCCGGCACGGTGAATTCGGCGCGCGGTGTCGCGTTCCTGCCGGCGCTCACCGGCGTGCGCGTGCCGAGTCTCGAACCTGCCGCACGCGCATCGCTGTGCGGCGTTTCCATCGCCACGACCCAGGCCGAGATCGCCTACGCGCTTCTCGAAGGCATCGCGCACTCTGTGGCGCTGTGCGTCGATGCGAACGAGTCCGTTGCGGGCGTCGCCACGGGCGAGCTGATTGTCGGCGGCGGTCTTTCGGGCAGCGACACGCTGCTGCAGATTCAGGCGGACCTCTGCGGCGTCCCGGTGCGGCGCATGGCCGAAAGCGACCGCGCGAGCCTGCGTGGCGTGGCGTTTCTTGCGGGCACCTCAGGGCTCATGTGGGACTCGCTAGACGAGGCGCGCGCGACACTCGCGACCGGCGCGGTGTTCGAACCGGCCATATCGGCGGACGCCCGCGCTCATCGGCGCGCGGCATGGCGCGCGCGCGTGGATGCCGAACTCGCCTATGTGGCGCAATTCGATCAAGGTTGAGCAGGAGAACTAACGTAATGCTGTTGTTTACATCGAGAAGCGCCAGCCGCGAGCGCGAGCGCATGACCGCAACCGAGCCGCTGCGCCTCGTACGTGCCGAGCAGCTGGATCGCCTCGCAAGCGAAGCGTTCGACATCGTCATCGTGGGCGGCGGGGTGACGGGCGCCTACGCGGCGCTGGACGCCAGCCTGCGCGGCTATCGCGTGGCGCTGCTGGAAAAGAGCGACTTCGCGTCGGGCACGTCGTCGAAGTCGTCGAAGATGGTGCATGGGGGCCTGCGGTATATCGAGCAGGGCAATCTGGGGCTCGTGCGTCATTCGCTGCTGGAGCGCCAGCGGCTGCGCAGGAATGCGCGCCATCTGGTCCAGCGTCTGCCGTTCCTTTTTCCTGTGCTCGAAAAGGACGGCGTGTTCGACAAGCGTCTCGCGAAGGCATTCGAAAGTCTGCTGTGGACTTACGACCTCGCGGGCGGCTGGCGCGAGGGCATTCTGCATCAGAAGCTCTCGAAGGCCGAGGTGCTCTCGCATTGCCCGACCTTCAACGAGGACAACCTCAAGGGCGGCTTCCTCTATTTCGACGCCCGCGTCGACGACGCGCGGCTTACGCTCACGCTTGCGCGTACGGCGGCGTTTCATGGCGCGGCCGTCGCCAATCATGCGAAGGTGGCGGAAGTCACACGCAGCGAACAGGGCAACGTGGACGGCGTGATCGTGCAGGCCGACGGCCGCGAGATCCGCGTGCGCGCGGGCGTGGTGGTCATGGCGACGGGCGTGTGGCTGCGCGACTGGAGCGGGCGGCGCAAGGGCGAAACCGCGCCGCTGCAGATCCGCCCCGCGAAGGGTGTGCACGTGGCGATTCCCTGGCTGAAGATCCGCAACGACTGCACGGTGACGATACCGGTGCCCGGCCGCAGCCGGCGCGCGACGATCACGCGCTGGGGCAACGTGTCGTATCTCGGCACGACCGACGAGGACTATACCGGCGATCTCGACGACGTTTGCTGTACGCGCCAGGAACTCGACTTTCTGCTGGAGGGCGCGCGTTCAGCGCTCAAGACCGACCTGTGCGCCGAGGACGTAGTGGGCAGCATCGCGGGCTGCCGGCCGCTCGTCGGGCCGCCCGGCGGCAAGACGCTGGAGATGAAGCGCAATCACGAGATCCATGTCGCGCCGGACGGCCTCGTCACGATCGTGGGCGGCAAGCTCACCACCTCGCGTCACATGGCGGAGCAAACCATCGACGCCGCGCAAAAGGTCATTGGCGAGCGCCGCCGCTGTTCGACACGCACGGCTTACCTGCTTGGCGCGGCGGGATACGACGCGCAAGCCATCGTCGCCTCGGGTGGTCTCGGCGCGCATCTGGGCGAGCGCTACGGCAGCGAAGCGCGCTTCGTGAGCGACCTGCTTCAAGCCGATACGCGTCTTGTGAAACCCATCGTCGAAGGCCTGCCCTATACCGAAGCCGAAGTGCTCTACGCCGTGCGCCACGAACTGGCGGGCAGTGTGGACGACGTGCTCTCGCGACGCATGCGCGCGCGACTCATGGCGCGCGACGCGTCGGCGCGCGCGGCTGAGCGCGTGGGAGAGATTCTGCAATCCGAGCTCGGCCTTGGCGCCGAGGCTATCGCCAACCAGGTGCGCGACTACATCGCTTCGGTCGAGCACGAAAAATCCGTTTTGATGGGAGATACCGAATGATCAGCAAGGAAGCAGTCAAGCGTGGCTATAACCGAGGCAACTATACCGTTGGGGCACCGACGCCGCCCGCGTGGTCCGTCGCCCGTGAGGTCACCGGCAGCGAGGCCGGCCTGCAGCGCGATCCTGTTTCGTTGAGCGCACAACAAATCGATGCACTGCGTGCACTGGCCGACGAAGTGCTGGTCGCGACGCCCGAAGTCGTTGCCGCCACGCGCGACTGGTGGGCCGGCACGATGATCGCCGAAACCGGCGGCAAGCCGGCCACGCCGCACGCGGTGATCGTGCGCGTTTCCACGGTGGAGCAGGTGCAGGCGGTAATGCGTCTTGCGAGCGAAGCCGCGATTCCGGTCACGCCGTCGGCAGGCCGCAGCAACGTGACGGGCGCGGCGCTGCCCGTGCGCGGCGGAATTGTGCTGGACGTTTGCGGCCTGAACCGCTTGTTGGGCTTCGACCGCGAGAGCCAGATCGTCGAAGTCGAGGCGGGCATGTTCGGCGATATCTTCGAGGAGACGATCCAGCGCGATTACCGCATGACGATGGGGCACTGGCCTTCTTCGTATGCGATCAGCACCGTGGGCGGGTGGGTGGCGTGCCGCGGCGCGGGGCAGCTCTCCACGCGTTACGGCAAGATCGAGGACATGGTGTTCGGCATGGACGTCGTGCTCGCGGACGGGCGGCTCGTCACGCTCGGCGGGTATTCGCGCGCGGCCGTCGGCCCCGACCTGCAGCAGCTTTTCATCGGCTCCGAGGGCACGCTCGGCGTGATCGTGCGCGTGCGCCTGAAGCTGCATCGTTTGCCCGACTACGGGCGCGCCGTTGCCTATGGCTTCAGTTCGTTCGCCAAGGGTCTCGAGGCGTGCCGCGAGATCCTGCAACGCGGCGGCAGTCCCGCTGCGCTGCGCCTCTACGACGCACTCGAAAGCGGTGTGCAGTTCGGCTTGCCCGAATCGAACGTGCTGCTCGTGGCGGACGAGGGGCCGCGCGAAATCGTGGAGGCGGTACTCACGATCAGCGAGCGCGTGTGCAAGGAACTCGGTACGAAGCTCGACGAGACCGCCATCTTCGAGAAATGGCTCGACACGCGCTACCTTACCGGAAAGAGTGCCGAAGGCTTCAAGCGCAGCCCCGGTTTCGTGGCCGATACGCTCGAAATGATCGGCCCATGGAAAGATCTCGCGGCCATATACGACGACGTCGTGAAGGCGATCAACGCGGTGCCCGGCACGCTCGCGGGTTCGGCGCATCAGTCGCACGCGTATGTGGACGGCGCTTGCCTGTACTTCTCGCTGCGCGGCGACGTGGAGGTGGCGGATCGCGCAGAGTGGTATCGCGCAGCCTGGGACGCCGCGAACCGCGTGATCATCCAATACAATGCAACGCTGAGCCATCACCACGGCGTGGGCCTGCTGCGCGCCCCTTATATGAACGAGTCGCTCGGCAGCGCGTTTGCGGTGCTGCAAACGATCAAGCAGGCGCTCGACCCGCAAAACATTCTCAACCCGGGCAAGCTCGGTCTCACCGACGCGCTCAGTCACGAGGCGAAGTACTAAAACAATGGATATGTCACTTGGGGCGCGTTTGCAGCGGCACCCGGTCATCGCGACGCTCTACGGCGTCGAGCAGTTCGACGACTTCGTGAAGAGCGCGGCCGAGGTCGCTATCGTCGCGAACGTCGATCTGCGCATGCTCCACAAGGTGGTCGCGGCGCTGACGAAGGCCGGCAAATATGTCATCGTCAATATCGATAGCTGCGACGGCCTTTCGCAGGACAAGGGCGGCGTGGAGTATCTGGCCGATATCGGCGTGACGAGCCTCGTTTCGACCCGGGTGGCAACGATCCAGCGCGGCAATCGCGCGGGCCTCATCACGATCCAGAAGGTGTTCGTGACGGACCGCTCGACCTGGCCGCGCAGCGTGAAGGCGCTCGAGCAGAGCGACCCGAACATCGTGCAGCTGATGCCGGCGCCGATGCTCGCGCGTCTTTCCGCCCAGGACCGCAAGGTGCTGCCGCCTGTCGTCGCATCGGGCTTCGTCTGCAACGAGGCCGATGCGCGCGATGCGCTCGAACGCGGCGCGGTAGCCGTATCGACGAGCGACGCCGAGTTGTGGGGCATGCAACTCGCACGCTGAAGCGGCGATTTTTTTGGAGCGAACGATGGCGAAGTCTTATTTGCAGGTCATTGCGCACTACTATGTAAAAAGCGGTCACGGCGACACGATTGCGGCCTTGCTGCGCGAGCTCGCGGCGGCGTCGCGCGGCGAGCCGAAGAATCTCTATTACGACTATTTCCGCTCACCGGCCGATCCCGACCACTTCGTGATCCTCGAGCAATACAGCGACGCGAACGGACTGGCGGAGCATCGTGAGACCGCGCATTTTCAACGTATTGGCTTGCAGTCCATCGTGCCGCTACTGGAGCGACGCGAGGTGTCTGGCCATATGGTGAACGAGGGCGGGGCGTAAGCGCCGGCGTTGAAATTCGCATGACGCCGGCTCCGCTCTTGAAGCAGGCGTCAAGCCGCCAGCGAATCGCGCTTTACCGCCACGCACTTGATCTCGACGAGCAAGCCCGGATGGGCGAGCTCGGACACGCCAATTGCGGTCCACGCGCACGTCCCGCGCGGGAACACGCGATTCTTCACGTCGCGGAACACAGCCATGTGCTGGCTCATCTGCACGTGGTACGTCGTCATATCGACAATGTCCTCG
The DNA here is from genome assembly GCF_009789655.1 of Paraburkholderia acidiphila. Classification (GTDB taxonomy): domain Bacteria; phylum Pseudomonadota; class Gammaproteobacteria; order Burkholderiales; family Burkholderiaceae; genus Paraburkholderia; species Paraburkholderia acidiphila. Next base: position 500,518 of record NZ_CP046910.1, read on the forward strand.
AACGTGCAGCCGGCGGCTTCCAGCACGACGCGAAGGTTCTCCCAGCATGCGAGGAATTGCGCTTGCGGGTCGGCGATGACTTCGAGGTCGGCCGTGCGGCCGACCTGCCCAGCGCAACAAACGGTGGCACCGACTTTGACCGCCGGCGCGTAGCCAGCGCGCTCGACGATACGTTCCATGGTCGGGGGGACGATTATTTCTCGATCTGTCATGTGTGATTTGCGTGAGTGAGTGACGGCAGGCAGCCGCGATTATCCCTCTACTGCACCGTGATGGTGGCCTTCATATACGGGTGGATGCCGCAAAATACCTTGTAGACCCCCGGCTTGTCGAACTTGAACTGATACGTATCGTTCTGGTCGAGCGCGGCCGAATGAAATACGCCCGCATCGTTGACGACGGTATGCGGTTCGCCATCCATATTTTTCCAGGTGACGGTCGTGCCCGCCTTGACGGTGAGGGCCATGGGCGAAAACATGAAATTCTTGATGTCGATCTCATTGGGCTCCTGCGCGTGAGCGGCAGGCATGCCTGGGGACGTCACCGCCATGAGCATTCCAATGCCGTAGAAGAGGGCGAATGAGCGACGAAAGCGAATGGAGAGCATGGCTCGGATCCTTCTTGAATGAGCGAGTCGCCAGGTCAGGCGAGGGACATGTCGGAAAGCGTCGCCGCGAGCGGATGGCGCGAGACCCGGATACTGGTCACGCCAAGCATCTTCGGTAACTGGTCGCTCGCCACCTTGAGCGGCCCGGGTCCGGGGCCATCGCCGGCAGTCGGTTGCGGATACGCGGTCGAGCGTGCCGTGTGGAAGGTGATATTGCCCTCCACCTTGGAAACGATCTGATGAATATGGCCATTGAGGACGGTTACCGAACCGAAGCGCTTCAAATAGTCCATGGCCTGGCCCGCGTCGCCGGTACCCCAGCCCCACGGTTCATAGATCGTCCACATAGGCATGTGAGTAAACACGACGATCGGCGTGCTGGACGTGCGGCCCTTCAGGTCGTTTTCCAGCCAGGCGAGCTGGTCCTCGCCCAGGTTGCCGAGCCCGTTCGGCTTGAAATGCATCACGTTGACGAGCGCGATGAAGTGCACGCCGTTGTGGTCGAAGCTGTAATAGCCCCGATTGTCCGATGCCTTGCCGAAACGCTTGAAGTATTCGCCTTGCGGTCCGTCCGTCACATCGTGCTCGCCGGGCGTGGTGTGCAACTCCGTGATGTCGAGACCGGACAGCAATTGCGCCGCCAGATCGAACTCCGCAGGTTTGGAGAGATGGGTGATATCGCCCGTGTGAATGGCCAGCGCGGGTTTGACCGGCATGGCGTTGACGTAGTCGATCGTCTGTTTGAGCGTGCCCGCGACATCGGGATTCGCTTCCTTGTTAAAACCGATATGCGAGTCGCTGATCTGCAGGAAGAGCGGAACGCCGGAATCCGCGGCGTTGTCCTTGGCGCTGGCGGCCAGCGCGAGATCCACGGGCGTGAGGACGCCTCCGGCCAGAACGAACACGGTGCCCACGCCACCGAAGGCGAGGCATTTCAGGGCATTGCGGCGCGACGGTTGGGAAGGAAGATCTGACGACATGATGTCCTCTCGACTGGGTTCAGGAAGTCGACCGCCGGTGCGGTCTGGTGCGATCCGATGCGATCGGGAGCGCCTCCAGGGCGGGCTTCACGTGCAATACCGCAAAGGCCGCTGTTTTATTCCCGGTCGTCGCGCGCGGGAATAATCGGCGCGGGTGCGCGGTACTGCAGACGTGGCAAACGCAATGGCGGAAACAGACATGGACATCATCGGGTGCGCCCGTCGCCGCGCCGGCGAAATGAGAATCAGCGTGCAATTCGTTCTGCGCCGACTTCAACTCGCGTCGGGCCTCGTGATGCTGACTTACCTCTTTCTGCATCTGGTCAATCACGCGCTCGGTATCGTGTCGCTCGACCTTGCCGGGCGCGGTCTCGTGCTCGCGCTGCGGCTTTGGCGCAGCACGCCCGGAACGATCGCGCTGTATGGCGCCGCATCGGTGCATTTCGTATTGGCGTTGCGCACGATCTACGGGCGGCGTCACTGGGCGTTGCCGCCCGCGGAATGGATCCGTCTGTGGGCCGGGCTCAGCCTGCCGCTTCTCCTGATCCGTCATGCAGTGACGACCCGGCTTGCAGCGTCGCTCTATGGATTCGAACCGAACTACGAGCGCGTCATTGTCGTGCTGCTCTCGAGCGGCACGCAGGGGCTGCAACTCGCGCTGCTGGCGCCTGGGTGGATACACGGATGCCTCGGGCTGTGGTTCCGGTTGCGCCACCATGCGTGGGCGCGTCGCATGCGGCTGGCGCTGCTGACGCTCTTTGTCCTGTTGCCGCTGCTTTCCGCCGCGGGCTTCATCCACATGATGCGAGTCGTCGAGGGCAAGAGCCGCGTGCTACCCCCCGTCGACGCCGCGCTCGTCGTCCATCAAGCCGCGCTCAATGGCGTGCGTCACGATCTCGTCACGCTCTATCTCGCCTTGATTGCCAGTACGCTGATCCTGGGCCAGTTGCGCAATGCACTGGCGCGCAGAAGGCTGCGCAGATATTCGGCAAACGGCTATTTGCTGGCCCGCGGCCCGTCGCGCGAACAGGATGGCCAGGAGTGACGATCCATGGCGAATTTGTTCCGCCAGGAAGGCGGGATATTTATATTCAGCGCATGCCCACAGAGGAGAAGATACGCGTTCCAGACGTTATCGAGAGCGGGTGGCGCTTTGCCAACGAGTCGCGAGAATCCGGGAGGAGACATGTCAGCAGTGTGTGCGATCCACAGGGACTTGCGTTGCGAGACGCTGAGTTCGGTCGCTGAGCGATTCAAGGGCAGAACGGTGCGTCTGTCTTCAGGCGGCCCGTTGATGACGGTAAACCAGGTCGTGCCGACGGCATACGGGCCGCAGCTTTCTTGCGCATGGTTCGATCCGCCCGGGTCGACGAAACTGGTCAGGGCCGTGTTCAGCATCGAAGCGGTTCAATTCGCGGCAGCGTAGTTGGGAACTCAGCCGTTGTAGTTCGCGTTGGCGCCGCGGGTTCATCGCTCACCCAAGTGGATGCTCCCGATTTATCATTCGCGGTACGCGCGAGGTGTCAAAATACGCGCACTACCCGAAACGAGACGGCGCCGCACCGAACGTGCGGACGATCCGCCCCTCTTTGCCGAGCCGGGCCCGCGCGTCGAAAGCGGCCGGCTACGCTTGAGAACAGGACGCCGAATCCCATTTAGCCTACGTGAACCAGCGTATTCGTCCCCCCTTGCCGCCTGAATGGCCTTTTCCGCCGTATCGCGACGTCTCCGGTCGCGCCTTCGGCGATCTCGTCGCGCTTCAATATCGCGGCGCAGGCGTGTGGCTGTGGCGGTGCCGATGCGGCGCCCATGTCACGGCGGCGCTCGAAGCGGTGGAACGTGGACAGACGCGCGATTGCGGCTGCCGTGAACAGCGTCGTGTCTGGCGATCCCGGCCGGGCTCGCCTGCGCTGAAGGGCGGCGAGGTGTTCGGCCAGCTGACGACGGACCGGTACGCTGGCGACGGCATGTGGGTGTGCCGATGCGACTGCGGCAACGAGGTGACAGTCAGTGCCGGGCGCCTGCGCCTGGGCCAGGCGCGGTCGTGCGGCCGCTGTTTTGGTGGAATGTCGGCTTAATGTAGGGAAAGGCCTGGCGTGCCTTCGAATGCCGCCTTGAGAAACGCCGCGACTACGGCTGGCGATTGCTGCTGGGCTTGCGGGTCGCCGCCCAACATAACGCCTCGCGTCAGGCAGCGTTTCGATTCGGCCACCGCCGAGGCGCCCGAGAGGGCCTGGCCGTCCCGGACCATGGTGAACGTTCTGCTGTCGAGATCGTAGGCGCCGTGGCATTCGCGTGCGCTGGTTGCAAGCGGCAGCGCATGCAGCCGAGTGGGTCTGTCGAAGCCATGCCAGGCGTCCGGAAATGTTTGAACCGTTACCTGGGCGCCGTTCGCTCGCAACGTCTGCGCATAGGCAATACACGCGGACGCCGGCGTGTAGTTGTCCTTGCCACCTAGCAGCAGCATGACGGGGGCGCCGTCCAGATGCGCCGAGTTGTACGCGATGCCGCACGACGGATAGAAAGCGATATGGGCGGCGAAGCGCAGATTGCCGCCCATCGCGGCCTGGCGGAAAGGCTCCAGCGACGAATAGAGTGCTGCAACGCCTCCGCGCGAAAATCCCATGACGGCGATCTTCTCCTTGTCGATGCGGGGATCCGTGGCTAACAGGCGCAAGGCGGCATACGCATCCGCAATGTCGGCGCTCATGGAAAGCTGCGACTGGTCTTGTTCAGTATTCCTGATCCCGCGGCCGCTAAAGCTGTCCACGACGAAGCTGGCGTAACCCAGTGCGTTCATGCGTTGCGCCCAGACCCGCTCACCGGGATTTACGCCGCTGCTTCCATGAAGAATGATCACAGCGGGTACGGCGCGTGTCGCGTTGCCCGGCATGCTCAGGTCCCCCGTAATCGCGACCTTGCTGGCGGTGGCGTCATGCAGGAGAAAGTCACGCGTATTCGCGGGCGTTATCGAATCAAATGTAATGTGTCCGCTACGGCCTTCAGCAAGAGACGTCGTGACAGAGGAATTCACGTTGGCGGCCGAGGTGCACGCCAGCATTGCGCTTGCCGCAATCGCAGCCGAAAGGATTCGAACAGCGCGACGAAGGGTGCCTTTCTTCATGGCTTGACCGGAACCCCGTAGGCGCTGACGATGCGTGCGTCCTGCTCCGCTGCCGAAAACAACTCCCACTCCAGGCCGTTCACATCGACACTGCTCGAATAGCCTGTGACTGCGTCGTCTTCGAATCCGACATGGCGCAGCATGCCCGCTTGCGCGGGCTTCTCGTTGATCGAAAAATTCAGGAGGTCGGTGCGCCACATCGCGTACTGGCGCGGCACGACGGCTGACGGGGGCTGTCCGAGCCGCTGGCTATAGTCCGCGATCGAGGCTTCGAGGTTCGCAACGGCCAGTGCAATATGAAAGCGCTTCATGATGGTCTCCGTGATGGTTCGGCTCAAGCGTTGGCTCATCGTAATCAGGAGGCGGCGGCACAACCAGTTCAGCGGCCATCCCGGTATGCGCACTACTCGTCATTGCATGGCGTCGCGATCCATCGCTTCGCGCTCGCTCTCTTGCTCCAGAAACGCCGCCACCGCGGACGCCTCCATCGGGCGGGAACAATAATATCCCTGAATCAGCGTTGCCCCGAGCGCCGTGACGGTTTGCAGTTCGGCGGCCGTTTCCACGCCTTCGACCACGCAGTCGAGCGACATCTGCCGGCTGAGATTGAGCAGCGTGCGAACGACCGTGAACGCCGTGGTGCGTTCCTTGAGACCGCTGACGAACATCCTGTCGATCTTCAGGCGCGTGAGCGGAAGCTTGCACAAATAGGAGAGGCTCGAATAGCCGGTGCCGAAGTCGTCGACCGACAAACCGCAGCCGAGCGCGCGCAGCACCTTGGCCGCCTTCTCGACCTGCTCGAAGTCCTTGGCCATAGCCGTTTCGGTGATCTCGAAGTCGAGCCGGGCCGGGTCGATGCCGCTGCTGACAATGCACTGCGCCAGTTCTCTCACCGCCGGTTCGCTGGCGAAATCGTGCGCGGAGAGGTTAAAGGACAAGCCGATATGGGCCGGCCATTGTTTCGCGCAGGCGAGCGCTCTCGCAAACAGCGCGAGAGTCAAGCCGTTGATGACGCCGTTGCGTTCCGCCGCAGGAATGAATTCGCCGGGCGGGACCGTGCCCAGCAAGGCGCTTTGCCAGCGCGCGAGCGCTTCGAAGCCGACGGTGCGCTGGCGCTCGAGCGAGAAGATCGGCTGGAAGGCGAGGTGAAGTTCGCCGGCGAGGTCGGGGGAGCGCAGCGCCTGGGCGATCTGCGACTCGCGGATGATGGCGTTGCGGTGGGTTTCCGAAAAGATCGTCACCGAGCCGCGCGAGCGGCGTTTGCCTTCGTAAAGCGCATAGTCCGCTGTTTCGAACAGATCGGCCTTGTTGCGCGAAATGTGCGGATAGGTCGAGAAGCCGATTGTCGCCCCGAGCCGCACGGCAATCTCGCCCACGCGCACGGGATCGTGAAAGACATCGCAAATCGACCGGCCGAGTTGCGAGAGGCCGGCGTCCGAGCAGTCGCGCGTGACAATGACGCCGAACTCGTCGCCCCCCAGCCTTGCCAGCGTGATCGTGCCGTGCGCCGCTTGCGCGAGGCGCGCCGCGACTTCGGCCAGCACGTGATCGCCCAGCGAGTGACCGTGAATGTCGTTGACGGACTTGAAACCGTCGAGATCGACGAGTCCCACCGCGAGCCGGCCACCTGACGCCATGGCGGCATCGAAATGCTGGTCGAGCGCGGCGAAAAACGCCCGCCGGTTGGGCAGGTTCGTCAGGCTGTCAATATTCGCGAGGCGCTTGTTTTCGCCTTGCGTGGCAACGAGGTCGGAGAAGTTCTTGAATTGCGTGAATGCGACGATCAGCATCGCGAGCGATACCAGTGATGTATCGATGGCAATCGCCTGGAATACCCCATTTCCCGAACTCAGGAACGTGACGACGAGCGCGCCGTTGACAATGGCGGTAACGGTGAAAGCGGCCTTGACGACGTTCATCAGGCAGAAGATGACGCCGATGACCGTGATGGCCATATAAAAGGCAACATGAAGCTTGAATGCCGCGCCGCCATGAGGCAAAAGGGACAACGACCACGCCGTGAAGGAGATGGAGAAGACCCAGGCGAGCCTGCCGGAATTGCGCAGGATTGTCATCGCATCGTCCGCGTTGACACGGACTCTTGCGAGGCGCAACCAGGAGAGGACGCGTATGAAACAAAATGCCGTGAGCACGAGCGGACAAATAACGCCCTGCCATGCGGGAATCACGCTCTCGTGAGGCAGCACCATGCCCCACGTGTTGACGACCAGCAGCCCATACATCATGGGAAGCTGATAGATCATCACGCGCAACTGCGCGAGCTTCAGTGCCGCGCTGTTTCCGGCGGAGAAAGTGCGCCGTATCGTTCCCCAATACTGGGACAGAACGTTGAACATGGTCTTGCGAGTCGATGCCGCCCCGTTGCATCCGCCGGGAACGAAATGTAATTCCTCCGTTTACGACCGCTGACATGATTTCTGGAGGAAACGCGCGTGCTTTTCATTGTCGTCTGCGCAGCCCCATTTTCATCGGGCTTTCAATGCGCCTGCGTTCGCGCCTTTCGTTTCTTCAACGACGCGACGACCTCGTCGACCATCGGGTGGTGACGGTGCGTGCTCCACAACAGAGCGGCCGTGACCACGGCGATTTTTTCCTTCAATGGCCGCACGACCACATTACTGGGCGCAAGCTTGCGCATTGACGACGGCACGAGCGCGACGCCCTGACCGCAGCCGACATAGGCGATTTGCGAGGTGACCGAGCGCACCTCGTGGGTGATATGAGGCGTCAGGCCATGCGAGCGGCAAACCGAAGTCAGGAAGTCGAAATACACCGGGCTGACCTGTCGCGACGACATCACCAGTTGCTGGCCGGCGAGCGCCTGCAGCCGCACGCCGGGCAGGGCGGCCAGAGGATGGTCCTTCGGCAGCGCCACAGCCAGGCGGTCCTCGGCCAAAGGCAGGGTGGCGATGCCGCTGCCCACTTCGCCGTCGATGCGCACAAACGCGAGATCGAGTTCGCCGGCTTCGAGCATGGGAATGGCGTCCACGCTGTCGATTTCCTTCACGAGCACGGTCAGTTGCGGGTGAGCGCGTTTGAGCGCATCCAGCACGGGCGGCACCGTTTCGAGCATGGCGGACGTGATGGCGCCGACATGCAACACACCCGATTGGCCGGCGGCGACTTCGCGTACGACCCGCGCGAGCCGCTCGACCTGGCTGGCGAATTGCCGAACGGCGGGCAGTATGGCGGCGCCGGCCGGGCTCAGCTGCGTGCCTTGCCGTGAGCGGTAGAACAGTTCCAGCTTGAGCGATTGCTCGAGCACCTTGATCTGTTCGGTGAGCGGCGGCTGCGACATGTTCAGCCGCTGAGCGGCGCGCCCGAAATGCTGTTCCTCTGCGACCGCGAGGAACATCCATAGCTGCCGTATCAGCCTGAAGTCGATCGTACTGTTCATGGTGTTCGCGTTTTCCGATGGGTGATTGCTGTTCCGGAAATCGTATCACCGAGATACGAACTGCGAAATTTACATATCAGCCACCCGGCGCGACGATTGCCGGACTATCCAACGGAGCCGAGTGTGATGATCCAGCCTTCCTGCCTCGATCGACTCGCGTCGCTGGACACCAACACGGTGTCCGACGCCCTCGACTTTCTCGGCCTGCCCGGCGCGACGTACGGCCTGCGTCCGCTTTGGGACTGCCCGAAGATTGCCGGCCGCGCGAGCACCATCTTGCTCGGGCCGCAGCAGGACGCCGAACCCGGCGTGCACCTCATCTCGCCCGTTGTCGACGCGGTCACGACGAACGATCGCGTGCTGGTGATCGCGGGCGGCGTGGAGGGCATTTCATGCTGGGGCGACATTCTCGCCAATGCCGCCACCGCGAAGCGCATTCGCGGCTCGGTCATCGACGGCGTGAGCCGCGATATCGACGGCAGCGAGGCGATCGGCTACCCCGTGTACGGCCGGGGCGTCACGATGATCAGCGCGCGCAATCGCGTGGTGCAGGTCGAGTCGGGCAAGCCTGTGCAAATGGCGGGCGTCACCGTGCACGAAAACGACTATGTGATCGCCGATCGATGCGGCACGGTATTCGTTCCTGAAAGCCAGATCGAGACGGTGCTGGAGCTTGGCGAGCGGATCGCCCGCCGTCAGGACGGCATGGTGGCGGCGGTGCGCGCTGGGCGTCCGGTGGCGGATGTCATGCATGACAAGGAGTTCGAGGCGATTGCTGCCAGATGATCGACTGCGGGTACGGGAAATTTGATAAGGAATGCGACAGATGCTGAATGACAGCAAAGCGAGCGAAGAGAACCGGGAGCCGGCAGGGCCGATTTACGAGAAAGTCCCCGTTTTGAACCGCTTCCTCGCGGCCGCGAAGCCTTCGGCCATTTACCGGGTCATGGACCGCGTAGCCGCGCGGCGCGCGAGCGGCGCAGCGGTCATTTCGCTCAGCGCGGGCGAGCCCGATTTCGACACGCCCCGGCACGTTTGCGAAGCCGGTATCGCCGCCATTCGCGCGGGCCATACGCGCTATACGCAGATCGCAGGGATGCGGGCTTTGCGTGAAGCCATCGCTGGCAAATTCCAGCGCGAAAACCGGCTCGACGTAGACTGGCGCGATACGCTCGTATGTAGCGGCGGCAAGCAGGTAATCTTCAACGCGCTTGCCGCGACGCTCAATGAGGACGACGAAGTCATCGTGCCCGCGCCATATTGGGTGAGCTACCCCGAGATCGTGCAGCTGTGCGGCGCGAAAACGGTATACGTGCCATGCGGCGCGCAAAGCGGCTTCAAGCTGACCGCTGAAGCGCTGGACGCCGCGATTACGCCGCGGACACGCTGGCTGATTCTGAATTCGCCGTCCAATCCGACTGGTGCGGTTTACAGTCGTGTCGAACTGCAGCAGCTTGCGCAAGTGCTGCTCGCTCATCCACAGGTGCTTGTTCTTTCCGACGATATCTACGAGCATTTGATTTTCGATCAGCTCGAATTCTTCACACTGGCTCAGGTCGAGCCCCGCTTGCGCGAGCGCGTGCTGACGATGAACGGCGTTTCGAAGGCCTATGCGATGACGGGCTGGCGCATCGGCTTTTGTACCGGGCCGCGCTGGCTGATCGACGCCATGGAAAAGCTGCAGGGCCAGCAAACGTCCGGGGCGTCGACCATTTCGCAGCACGCCGCGCTGGCGGCGCTAAGCGGGCCGCAGGATTTCATCGAGCACTCGCGCAAGGTATTTCAGCGCCGCCGCGATCTCGTGGTCGATCAACTAAACCAGGCGCCGGGGCTGCGCTGTGAGGCGCCGCAAGGCGCGTTCTACGCATTCGCCTCATGCGAAGACCTGATCGGAACGACAACGCGAGGCGGGAGTTTTCTCAAGGATGACGAAGCCGTGGCCAACGCGCTGCTCGACGAAACCGGCGTGGCAACGGTACATGGCAGTGCGTTCGGACTTGGGCCTTATATCCGTATCGCTTATGCGCTGGATGACGTGTCGCTGCGGCGTGCATGTGCCGCAATCCAGCATTTCTGCCACACGCTTGCAAGGTGACCACGATGCCTCAGGAATTTACCCGTTTGGCGCTTTCGTTCGATGTGGACGGCACGGCGCTCGCGCTTTCCGCCATCCACCGTGAAGGCGACAAAGCACCGATCGTGTTCCTTCACGGGTTCGGGTCCACGAAAGAGGACTACGCCGATATCGTGCGTTACGCCGAATTCGAAGGGCATCCGTTCATCGCGTACGACGCGCCGGGTTGCGGCGAAACGCAGTGTGCCGACGTTTCGAAAGTCGGCATCCCGTTTCTCGTCGATACCGCGCTTGCCGCGCTCGAACGTGTCGGCTTCGGCCGCTTCCATCTGGTCGGACACTCGATGGGCGGCCTGACTGCGCTCATGCTCGCCCACCGCCACCCGGAGCGCGTACTCAGCTTCGTGGATATCGAAGGCAATATCGCGCCCGAGGACTGTTTTCTCAGCAGGCAGATCGGGGACTACCCGCACGCGGACGCCGAGTGCTTCTTCAGCGATTTCATCGAGCGCACGCGCCATGCGCCTGCGTATGCCAGTGCGCTCTATGCCGCGAGTTTGCGCTGCAAGGTCCGGGCCGAGGCGGTAGGGCCGATATTCCGCTCGATGGTCGATCTTTCCGATCATGGCGACTTGATGCGCAAGTTTCTCGCTTTGCCGTTTCCGCGGATGTTTATGTACGGCCAGCAGAACGCGTCGCTCTCGTACCTCGATCACATTCGCGAGCAGGGCGTGGCGTTAGCCGAAATTGCGGATTGCGGGCATTTCCCCATGTATTCGAATGCTGTTGCGATGTGGCGGGCCATTGCCGAATTTCAGCGGCGCGAATAGTGCAGTCGCAAACGTTTGGCATCCTCAGCTAAATGGTGAAAGCACGAGCGAAGGGTGGCCTACGTCTCTTATGCCGGTGGCGGGGTCCGCTGCAGCAGCCTAAAGTTCGTCTGGCCGTTGCCGAAATACTGGCCATGGCGCGCAAACATCCTGACTATCCCGACAAACTTCCCATCTGGGCAGAGGCGCGCGCGCTCGAGGCGAGCATTCGCGCCATCCGCCGTGCGCAAGGCAAGAAGAACCCCGAGGATTTCCCGGTAGGGAGCCCGGAGTGCACAGCCGCCATGGAAGCATTCGTGCGCGATGTCTGCCGCGTCCTCGAGATCGATATCGACACACTCGGCAAGGCCTCCCGCGACTCTTAAGGCTTGCCAACCCGTTAGTCGGATCTGGGCGGCCGTTCCTGGCCTCCACGCGCGGGAATGCGGTTTGCGCGCCTCGGAACGACCGATTCGCGTTGCTTGCGACCCAGCCAGCATATGGCGCGGATCCCACTCCCAGCCCCGACGCCGCGCCGCCTTGCGGCAGGCTCGTGGGAACGAACGCAGCCGGGGGCTTCGCATTGCGCAGCGGCGAGCCTGTCGATTTCGTTTCGGCGGGACAGGCCACGCACGGCACGCTGCTCGTTTTCAGCGATGGCCCGGTATTTCGTGCCTATTGGCAACCGCAAGGCAGCGAAGAAAAATACGCACTCGCGAACGCGGGCCCAGACAGCGTGCGCCTCGTTTCAACGCCTGTGCAGGGCACGCCGACCCAGGGCGTTCAGCCCGTTACTGCCATGCAGCCATTGCAAGTGCTTTCCTGTCCGAAGCTTTAATTCCGCTTTAATCCGCTCCGGCGCTGCGTTCGGCCCATTTCCCACCATGTGAACCGTCCTTTCGTATCGCGCCGCGAGCGACTAGTCTTTAACGATACCAAACCGACCGGCCCCGTGACTGGCGCATCGCGCCGCACCGCCGGCCTCGAAGGAGACAGATATGGAGCTTGAAGCCCGGACCATGGCGCGCGTGACCGCGAGGCTCGTGCCGTTCCTGATCGTTTGCTATTTCGTGGCGTATCTCGATCGGGTCAACGTCGGCTTTGCTGCACTGCAGATGAACAAGGCGCTCGATCTTTCTGCGAGCGCGTTCGGTTTCGGGGCAGGGATCTTCTTCATTGCCTATTTCTTCTTCGAGGTGCCGTCGAATCTGCTGCTCGAGCGTTTTGGCGCGAGGCGCTGGATCGCGCGCATCATGTTCACGTGGGGCATCATCGCAGGGGCCATGGCCTTCATTCCGGACATCGCCCGAGGCACCGGCATGTCGAACGCGCATGTTTTCTATGGACTGCGTATCTTGCTGGGCATCGCCGAGGCGGGCTTCTTCCCTGGCATCATTTTTTTACTCACGCTCTGGTTTCCCGCCAAATATCGCGCGCGCGTGGTGGGTTATTTCATGGCGGCCATTCCTTTGTCGACGGTCATTGGCGGCCCGGTATCCGGCTCGCTGCTTTCGCTCGACGGCAAAGGTGGCCTCGCCGGCTGGCAGTGGGTCTATCTGATCGAGGCGATACCCGCGCTGGTGCTCGCGGTGGCGGTGCTGTTCTATCTGACCGACAAACCCGCCGACGCCCGCTGGCTCGCCGATGACGAGCGCCGCTGGCTCGTCGATCGCCAGGCGCAGGAGCGCCGTCATCGCGAGAAGGTGCGCACATTCAGCGTGCTGGAGGCGTTGATCAATCCACGCGTGCTGGCCGTGGCGCTGATCTATTTCGGTGCGAACGCAACCAATTACGGTCTGAGCTTCTTCCTGCCGCAGATCGTCAAGGCTTTCGGACTCACGAATTTGCAGACGGGTTTTGTCACCGCACTGCCGTACGCCGTGGGCGTCGTTTCGATGGTGCTATGGGCACGGCATTCCGACCGCCGCCTCGAACGCAAGCGCCATGTGGCATTTGCGCTGGCCGTCGCTGCGGCCGGTATTGCGGCTGCGGCCGGACTCGATAATCCGGTGCTCAAGATGCTGGCGCTCTCCATTGCGGGCTTCGGCATTTTCGGTTGCCTGCCGGTGATCTGGACGCTGCCGGCCGCGTTCCTTTCGGGTGCGGCAGCGGCTGGCGGGATCGCAGCCGTCAATTCGCTCGGCAATCTCGCGGGCTTTTTCGGCCCCTATGCGATGGGCTGGATCAAGGACAGCACGGGCGGTTTCGGCGCGGGCCTGCTATGTCTCGCGGGTGCCGGGCTCGTGGGCGCGGGCGCCGCGCTCGTCCTCCATCACAACCCGGCGCTCGAAACGCTGGACGAATCGGCGCTTGGTGAAACACCTGGCGAGGGCGGCGTGGTGAGGCCGTGAACGTTCCACATCATTTCAGGCGCGCCATGACAAGCGTCGCGACCTTGCGATAGACGCGCTTGACCTGTGCCCATGACAGCGCCAACTCGATAAGACGTCCGCGTGCATTGAGCACGACGATGCGCGATTCGTGCTTTGTTTCGCGATCTGCCCAACGCACCTTGTAGTCGCCGTGCAGCGGCCGAAAGTCGAAATCGCGCCCATGCGCGTGCGCCCATTGCGCGATGTATTCGATCAGCAGGTTTCCCACTGAAAGCGCACTGAACGCCTCGTCGTAGGTGGTGATCAAATACTCGACGCTGCGCGCGCCGACGAGATTGACCGATGCCGCCACCGGCTGCCCGTTGACCTGCACATAAGCGACGAGCGGCAGGCTGGTCAGGTCGGTTCGCCGTGCAAGGCCGACGAAGAAATCGCGTACGCCGTCGTTCATCAAATAGGGCGACTCGATTCCGCGCTTGAGCGCCCATTGACGCTTGTTCGCGAATAGCCACCGCAATAGACGCTCGGTGTCCTCGGCGCTGTCGCACCACCCAAGACTGACTTCGCCTTCGCGCCGCAACCGCTTCGCGCTCGAGCGCAGCGCGGCGCGCAGCGTCGAATGCCGCGTGGCGAGAAAGTCGGTCCAGGTGGGCGCTGCGCGCAGATTGATTGCATAACCGGGCATCACGCGCCAGCGCGGCGGCAGCGCGCGCTGCACCCATGACTGCGGCGCGGCGTCGAGCGCGCGTTGCAGCGTGCTGCCGTTTTCCAGCATTGGAACGTAGAGCACGTCGGCGTGTATCTGCGAAACGGCCTGGACCGCCGCATCGTAGAGCTCCGGCCGCCGGGTGTCGGCGATCAGCGGACCGCCGTATTCCTCGCCGCATCCGCAGCCCAGTGCGCGGGCAGCGCGCCACGCACCTTCGCGCGTGATCGCAACGGGCCATAGCGCCAGCAGGTCGCGCGCGTCGTGCACCGTCGCGACTTCGACCTTTGCGCCGCTCTTCAGCGCTGCCGCGACTGCAGCCTCGCAATAGGCAAAGCTGATGAACGGCGACGAGGCCTCGGCTCCGGATAAGAGCGCTTGCCATTGCGGCTCCAACGCACGAAATGCGTCCACGGTCTCGCACGTGCGCAACGCATACCGCAAGGATGCGGCCGACGACGACTCGTATATCGCCACGGCGGAGGTCGGCACTTGCGTCTCCTGAATGAATTCGTGATGCTAACGATTCAGCCTTCAAACGACGTGCTGAGCCGGTCTTTGGTCGTAATGCGGCTGTTGCGCTCCGCGAATGCGGCAGGGCGAGCCCCGCGCACGCTTTGCCAGACGACGACGTTCTCGTGGTCTTCGGGGCCGAAGCCGACTTCGTCGTGATCGTACGGAAATACGCCAGCGAACCAGCGCTGCAATTGTCGGGATCCGTCGAAGACTTCACTGCACACGGGGTTGTCGTAGACGATGAAGAGATGCTGGATGGTGCCGCTCGTGAGTCCCGCTTCGAGTTTCTCCAGCAATGACGCCATCAACTCGGGGCCGAATGGATTGAACAGAAAGACGACAACGTTGCCTGATGGCACCCGTAAATCGGCGACGTTGGCGTGCAATGCGCGAATGGGCGGCCGTTGTGGAAAGCGCCGCGCCATGACGACCGCGTTCGCATTGGCCGTTCTGACCAGGTCCGCGCTGATGTCGTAGCCCAGCGCCAACGCGAACGGATACTCGGAAGCGACGATCATCGGCCGGCCTTTGCCGCAACCGATGTCCATGAACGTATAGCCGCTAATATCGCCCAGGGTGTCGAGCGCGCGGCGGATGATGGTCGGTTGCGAGCCCATATACGGCCTTAGTTGTTCGGCGAGGCGGGCGTCGCGTTGCAGCGCGTTTGAATCGACCAGGCCGCTCGTGTCGGTGCCGTAGTGGAGATCGATGGGATGGCGCCTCAGGCAGCCAGAATACACCGCGCGCAATACCGGAACGCGAATGAAGATGCGGCGTATCGGCGGCATGAACATCGCGCGCTGAACGCTGTCGGGCAACCGCGCCACCGCATTCAGCAGCGGTTGCTTCAGTGCGCGTCCGAGCGCGAAACGGGGGCCGCCGTGTGTCGTTGTTCGCATGAATTTACGCGCTGTGAACCTTCTGAATTGGGGTTGCCGATCCATCATGATCGCGCGGCGCGACGCTAAGCCGCCGCCATTCATCGGTTGAATTGCGACAAAAGGCATGAATGCGTGGCGCACTAACGAGTGGAGTGTCATATGGCTGGCGTAGTGTCGCGAGTGAATGGAGAGCCAGAGCGCCTTGACTGACGCGCCCTTATTCGCACTGCCCGGCGAAAGCGCTTTCATAAAGACTGCCCTCAATACTCTCCCTGATGTTTCCGCCTTTATTTCCGTGCCTTAATGTGCGTTCTCGTGCGGTTCAGCGCGGGTCATGTTCCAGCTTCGCAAGGTATCGGTGCAGGTGGGTCTCCAGGCTTTTGTCTGCGCAATACTCAACCGGAAGAGACGAGACGATGAATGCGCGAGTGGACACCGAAGCACGCCGTAAGCGGTACGCAATGCACCGCCTTGGTCTCGCCATGAAGCGGTTGATGAATGCCGAAGCGGGGACCGAAAAAATGATGGCGACGCGCTGGGTGAATGCCTGGAGCGCTTCCGTGGGCGAGCGATGGTTCGCGGCGAGCCCCTATGGAAGGCTGAGTCATGCGGCATTAATGCGAGCCCCGATAAAGGGGCGTGAAAGCCATACGTAATGCGCTAAATCGGGACCGCAACCGATAATATGAAACAAAACGCATATTTAATTGACCAAGGGAGGCGTGAAACGCTATTGTCATAATTTAGACATTTCCGCGTTTACCTTGGCTCTTGCAGAATACGAAACCACCCATCCATTGAATATCGACGTGGATGGCGTGAACTACGCGGGCGCGTACCGCGTGATGGCCGGAAACGTCATCGTCTACTTCGAAAACGAAATCAAGTCCGCGCAGTACGGAACGAATCGCCCGGAGATCATTGCCCGCTGGGTGTTGACCGACCTCTGCCGCAAAGCCGATCCCCGCCGGCGCAAGGCGGCCAGGCGCTGATTCGTACATGCGCGCGGCATCGGCGCGCTGCCATGCCGGCATTCAGTGCGCGTTCTTGCGCATGTTCCGAAGAGTCTCCCGCACACGACGCGCGACGAGCACGGTCAGATAATCCATGACGCGTGCGCCGTCGCTGAACTCTGCCCACGTTTGCTCATACATCTTCGCGACGATTTCCAGTGGCGTTTGCGTTTCGGTCGCGATTGCCTTCACGACCTCTTCAGCCGCTTCCCGTTTCATCAACGCCTCCCCGGCGCAAAGGCGCCTGGCGTGAGAACACTCGTGAACTGACGTGGAAGTTATTGCACGGCCACCGCTTTATTGGCGGCCTCGGCGCTTTTATCGCCGTGCCATTGCGCGCGAATTTTCGTGACTACGACCGCGGGCAGCGGAATATAGTCCAGTGCCTGAATCGTCGGAGCGCCGTGCGTGAACGCCCAATCGAAGAACTTCAGCGTTTCGGCGCTGCGCGCCGAGTGGTCTGGCGTGGCTTGCAAGAGCACGTAGGTCGCGCCCATCACGGGCCATGCGTCCTTACCCGGCTGATTGGTCAGCACCTGAAAGAGCGAACTCGACCAGTCCGCATTTGCCGCGGCTGCGCTGAATGTCTGGACGCCCGGCTCCACGACCACGCCCGCCGCGTTGGTCATGGCCGTGTAGGTCAGATGATTCTGCTTCGTGAAGTCCCAGGCGATATAGCCAATCGCCCCGGGCAGATAGCCGACGAACGTGGCAACGCCCTCATTGCCTTTGCCGCCTATTCCCAGGGGCCAGTGAACGCTGGTGCCTTCGCCTACCTTGCGTTTCCATTCGGGGCTCACCTGCGAGAGATAGTGAGTCCAGATCAGCGTCGTGCCCGAACCATCGAGACGCCGCACGACTGCAATCGGCGTGTCGGGCATCTTCAGTTTCGGATTGAGCCGCGCGATGGCCGGGTCGTCCCAATACAGGATCTTGCCGAGAAAGATCTGGCCTAGCACCTCGCCGGTCAACATCAACTGTCCGGCCTTGATGCCCGGAAGATTGACGACGGGAACGACGCCGCCGATCGCGGTGGGAAACTGCCGCAATCCTTCCTTGCTCAATTGCTCGCTCGTGAGCGGCGCGTCGGAACCGGCGAAGTCGACGGTGTGCGCGACGATAGCCTTGAGGCCGTCAGTCGAGCCGGTGCTGCGATAGACCACCTTACCGCCGCCGGACTTCTGGTAGTCGGTGGCCCAGTGGGTGTAGAGGGGGGCGGCGAGCGTGCTGCCGCAGCCAGTTACATCCTGCGCGCGGCACGTCAGCGCACATACGCCGCAAATGAGCGCGGCAATCAGGGGGCGCAATGGTCTCACGAGCCTCTCCCGTTATTCATGTTTTGCGGGCTTTGCGGATGTCTGATGGGCTCCGCGTAGAGTCAATTACAGTATGGTGACAGGCAGGATTCAAATTGAATCCTGCTATCGTGTGGCGGCTTTTTGACTAAACCTTGCGTCACGGGCGAATAAATGATGAGGATAACAAACGAAATCGTCGCCGCAAAAAAGCAGACTGAAAAGGCTGGCTTTCCGCAGAGGAAATTGCGTGAGCGAAGCCCGCGCCGCTGCAACAAATCTTTCACAAAATATCGCTACGGTAAGCGGGATTGACCCCGAGTTCGTCTTGACAAAACGCTTGTAATTCCTTTCGGAGACGCTACAGATGGCCATCAATACCCTTCGCTCTACATTGTGCGGCGCCTGCTTTACCGCACGTCCCTCACGTCTTGCTATTGCCGCTGCCTTGGTCTGCGCCAGTGCAGGCGCCGCAGCCGCGCAAAACGCGGACGCGTTTTTCGGTGGTTCGGGCCTGCTCGTCGTGAGCCGCAGTGTGTACGACAATGTGTCGAGCAACGTTACCGCCGGCATGGCGCTGCCGCCCAATTGCAATAGCGCGCAGGCGAGCTGCCCCACGGGCGGCGCGCCGAATGACGGCACCTATCCGGCAGTCTGGAACAACGTGCTTTACGATCCGAGCTTTGGCATCACGTCGCGCATTTTCCTCGACACCATCACGCCGGGAGGCCAGGTCGTCCACACGCTCGAAGTGCCCAACAGCCTGCATCCGGGCCATGGTCACGACCAGCTCGTGACGAGCTTCAGCTCCAAGTCCGAACTCGCGCTCAACCTCTCGAGCGACGGCCGTTACCTCACGTTCATGGGCTACGTTGCGCCGGTCAACTCGATCGACGTCTCGAACTCGAATACGCCTGGCGCGATCGATCCGACGAATCCGGACGGTCAGGTCTTCTATCGCGCCGTGGCGCGGCTCGATGCCGAAGGGCACTTTTCCTTCACGCAGACCAACGCGTATAGCGGCAACAATGGCCGCAGCGCGCTGCTCAACAACGGCAATGGCAATGGCGAAGGCAACGGCTTTTACTACACCGTGGGCAATGCAGGCAACGGCGCGAATCCGCAGCCGGCAGGCGTGATTCTTGGTGCGGGCGCGCAATTCATCGAAGCGACGCACCAGCACGAAGCGCAGCAAACGCCGGGCACCCCCACGCCGCTCGCGAGCTTTTCCGTCACGCAACTCGGCGCGAAGGCCGACAAAGTCGGCAAGGACGACAACTACCGCGGGCTGACTGTCTTCAACAACGTCGTGTACTTCACGAAGGGTAGCGGCAGCAACGGCGTGAACACGGTGTACTTCGTCGACACCACGGGCAAGGCGTGCCCCACGACCGGCATAGGCGTGCCGGTGGCGGGCGCGAAGCTGCCCACCAACCCGCTTGCATACGATGCTGCCACGTTGACGACCACGGGCTTGCCGAGCAACGTGTGCGTGCTCGCGGGCTTCCCGGCCACGCCGAACAAGTCGGCGACGACGCTTTCCTATCCCTTCGGCGTGTGGTTCGCCGACGCGAATACGCTCTATGTCGCCGACGAGGGCGATGGCTATTCGGGTGGCACGGACCTGTACACGCACGCGGCGCAGCAGACCACTGCGGGCCTGCAAAAGTGGGTGTACAACGCGGGCACGAAGTCGTGGAAGCTCGCCTACACGATCCAGAATGGCCTGAATCTGGGGACTTCGTACAGCGTGGCGGGCTATCCGGTCGGCACGAACAGCGCGACCAACCTGCCGTGGTCGCCCGCCACGGACGGCCTGCGTAACATCACGGGTCACGTCGAGCAGGATGGCACGGTCACGATCTGGGCGATCACCTCGACGGTGAGCGGCAACGGCGACCAGGGCGCGGACCCGAATCGCCTCGTGGCCGTGCGCGATGTCCTGCGCAACGGTACGGCTTCGGGTGCTGCGAACGAGCGCTTCGTGACGCTGCGCAATGCAGGCTTCGGCGAAGTGCTGCGTGGCGTGTCGCTGGCGCCAGGCGGCCAGTTCGGCAAGTGGTTCTGATCGCCGCGTAATCATGCGGGTGCGGCCAGGCGCGCAAGGCGCCTGGCCGTTTTTTCATTGCGGCGCGCTTGTTATTGGTTGTTATTGGCTGTTGAATTTCGCAACGAGCGGGCCGAACACGTCCCGTAGCGCGGTCGTGCCGAAACGCCGCTCGCTGCGGCTCGCTTCCACGTCGATACGACCGGTGTTGTAGACGTCATAAAGATCGGTGATGAGCCGCGTGTGATTCTCGCTGAGTCCGGCCTTGAGAAGCATGGGTGCCCACGATTCGCGCGGCAACGCATGAGGCGCGATCGTGCGACCACTCGCTTCGCCAAGTGCCGCCGCGACGTCGTTCACGCTGACTCTCTGCGGTCCCTCGATGCTCACAATTCGCGCTGTGTCTGACTGCTGCGATTCGAGCAGCAACTCGGCGCTCGCCGCGCCGACGTCCTGCGCTGCGACCGAGGGAAAGCGGCGCTCCAGAGGCAGATGAAGGCTCGGCAGCGTACCGGTTGCGAGCGCGCCGGGAATGAACGCTGCCCAGTTCTGCATATGTTCCGCTGAGCGCAGCAACGTGAGTTGCGTCGCAACGGGCTTCAGCCGCTTTTCCAGGTAGTGATATAGCCGCGTGATGCCAGTGTTCAACGGCAGCTCCGCACCATAGTCGGAAATGGCGAGCAGCATGGCGGGCGGGTCTGCGAGCAGGGCCTCGGTGGCAACGTCGATTATCGCGCGCATGGTTGCTTCGGGATCCGTATCACCCGATGGAACAGGGCACAACAACTGAACGGCGTGAGCGCCCTTGATCGCGGCAGCGACCGATTGCGGGTCGGTAAGGTCGGCGAGTGCGATCTCGCAGCCCAGTTCCGCGAGACTTGCGCCCTGACGAGGGTGGCGCACGACGGCGCGCACAGGCTTGCCCGCACGGCGCAACGCGGCAGCGGTGACGCGCCCGGCCTTTCCCGATGCTCCAAAAATCACGAACATGATCGCTTTCTCCTGGTTGGCGTGGTCTGCGCCATCCTAGGCATAGGGAAGTTGCGCGGCGCGCACGAACGGATGGTGTTGCGCAGAAACGGATGATTGAATACGTCCTCCATTGCACGGTGCGCGAGCGTCGCCGTAATCCAGTAAACTGCCCGCAAACATCGCACGATTTCCCGCACGGCATTAGCGTCGAAAAGGAACGTCATGAGCGCAGTGACTGCAGATTCGAACCAGCAGGCAGGAGCCGGCATCAGCCTGCGTTCGAGCGTTGGGTTGGGCTGGCACGGCGGCGGCGCCGAACTGCTCAGGGTGAGTGCGGGGCAGCATCGCTTTCCCGCGATGACGTATCACCGCGTCGGCATCCATATCGGTACGCCAGTGCGTGCTCGATGCGCGTGCGACGGCCGCCGGCAATCGCGACTTCAGGCGCACGGCGACGCGGACGTGGTGCCGGCCGGGGTTGAAGGCGAATGGACGGATGACGGCGACTGCACGATTCTGCGCGTATGGTTCGACGACCGCTTCGTGCGATCGATTGCGCAGCAGATGGAGAACCCGTGGGGCCCGCGCGAGATCCAGCCGCATCTCCAGTTGCGCGATCCGCGCATCAATGCGCTGGCGGGAGCGCTGCTGGCCGAAATCGAAGCGGGAACGGCTTGCGACCCGCTATTCGCCGAGAGCATTTCCACCGCAATGGTCGTGCGGCTGCTCGGCTGCAAGGATGCGCCACGAGGCCGGGCCGCCGTGCTGGCGGCGCATAAAGCGGCGCGCGTGACCGATTACATCGAGAGCCATCTCGATCAGCGTCTCACGCTCGCCGAACTCGCAGCGCTGGTCGACTTGAGCATGCCGCATTTCAAGGCCCTGTTTCGCGAGACGCTGGGCATGCCGGTGCATCAATATGTGGTGCGGCGGCGCGTGGAACGGGCGAGGGCGCTTATCATCGAAGGCAAACTCAGCCTGAGCCAGGTGGCGCTCGAAGCGGGGTTCGCGCATCAAAGCCATATGGCGCACTGGATGACGCGGCTTCTAGGCGTCACGCCGCGCGAGTTCGCAAAGGGGGCGTCGTGGGTTCGCGAAAGCGGCGAAATCGTGAGGTGTTGATTCGCCGCTGTTGCGCACGTTACCGGTTGACGTCCACTACGAGCCGCCCGCGCACGTGCCCGGCGAGCAGTTCACTTGCGGCAGGGATGGCTTCGGCCATGCCGATCTCATGCGTGATCGTATCGAGCTGCTTGAGGTCGAGCGTGTCTCCCAACGCGTGCCACGCTTTCTGCCGCTCAGCAAACGGACGCGTCACACTGTTGATGCCGAGCAGGCTCACGCCGCGCAGAATGAATGGCGCGACCGTGGCGGGAAGATCCATGCCTTGCGCAAGGCCGCACGCGGCCACCGCGCCATCTGCGCGCAAGCTCGCGCACACGTTCGCCAACGTGTGACCGCCAACCGAATCGATCGCGGCCGCCCAGCGTTCTTTTTGCAGCGGGCGTCCGGGCTCCGATAACGAGGCGCGGTCGATGACTTCGACAGCGCCGAGCTGCTTCAGATACTCCGCTTCTTGCGGCCTGCCGGTCGACGCCACGACGCGATAGCCTCGGCGCATGAGCAGGGCGATGGCGAAGCTGCCTACGCCACCGCTCGCACCCGTGACGAGCACTTCGCCATGCGCGGGCGTGATGCCGTGCCGTTCGAGCGCGAGAATGCAGAGCATGGCCGTGTATCCCGCCGTGCCGACGGCCATCGTTTGCCGCGGCGTGAAGCCCGGCGCAAGCGGAATGAGCCAATCGCCCTTGACGCGCGCCTTCTGCGCGAGCCCGCCCCAATGCTGTTCGCCCACGCCCCAGCCGTTGAGCACGACCGCGTCGCCCACCGCATAGGCAGGGTTTGCGCTCTGCGCGACCGTGCCCGCGAAATCGATGCCTGGAACCATGGGGAAGCTGCGCACGACCGGGCCTTTGCCGGTAATCGCAAGGCCATCCTTGTAGTTCAGCGTGCTGTAGCCAACATCGACGAGCACGTCGCCTTCCGGCAGACGCGCTTCGTCAAGGTCGGTGATACGCGCCTCATACGATCCGGATTCCTTATCAATGAGAATGGCTTTGAACATGATGCTTCCCGCTCCTGAAACAGTGAATGGTTGGCGTTGCCGCGGCTTACGCGCGAGGCAATCCGGCGATGAACCCTTTGAAGAATGTGTCGAGCGGGGCCGCGCTGCGCACGAGTCGCGCGCGCAGCACGGCGCCTTCCCAGCCAATCCAGAAGAACGAGGCGAGTGAGGCGAGGTCGATTCGCTTTGCGAGCACGCCTTCGCGCTGGGCCTCGCGCAGGCACGCCACGATACGCGCCTGCCAGCCCTGCAGAATACGTTCGAGCGTCTCGCGAAAGTCGTCGGGCAGGATGTCCACCTCCACGCCGAGGTTACCCACGAGGCACCCGCGCGTGTAGTGGTGGCGGGCCATGCCTTTGCTGGCGTCTTCGACGAACGCGCTCAGGCGTTCCAAAGCGGGGCGCGTGTCGTCTTGCAGCCAGCGGTCGAGTTTCGCGCAGAAGTACGCGTCGTACGCGCTCATCAGCTCGCGCCCGAACGCTTCCTTGCTCTCGAAGTAGTGATAGAACGAGCCCTTGGGAATGTTCACGCGCTTGAGTACCGCGTCCAGCCCCGTGGCCGCGAAGCTTTGCTCGGTTAGCATTTCCATGCCCGCGCGAATGAGTGTTGCGCGGGTGTCCGCATGCGCGCGCGGGTCTTTCGGCGGCCTGCCGCGGCGCGGTCTGACGATGATCGGTTCCATGGCGACGATATTAGACCGATCGTCTATAAAATTCAAGCGCGCGGTTGTGGGGGGGCCTAGTGGGCCAGTGCTTCGAGTTCTCCGCGCAGCACGCCCCACAACGTGCGGGCAGCCAACAGGAGCAACAGCGGTGTGACCGTCGCGAGCAAGAAGATCGCGATGCCATGCGTGACGGGGCCCGGCGCATGGTCGGCGTAGCGTTCGGCGCAACTCACCGAGCCCGCAAGCGGAAAGCTCACGGCCCACCACGAGAGCCGAAAGGGGCAGGTGATCGCGAGGTAACGCAACCGGCCCACGAGTACGGTGAGGAGGAACAGCGTGAGCATGTAGAGCGCGTCGGCGAAGCGGTCGACGTCACCTGTCACGGTGACATAGGCCGAGAAGCCCACGGCGAACGGTGCAAGCAGAATGAGAAGGGTCGGCTGCAGGTTGTTGGGCATGGGCTCTTCGAACATCAGGCGCGAAAAGATGAGCGTGAAAAGCGGCACAGCGAAAAAGAGCCCCACAGCGAGCGCGAGCAGCAGGACGCCATTCACACCCGTAATCTGAATAGCGGGCGTGGCGAGCGGAATGTCGATGAGCCCAACGACCGGCACGATCCACGTAGGCGTGGCGTGGGACGGCTGCTGACGCTGGCTGAGCCAGCGCATGATCACGAACCACGCGAACACGATCATGCCGATTGCGCCGACGATCCATACCGCGCGCGCGAACGCCACGCTGAAGTCGGCAAGCGGGATGGGCAGCAGAAGCAGGCTGATGAAGAAGGTCCCAAAGAGATTGCCGGCAATCGGATGATTGAATTCGGCTTTTACGGCATGCGGTCCGGTGACCCATTTGACGGCATAGCCGGTGCCGATCATCAAGAACGCGAGCACCGCGAGCACGCCAATGGCCTGAGCAACCCACAGCGGCATGCCATACAGGCGGTGCGCGAGCCGCCATGCCGACGAGAGCCCGGCAAGCCCCATGACCGATCCGAACAGCGCAACGGGAAGGTAGCCGAGCCGACCGGCCTGCGAACTTGCCTGCGGGCTGCCAAAAGACGCTTGCGTTTCAATGGTTTCGCTCATGCGTGGCTCCTGGCCGTTTAAAGACGCGCCGCTACATGTTTTCAAATGTTTGTGATGCGAAGTATTCGTGACGCTCCCACTCGAATCGGCGTGACGATGCGTGCCCGCTTACGCGAGTTCGCGCGCCTTGATCGTGTCGCTGGCGCGCACGAAATTGCCGGCGCCCAGATGGTGGATCGTGTGCAGGTCCGCGTTGCTGCTGTCGAGTTCCCAGTGGCCATGGCGAAACGCGCGCGGGTCGGCTGCGGCTGAAACCACTTCGGCGAAGCATGTATCGTAGGCGTCTTCGGTATGCCGCTCGGGAATCAGGCGGCATTCCATCCACGCGCAGCAGCCCGCTTCGAGCAAAGGCAAGCCGAGCTTCGGGCCGGTAATGGCAGCGATCTTGAAGCGCTCGAACTTGTCGGTCTCGCGGCCGCTCACGCTGCCCACGGCGTAGGTCAGGTCGATGGCGGCGGCGCCCGGAATGATCACGCCGAAGGTGCCGCTCGCATGAATGAGTTCGCGCGTGAACGTGCGCTTGTCGATCACGATGGCAATGCGAGGCGGCGTGAATTCCACAGGCATCGACCACGCGGCGGCCATGACGTTGTGGCGCTTGCCGTCGCTGCTGGTGACGAGCACCGTGGGGCCATGGTTGATGAGGCGGCTCGCATGTTCGAGCGCGACCGGCGTGAAAGTGGAGAGGTTTTCCATCGTTGCAGGATTCGCTGTGAGTCGGAACCCGAGCGACTTTACCTCAGAAAGCCGAAGCTTGCGGCGCGAGGCCCTGATGTCTCAGCGGTCGATTTGTGCCTCATGCCGTTGCCGGCGGTAGATTCGCCTGCAGATAAATCGACATCGGCGTTTGCAGCGGCAAACTCGCGGGTGCGCCGCGGTTGTAGTGGGCGAGAATCACCTCGACGGCGCGCACGGCCTCGACGAATGGGCTCTGGTCAAGCACCGCGTCCATCACGCCTTCGGCGAGCAACGCGCGGCTGATCGCCGTGAGTTCGTGACCGATCAGGGTCGTTGTGTGCTCACGCTTGAGCGCCTTGAGCGCGCGCGCAATGCCTTCATCGCCAACCGAAAGATTGTAGATGCCGCGTAGTGCCGGATATCGTTTGAAGGCGTCGCGTGTGAGGCGTTCGGTCGAGGCGGCGTCTTCGCGGCTTTCTACCGTCGCCACGACTTCGCAAGCCGGAAAGCGGCTGCGCAGCACCGAGCGGAATGCGCCGTCGCGCTCCTCGTGGCCAAGGTAGGTGCGCAGGCCCGCGATGACCAGGACCTGGCCGCCCGCATCGCCCAGAAAGCGGCCCATCAGTTCGCCCGCCGTGCGCCCCGCGCAGCGGTTGTCGATGCCCACATAAGCGAGGCGGCCCGTGTCGGGCAGATCGCTGGCAATGGTGACGAGCGGCATCTTGCGCGCCACGCGCGAGAGCGTATCCACTACCACGGGGTGCTCATAGGCCACGACGATCATGGCGTCGGCTTTCTGCGCGGCGCGCTCGACTACGCGCGCGAGCGACTTCGGTTCGAGGTCGTCGAAGAACGTGAGCTGACACATCACGCGGTATGTTTCGAACGACTTCTGCGCAAGCTCGAAGCCGTGACGCAAGGCGACGTAGTAGGGCGAATCGGGCTTCTGCGTGACGATGGCGATGCGCAGCCAGCGCACGGACACTTCGTCCAGCGCGCGGTCCATCTTGAGCTTGCGCGCCCATTCGAGCACGCGCGCTTCCTTGTCGCGCGCCACGCCGCCACGCCCGTTCAATACGCGCTCGACCGTGGAATAGCTCACACCCGAGGCCTTGGCGACGTCTTCCATCGTGGGTTTGCGTCTCGTGTTCATGTGGGCTTTCCGTGCTTTCCATTAGACGATTGGTTCTGAGGATTTTTCCTCAAGATTCCGTTTGAGAGCGGAAATTCATTCAACTACATTTTAACCATCCCACACGGGCCATCCCAAACGGGCCTCATACCGGCCGTCCGCGCGGGCGTCGACACTACACAAACCGGAGACATCCCCATGAACATGGCGAGATTTCGCGTGGGCCGCGTTTGCGCGGCCGCGCTCGCGGCAATGGCGCTCTGCAGCGGACTCGTGGCGAATGCGGCGCACGCCGACGAGCGCTTCGTGATGGTGAGTCACGGCTCGGATTCGAACGTGTGGTGGAACACCGTGAAAAACGGCATGCGCGACGCGAGCGAAGACTTCGGCGTCCCGGTCGACTACCGCAATCCGCCAACGGGCGACACCGGCGACATGGTCCGCATTCTCGAGCAGGCTTCGGCGCGCAACTACGCGGGCGTCATTACCACGGTGCCGAATCAGGAGATGATCCAGAAGGGGCTGGTGGGCGTGAAGGCCAAGCATATTCCGCTCATCACGATCAACGGCGGCCCGGAAGCGGGCATGAAGCTCGGCGCGATCCTGCACATCGGCCAGCCCGAATACGAAGCCGGCAAGGCCGCAGGCGAGCGTGCGAAAGCCGCTGGCATTCACGACTTTCTATGCGTGAATCACGGTGCGGACATCCAGGCGCTGTGGGACCGCTGCAAGGGCTTTGCCGACGCCATCGGCGCCGACTACAAGAAGTCCACGATGGATAGCGGCGAAGACCCGACCGTCATCGAAAGCAAGGTGGCCGCTTATTTGCGCTCGCATCCGAACACCCAGGCGATTCTCGCGCTCGGCCCCGACCAGGCGATGGGCGTGCTGCGCGGCGTGACCGACGCGGGCAAGGCCGGCAAGCTCTATGTCGCGACCTTCGATCTTTCGCCGGACATCCTCAAGGCCATCCAGGCTGGGCAGATCCAGTTCGCAATCGATCAGCAGCCCTATCTTCAGGGTTATCTCCCGGTGGCGGCCATGGCGATCGCTGTGCGCGACAAGACCACTGACGCGGCCCATATCGTCGCCGCGCTCAAGGACGACAAGAAGGTGGCGGCGCGTCTCGCGAAGTACGACCTCAAGCCGGTCTATACCGGCTCGACGGTGAGTTCCGGTCCGAGCTTCGTCACGCGCGACAACCTCGCGCCCGTGCAGAAGTACGCGGGTTCATACCGGTGAAAGCAGGCATGAAAGAGACCCTCTCTCGCGCGGAGCACGGCAAATGAACATCGACATGAATGCGTGGTACCGGGTGGAAATCGACCGCAAGCGTCTCAAGGCATTTTCCACTCGCACCGACTCACGGGGGCTGATTCAGGTGGGCGGCTTCCTCGCGCTCGTCGTGGCGACCGGCGTGCTCGCGTGGTATTCGCTCGGCACGGCCTGGGCGATTCCCGCCTTATTGCTGTACGGCACGGTGTTCGCGTTCAGCGAGGCCGCCGCGCACGAACTCGGGCACGGGACCGCGTTCAAGACGCGCTGGATGAACGAGACCGCCTACTGGATCATCTGCTTCATGTCGTGGCGCGAACAGGTGTACAGCCGCTGGCTGCATGCGCGGCACCACACCTTCACGCATCTGACCGCCGAGCCTTATCAGGACCCCGAACTAGCGTTCAAGCGGCCGCTCAGCTACGTGAAGCTCGTGACGGATTTCCTGCGTATTTCGCATGGCATCCAGTTTCTCGGCGCGATCGTGCTGCACAGCTTCGGCATCGTGACGAAGGGCGCGAAGGAGGTGGTGCCGCAAGCCGAGTACCGCAAGATGTGCGCGAATTCACGCGTGCTGCTCGCGTGCTACGTGGCCGTGTTCGCGTGGGCGCTGCTCGCGCATAGCTGGCTGCCGATCCTGTTCCTGTTCGTTTCGCGGGCCTACGGCACCTGGCTGCATGAACTCTGCGCGCTCACGCAGCACACGGGGCTTAAGGAGAACGTGCTCGATCACCGCGTGTCGAGCCGCACGGTGCTGCTCAACCCCGTGCTGCGCTTTCTCTACTGGAACATGAACTATCACATCGAGCATCACATGTTTCCGAGCGTGCCGTTTCACGCGCTGCCCGGTTTTCATGACGCCGTGGCTTCGCAAATGCCGAAGCCCTATGCGGGACTGTGGCCCGCGTGGCGCGAGATCCTGGCGATCTTCGCGCGCCAGCAGCGCGATCCCGAGTACGTGGTGGTGCGCGAGCTGCCGTCAGGCAAGCGCGGCGACGCGGTGGCGTAGCGAGCGACTTTCTCTCAGGAAGCCTGCGCGCCGCGCGCGTTGGCGGTACGGCGGCCGAACGCCTGGCGCACCCAGCTTTGTGCGTTCACCACCAGCAGACCCATCAGCACGAGCGCCGAGCCAAAGAGGAACGCGGGCTCGACGCGCTCGTGCAGCAGCACGACGCCGAACGCCACGCCGAACAGCGGCGTCATGAACGAGAGGATGCCGAGGCGCGCCGCCAGGTAGCGGCGCAGCAGCCAGAACCACACGAGATAGCTCACGAACGAGACGAGCAGCGTCTGGAACGCGAGGGAAGCCAGGGCCAGCGGCGTGCCGCGAAAGTGCGCCTGGCCGGTCAGAAACGCGAACGGCATCAGCACGACAAAAGCCCCCGCCAGTTGATAGAAGAGCGTTTGCGTGGCGGGCGCCTCGCTCAGGCGGCTCGTGCGCACGACAACGGTGGTGAGTCCCCACGCCGCGCCCGCGCACAGGCCCATGAAGTCGCCGAGCAGCCACAGCGGCGAGCCCGGTGTGCCGCCGCCCAGCAGCGCGGGTCCGAGGAACGTGATGGCGATGCCCGCGAAGGCGATCGCAATGCCGACCCATTGCAGCCGCGCGAGGCGTTCGTCGGGCAGGCGCAGATGCAGGCCGATGGCCGCGAACATCGGCGCGGTATACAGAAACACGGCCATGTGCGAGGCGTTGGTCCAGCGCAGACCCATGGCCACGAACACGAATTCGATCGCGAACAGGCCGCCGGTGACGAGCCCGGCGCCGCGCGCCACGCCCGGCAGCCAGCGCTCGCGCGTAACGAGCCGGTTGAAGAGCCAGACAAGCGCCGCCGCCACGCCCGAGCGCAGCCCGATCTGCAGCATGGGCGGGATGTCCCCGGCCACCGCCTTGATCGCGGCCTGCTGCAGACCCCATGCGAGGCATAGCGCCACCATGATGGCCACGGCCGTTGCGTCGACTTGCTTTCTCATTGCGGACTCGCTGACTTGAAGGATTCGGCTGAAGTTTGTGGGCAGTGGGCGTAGTATTGATGCGTCGGGATGCGCGCATATAGCGCAAAACTGACAATCGATAGCCCCAGACCGCCATGCCCAACCAGCCTAAAGCGCCTGATCGTACGCGCCCGGCGCGCCATCTGCGCCTGCCACCTTTTACCGACGTGCTGCCCACGCCCGTGTTCTTTCGCATGGAGCACATGCCTTCGCACGCCACCTATCCGCAGATGTGCCACCCGTGGGGCGAGTTCGTCTACGCGTTCAGCGGCACGACCGAGGTGAAGGCGGGCGACGAGCACTACATCACGCCGCCGCACCTCGGGCTCTGGATCGCGCCGGGCACGGAACACGTGGGCTTCAACGAGCAGGAGACGGTGCATTGCTCGGTGTACATCAGCCGCGACCTGTGCACGCGCATGCCGGCAACGAGCTGCGCGGTGATGGTGTCGCCGCTCGTGCGCGCGATTCTCGAGCACCTGCGCGTGACGCCGGTGGAAGAAGAGGGCGACGCGCAGCGCGCGCGTCTGTTGCGCGTGCTCGTGGATCAACTTTCGACCTGCGCGACCACGGGCAGCTTCGTGCCGCATACCGACGACGCCGATCTGAACGCGATCCTCCAGGTGCTGCGCCAGAATCCCGCCGACAACCGTTCGCTCGCCGAGCTGGCCGATGCGTTTCACATGAGCGAGCGCACGCTCATGCGCCGCGCGCAACACGAGCTGGGCATGTCGTTGACGGAGTGGCGCCAGCGCATCCGGCTCGTGAACGCGCTGCCCATGCTCCACGCGGGGCGCAGCGTCGAGGCCGTGGCGCTGGATTTGGGGTACGCCACATCGTCGGCTTTCATTGCAATGTTCCGACGATTGACGGGCACGAGCCCCGGGCAGTTCGTGGCGCGCACGCGCTGAGCATCGGGGCGCGCGCAACCATTACCAAACCTTGCGAAACCCCACAAAACCCTAAAGATTCTCCGCGTGCGCGCCGTTAGAGCAGGCATGAAGACCCTACTCACCCAAACCGACGCACGCTTTATCCTGTCGATCGCCCTCGAACTGGCCGAAAGCCAGGCAGCCGCGGCCGGGGTTCAGCTCGAGTCGGCGGCGGGCTCGGCGATTTGCGACGACGTGATCGTCGCCACGCTTTCGCAGTTCGCGCCTACCGTGACGATCGACGAGTTTTACGGCCTGCTGGACCGGCCCGAGGTGTTGCACTGAACGGCGGCACCGCTGAAAAAAAGCGGGCGCTCACAGCATGAGCGCCCGCCGCTTCGTTGCACCAGCAACGAAGTCGAAGCTTGCTTAGAACTTCTGACGCAAGCCCACGCTCACAATGGCTTGCGACTGCGTGGCCGACGAGTGGCCGTTGCCCTTGTCGGACACCGAAGCCGTCGCCGCGACCGGATTGCCGGCGGCGTCGAGCGTCATGCCCGATGCATGCTGGTAGCCCGCGAGCAGATACACCGTCGAGCGCGTCGAGAGATCGTAAGTCGCGCCCACCGAAACGTTGTGGTACTGCGCGTCTTCATCCACGCCTTCCACGGCGCTGCCACGCGTATAGCTGTAGCCCGCGAACAAATGGGTGCGCGGCTGCACGTTCCACTGCGTGAAAATACCCGCGATATTGAAGATCGCGTTGCCCGAGAACAGCGAATTCGCGCCCGGGCGGTACTGCACGTTGCTGTAGTTCACGCCCACCACGGCGGGACCGAAGTCCCACGTCGCGCCCGCCGCCACGACCTGCTGCGATTGCGCGCTCGCATAGCCTTCGTTGATCGACGAGTTGAAGGTGCCGTCGTAGGTGCCTTGCCACTTGCCGTAGGTGGGGTCGTCGAGACCGGTCTTGCTGTTGTCCGAGCGCTCATAACCCACGCCCATGCGCAGCGGGCCGTTCGCATAACCCGCGCCCACGCTCCAGGTGTCCTTGCGCTTCATGCTGCCGGGCTGGCCGCCAAAACCGTACAGCGCGCCGAACGTGAAGCCGGAGTAATTCGCGCTCGTGTACTTGACCGAGTTGTCCACGCGCGTGGTCTGGTCGAGGTCGTCGATGTCGCCCGGATGCGCGCCGAATCCGCCGATGAAGTTCACGGGCGCGACCGGCCCGACGAAGTCGTCGAGCGAAGTGTACTGGCGGCCCATGGTGAGCGAGCCGTAGCGCTGGTCCGAGAGGCCCACGAAGGCCTGGCGACCGAACAGGCGCCCACCCTGGCCCGAGGTGCCGTTCGTGATGTCGAAGCCGTCTTCGAGCAGGAAGATGGCCGCGAGCCCGTTGCCCAGATCCTCCTTGCCCTTGATGCCCCAGCGGCTGCCCGAGAGGTTGCCGGTGGAGAGGCCCACGTTCGAATGGCCCGTGTACGCACCGGTCGTGCCCGTGCGCTCGTTGCTGCGATACGTGATGCCGGCGTCGGCGATGCCATACAGCGTGACCGAGCCTTGCGCCAGAGCGACGCCGCCGAGCGAGAACAGGACTGGTGCGGCGAGCAGGTGTTTTCTCATCATTTGTTGTTTCAACGTCTATGGATCGCCTCGTGAGCGATTTCTGGTTATGCGCGTACGCGCCTGCGGCCTCGTGAACGAGACCGCAGACGTGAAACGCGGGGAAGGGAAAAGTGCGGCGCTGAGTGCGTTAGCGCTTGAGCGTTGCGCCGGGAGGCGACGCCGGCGTGCTCACGGTG
This sequence comes from Paraburkholderia acidiphila, assembly GCF_009789655.1. Lineage (GTDB taxonomy): Bacteria > Pseudomonadota > Gammaproteobacteria > Burkholderiales > Burkholderiaceae > Paraburkholderia > Paraburkholderia acidiphila. Next base: position 532,927 of record NZ_CP046910.1, read on the forward strand.
ACGGTCTTGCGGACCTTCGCGACGTCTTCGGCGCTCACTGGCGCGCCGGCGTTGCCCCAGCTCGCCCGCACGAAGGTCGATACATCGGCCACTTCCTGGTCGGACAGACGCCAGCCGAACGGCGGCATCGTGAACGACGAGGGCGCGGATTTCGTGCCTTCGAGTGCGCTGCCTGCGAGCAGCACGTGAATCAGCGAAGTGGGGTCCTTGCCCTGCACGACCGGGTTGCCGCCGAGTGCCGGGAACACGCGCGTGTAGCCGCGTCCGTCGCTGCGGTGGCAGGCCATGCAGTTGTCGCGATAGACCGCCGCGCCGCGTGCGCTCGCGTCGCCGCTTTGCAGCTTGTTCGCGGCCGCGGCATCGTACGCGTACGGCGTTTCCTTCGGGTCGCTCGTGGGCAGCGTCTTCAGGTAGCGCGCGATGGCGAGCAGGTCCGCGTCGTTCATGTGCTGCATGCTGTGCTGAACCACGTCGGTCATGCCGCCGAATGCGGCGGTATGCAGATTGCGCCCCGACTTGAGGAACTGCACGATGTCGTCCTCGCTCCAGCTGCCTAAGCCCGTGCGCGGGTTGCCGCGCAGGTTCGAGGGCACCCAGCCGTCGATCGGGCCGCCGCCTGCGAGGAAATCGTCGCCTTCGAGGTCGGTGAGCGCGAGTTCCTGCATCGTGCTTGCGCGCGGCGTGTGGCACGCGCCGCAGTGGCCGAGGCCCTGCACGAGATACGCGCCACGCGCGACGATCGCGTCGTTGTAGTGCGATCCGTCGAACGCCTGCACCTTCGGCGCGAACAGCATGCACCAGGCGCCGAGCGGCCAGCGCATCGAGAGCGGCCACGGAATGTCCACGGCGCGGTTCTGCGCCTGCACGGGCCCGACGCCTTGCATGAAATACGCGTAAAGCGCCTTCATGTCGTCATCGCTCAGGCGTGCGTACGAGGGGTAGGGCATCGCCGGGTAAAGCGTTTCGCCGTTCGGCCGCACGCCCTGGCGCACGGCCTTGGCGAAGTCGTCGTAGCTCCACTTGCCGATGCCGGTGTTCGCGTCGGGCGTGATGTTGGTCGAGTAGATCGCGCCGATGGGCGTATCGAACTTCAGTCCGCCCGCGAACGGCTTGCCGCCTTGCATCGTGTGGCAGGCAATGCAGTCGCCGGCGCGCGCGAGGTATTCGCCGTGCGCGACGAGCGCGGCGTTCGGCAGTTCGGCCGCGTGCGCCGCGAATGACGTGAATGCCGCGATAGCCGCACCCGATACCGTTGCGCGTGCAACGTTCGCGCACATGGAAATAATATTCTTCTTCATGCGGCTCTTCACACGCTCACCAGCGGACCGGGGTTCTTCAGATACTGGTTGCGAATGGCTTTCGCGCTCCAGTAGGCGAGGGCGGCGACGAGGCCGGTCGGGTTGTAGCCGATCCCCTGCGGGAACGCGGAGGCGCCCATCACGAACACGTTATGCACGTCCCAGCTCTGCAGATAGCGGTTGATGACGCTGGTGTTCGGATCGCTGCCCATCACCGCGCCTCCCACGAGGTGGGTGGTCTGGTAGCGGCGCGAGTCGAAGTGCGCGCCGAATTCGCGTGTGTACACGTTGATGGCCTTCGGGCCCATCGCCTCGGCGATCTTCTGCATCTGGCCCGTCACGTACTGCGCCATCTTGATGTCGTTGTCCTTCCAGTCGAAGGTCATGCGCAGCAGCGGCTGGCCGTACGAGTCGCGGTAGGTCGGATCGAGATCGAGGTACACGTCGCGATACGACATGTTGGAGCCGTGCGCATCCATCGAAACGGTGTGCGCGTAGTGGTCCTTCACGGCCTTCTTCCAGCCGGCGCCCCAGTTCGGCGTACCGGCGGGCGTGGCGATGCCGCTGATCGGCTTCACGCCTGCCTGGTTTACCCACAGCGGCGAGCCGCCCACGAAGCCGAGCGGTCCGTGATCGAAGTTGTCGGCGTTGAAGTCGTCCACGGCCACGCCGTTGCCGCCCGCGCCGATGAACGGATTCGTCCACGTGTCCTTGTCGAAGAACGCCGTGATGGTCGAAAGGTTCTGGTACGCGAAGTTGCGGCCCACCACGCCCTCGCCCGAAACCGGGTCATAGGGCTTGCCGATGCCCGAGAGCAGCAGCAGGTGCACGTTGTGATACTGGAACGCCGAAACGATCACGAGGTCGGCGGGCTGGAACACTTCCTGGCCCGCCGGATCGATATAGGTCACGCCCGTGGCGCGCTTTTTCGTGTCGTCGAGTTCGACGCGCAGCACGTGGCACTTCGAGCGCAGTTCGAAGTGTTTTTCCTGCTTGAGCGCGGGCAGGATGTTGAGGTTCGGCGAAGCCTTCGAGTACATGTAGCACGCGTAACCGCTGCAATAGCCGCAGAAGTTGCACGGACCCATCTGCACGCCGTACGGGTTCGTGTACGGACCCGAGGTGTTCGCCGAAGGCAGGCGGTACGGGTGCAGGCCGAGCGACTTCGCCGCGTCGAAGAAGCGCTGCGCCGAATACGTATTCAGTTGCGCGGGCAACGGAAAGTTGTCGCTGCGCGCGGCTTCGAACACGTTGCCGTCGCCGACCACATTGCCCTTTACCTTGTACGCCTGACCCGAGGTGCCGAAGACCTTCTCCGCGAAATCGAAGTGCGGCTCCAGTTCGTCGTAGGTCACGCCGTAGTCCTGGATCGTCATGCCTTCGGGGATGAACTTCTTGCCGTAGCGCTCTTCGTAATGGCTCTTCAGGCGCAGCTCTTCGGGCGTGATGCGGAAATGCACGCCCGACCAGTGCAGACCCGCGCCGCCCACGCCTTCACCGGGCAGAAACGCGGCGAGCTGGCGGTAGGGCAGCGCCGTGTCGTTCACGCCGTGGCGGATCGAGACGGTGGTCTTCGACAGGTCGAGGAAGAGCTTCTTGCGGATGTTGTACGTGAGCTCGTCGATGGTGTTGGGGTACGCGCCGTCCGGGTAGGTGTCGCGATACTCGCCGCGTTCGAGCGCGACCACGGTGAGGCCCGCTTCCGTCAGTTCCTTCGAGAGGATCGCGCCGGTCCAGCCGAAGCCGACAACCACGGCATCGACGTGAGGTTTCTTGATCGCCATTTACGTACGCTCTCCGTTGATCGAGACCGGGCCGTACGGATAAGGCTTGCCGTTCTGGTTGACGAAATCCATGAAGTCGGCGCGCGCGCCGGGGAAGCCGATCATCTTCCACGCAGCCATGTCGCGGTTGCCGCCGTGGATCGGGTCGCAGAAGTAGCCTTCGCGCGTGTTCTGCAGCAACTGGCCGAAGAACACGGAGGCGGGCACGCCGTCCAGTTCGACCTTGCCCGCTTCGAGCGCGCTGAGCACGCTGTCACGCGTGCTGGCGTCGAGCGCGTCGAAGTCCTTGCCGTACGCCTTCGTGCAGTACGCGTTCACGGCCTGGATGCCAAGCCGGTAGATGTCGCGCGGCACGAGCTTCAACTGGTAGCCGAGTTCGGGCACGCCTTGCTGGAACGGCCCCTGCATGTACCACAGCGCGCCGTGCGCGTAGGGCGTGCCCATCTGCCGGTCGATGAATTCGGGCACGCCTGCTTCCAGCGCGCCGGGACCTTCGGAGTCGGCGGGAATCAGGCGGTCGGCGGCGGCTTCGACAAAGGCCCACTCGCGCGCGTCGAAGAAGCGCGGCTTGTAGGCGGCCTGCCCGGCTTGAGGCGCGGTGTTCGGCGCAGAGGCGGCGCTGCCCGCCGTGGCGGCGGCGCTCGACGGTGCTTTGCCGCCTTCGCAGCCCGCCAGGGCGCTGGCTGGCACGAGCACCGCTGCCGTGCGTAGGAAGCCGCGGCGTGTCGTGAGAGGAGATTCAGACATTGTGGGATTCTGTATGAGTTCGGCGCGGCGTGATTCGACCGTGTCCGCGTAGCGATCTTGCCCGCTGCGCGTGACACGCCACCGCGGCAGCCACGGAACGGACATGGTAAATGGAACCGGTTCCATTATTCGGACGCGATTCTACAATATTCCTTTACGGGGCCTGTCCCGACCGCGCAGGGGCGGGGCGGCCCACAGCTGCGGGGCCCTCCGAACAAACCCTAACAAATGCAACAAGTTGTTTGACAACTACGGCGAGCCGATGCTACTGTGCATCCTATTGACAACCCTCCATCCCAGCACGAGGCCTCATGAACGTGTCCCCGATTGTCGAGAGCGAATTCGCCTCGACTGTGATGGCAGTGCCGCCGCTTGCACGCCGCCCCGACTTCTCCCTCGACGTTGAACAGAATGGCAAGCTGATCCGCCATATGGAAGCGGGCGGCATTCGCACGCTGCTGTACGGCGGCAATGCGAACCTGTACCACGTCGCCGTGAGCGAATTCCGTGAGTTGCTTGACATGCTTGCCGACCTCACCGCGCCCGAAACGCGCGTGATTCCGGCCATCGGTCCCGACTACGGCAAGATGCTCGACCAGGCGCGCATCCTCGCGCAAACGCAGTACAAGACGGCCATGGTGCTGCCGCTGTCCGGCTTCACCACGCCCGCAGGCGTGGAAGCGGGCCTCACGCGCATCGCCGACACCGCTGGCATTCCGCTCACGCTCTATATCAAGAGCGAAGACTATGTCGACGTGGACACGCTCGTGCGCCTGATCGACCGCGGCACGCTCATCGCCGTCAAGTACGCCATCGTGCGCAAGGACCCGGCGAACGACCCGTATCTGCGCCGCCTGCTGCAAAGCGTGCCGGCCTCGAAGGTCGTCTCGGGCATGGGCGAGCGCCCGGCGCTGGTTCACGTGCGCGACTTCGGTCTGGCCGCCTGGACCACGGGCTCGGGTTGTATCGCTTCGAACACCATCATGGCGCTCTTGAAGGCCGCGAAGGAAGGCCGTGCGGAAGAAGCGCAACGCCTCTACGATGCGTTCATGCCGCTCGAAACGCTGCGCGACGACATCTCGCTGATCCGCGTGCTGCACGACGCCGTGACGCTCTCGGGCATTGCCGACATGGGCCCGATCCTGCCGCTGCTCTCGCAGTCGCCCGCTGAGGCGCTGCCGGCGATCGGCGAGGCGGCCAAGGCGCTGCTCGCATTCGAGCGGAAGCTGGCCGCTTCGGCCCAGACCGCCAACGCGTAAGCGGCGGCGAAAAGCAATTGAACGGAGCGAAGATGCAGATTACTGGAGCAATGCTGCTGGGCGCGCAAGCGGTGCGCGGCGAGGCGGGCGAGATGCGCGCCTTCGCGCCCGCGCTCGGTCAGGAGATCGAGCCGTCGTTCGGCCTTGGCGGCAAGGCCGAAGTCGCGCGCGCTTGTGAACTCGCGGCGCAGGCGTTCGACGCCTTCCGCGCGGCCCCGCACGAAACGCGTGCGCGCCTGCTCGAAGCGATCGCCGAACGCATTGTCGGCATCGGCGACACGCTGATCGAGCGCGCGCATCTCGAATCGGCGCTGCCCAAGGCGCGCCTCGAAGGCGAGCGCGGCCGCACGGTCGGTCAGTTGCGTCTTTTCGCATCGCTCGTGCGCGACGGCCGCTGGTGCGGCGCCGTGCTCGACTCGGCGCTGCCGGATCGCAAGCCGCTGCCGCGCTCGGACCTGCGCGCGCATCGCATTCCGGTCGGCCCCGTGGCCGTGTTCGGCGCGAGCAACTTCCCGCTGGCGTTTTCGGTGGCGGGCGGCGATACGGCTTCGGCGCTCGCCGCTGGCTGCCCGGTCGTCGTGAAGGCGCACCTCGCGCACCCCGGCACCTCGGAACTCGTGGGCCGTGCGATCCAGCAGGCGGTGGCTGACGTCGGTCTGCCCGAAGGCGTGTTTTCGCTCGTCTTCGGCGGCGGCAATGAAGCGGGCGAAACGCTCGTGGCGCATCCGGCCATCAAGGCTGTGGGCTTCACGGGTTCGCGCCGCGGCGGTCTCGCGCTTTCGCACATCGCGGCCGCGCGTCCCGAGCCGATTCCGGTCTACGCCGAAATGAGCAGCATCAACCCGATGTTCGTGCTGCCCGCGGCGCTGGCCGCTCGCGGCGAAGCGCTCGCGCAAGGCTTCGTCGATTCGCTCACGATGGGCGTGGGCCAGTTCTGCACGAACCCGGGCCTCGTGCTCGCGATCGACTCGCCGGAACTCGACCGCTTCGTGAAGGCGGCAAGCGCCGCGCTCACGCAGAAGCCCTCGCAAAGCATGCTGACGGCGGGCATCGCCTCGACGTATGGCGAAGCCGTTGCCGCGCGCAAGCAGTTGCCCGGCATCGAGAACCTGGCCGAAGGCACGAAGGCGGACGCGCATTGCGACGCGCTGCCGGTGTTGTTCAAGGCGAGCGCCGAGCAGTTCCTCGCGCAGCACGCGTTGTCGGACGAGATTTTCGGGCCGACCTCGGTGGTCGTGGCGTGCCGCGACGAAGCCGAACTCGCGCGCGTGGCGGAGCACCTCGAAGGCCAGCTCACGGCGACCCTGCACATCGACCGCGACGACTACGCGATGGCCGCGCGCCTGATGCCGATTCTCGAGCGCAAGGCCGGCCGCATTCTCGCGAACGGCTTCCCGACGGGCGTCGAAGTGTCGTATGCGATGGTTCACGGCGGCCCGTTCCCGGCCACCTCGGACGCGCGCACGACGTCGGTGGGCGCGATGGCGATCGAGCGTTTCCTGCGTCCGGTCTGCTACCAGGATCTGCCGGCCGAACTTCTGCCGGTCACACTGCAGAACGACAATCCGCTCGCGCTGTGGCGTTTGCGCGACGGCGAGCTGGTGAAGCAGTAATCCCGCAAAAGCGGTCAGGAAAGCGCCTGCAGAAGCCTTGCAGGCGCTTTCTCCAAACGGATTCCGACAAGGGGCTCACAGTAGTCTCACAAAGAGCCTGACGTTGCTTGACAACTTGGTGCGTGGTTCGGCATCCTGTGTCCGGCTTGGGCAATACAAAAATGGCCGCGTTAGAACAAATTCCATAACAAGTGTGAGGAGATGCGATGTTCGATGGACGCTTGAAGGCCAGCGTGCTGGCCGTGTGTGTGGCGGCTGCCGCAGCGCTCGGCATGAGCGCGGCCAACGCCGATCCCGTTTCCCTGAACATTGTCGACGTGGCCGGTAACCTGCAGCTCACGCAGAAGGCCTTCGAAGCGTTCAAGGCGAAGAATCCGAATCTCGTCTCCAATATCACCTATACCAACGCGCCCGCGCCGCAGTTGCCTGGCAAGATCAAGGCGATGCAGGCCGCAGGCCGCGCCGACATCGATCTCGTGCTGACGGGCACCGACGCGCTCGCCGCCGGCATCGAACAGAATCTTTGGATGAAACTGCTGCCGGATCAGCAGGCAGCGCTGCCGGGCGTCCTCGACAAGTACGCGCCGGGCCCGCGCAAGATGCAGGACCTCGCGCAAGGCTATGGCCTCGAAGTGTCGTACATGCCGGCCGGTCCGCTGATCGAATACAACCCGGCCAAGGTCGCCAAGCCGCCGCAAACGCCGCAGGAACTGCTGGCGTGGTGCAAGGCGAATCCCGGCAAGCTGATCTATGCGCGTCCGGCGAACTCGGGTCCGGGCCGCACGTTTCTGATGGGCCTGCCGTACCTGCTCGGCGACAAGAACCCGCAAGACCCGATCAACGGTTGGGACAAGACCTGGGCGTTCCTGAAGGAACTGAATACGTGCGTGCCGTACTACCCGGGCGGCACCTCGGCGGTCATGAAGGAACTCGGCGAAGGCACGCGCGACATGACCGTGACCGTGACGGGCTGGGACATCAACCCGCGCGCGCTCGGCATCGTGCCGGCCGACTTCAAGGTGCAGGCGTTCAACAACATGACGTGGGTGAACGACGCCCACTTCATGGTCGTGCCGAAGGGCGTGTCGAAAGAGAAGCTCGCGGTGCTCCTCAAGCTCATGAACTTCATGCTGGAGCCGCAGCAGCAGGCCATGACGTATGACGACGGCTACTTCTACCCGGGCCCCGCGGTGAAGGACGTCACGCTGCAAATGGCGCCGAAGGAAAGCCAGGACGTGATCGCGAAGTACGGCCGCCCCGAGTACGCGAAGTGGCTCACGGCTTATCCGCATGTCCAGCCGCTCTCGGCGCAGGCCATGGTCGCCGCGTTCCAGAAATGGGACCGCGAAGTTGGTTCGCAGAAGTCGCAGTAGCGAGAGGAAGAATCGGCAATGGACGGGCGGTGCTCGTATGGCTTCGGTTGGGGGGCGCCGTCCGCGATCCCTGCTCACGCAGGTTGATCCTATAGTCTTGTTGGTCAGGAACGTGTCATGAAGCATTCTTTCGATCGTCTGCGCCTCGACTCGGTATGCCGTAGCTTCACCAACGCGGAGGGGACGCAGCTCGCCGCGCTGCGTAATCTCGACCTCGACATTCGCCGTGGCGAATTCATCGCGCTGCTCGGGCCTTCGGGCTGCGGGAAATCCACGGCGCTCAATTGCATCGCCGGTCTGCAGCCGCTCACGAGCGGCAGCATCTGGCTGGACGACCTGCGCATCGACGTGCTGCCGCCCGAGAAGCGCGGCTTCGGCATGGTGTTCCAGAACTACGCGTTGTTCCCGCACATGACGGTGCTGGAGAACGTCGGCTTTGGCCTGAAGATGCAGGGCGTGCCGCGCGAAGAGGCGAAGCGCCGCGCGCGCGAGGCGCTGCAGCTCGTGCAGCTCGTCGGTCATGAAAACAAGCTGCCGGGCCAGCTTTCGGGCGGCCAGCAGCAGCGCGTGGCGATTGCCCGCGCCATCGTCATCGAGCCGCCGCTCGTGCTGATGGACGAACCGCTCTCGAATCTCGACACCAAGCTGCGCATTGAAATGCGCGCGGAAATCCGCCGTATTCACGGCCAGCTCGAACGCGCCACGATCTACGTGACGCACGATCAGGACGAAGCGCTTTCGATGGCGGACCGCATCGTCGTGATGAAAGAGGGCACCGTGCAGCAGGTGGCGACGCCCAAGGAAGTCTATAGCCGTCCGTCGAATCTGCATGTCGCGCGCTTCATGGGCTTTCGCAACGTGCTGCCGTTCGCGATTACGGGCGAGCAGGGCGACCATGTCGCCATGTCGTCGGCGGGCATCACGCTCACAGGCGTGCCGATGGGCGAACTGAACGGCGGCGAGATTTCGGTGGCCATGCGCCCCGAAGATTTCGAGCGCGCCAATGCGGGCGATGCCAACGCCTTCGATGTGGAAGTGGAAATGGTCGAGTACGGCGGCCGCGATTCGCTGCTGCTCGCCAACGCGCCGTTCGGCAAGCTGTGGGCGCGCGTGGAAGGCGAATTCGCAGCGGGCGAGCGCGCCACGCTGCGCGTCGCGCCTTCGCACGTGCTGGCCTATGCGGAGCGTGCGTCGTGAGCACGCTCATTGCGTCGTTGACCCGGGCGCCGCGCGATTCGCGCGGCTGGCTCATCACGCCCGCGCTCGGCTTCATCATCGCGATGTTCCTCTATCCGTTCGCCTACGGCCTCGTGCTGTCGTTCAAGCCGATGAACGGCGGCGGCATGTTCGCGAATTACCTGCAGTTCATTCACGACCTTGCGCTGTGGCCCACGGTATTCGTCACGCTCAAGCTGGCGGTGCCCGCGACCCTCATCAACGTCGGGCTTTCGCTGCCGGTGGCCTTCGCGCTGCGCCGCAAGTCGCCGTACCAGAAGCTCGTGACCACGTTGCTCGTGATTCCCGTCACGCTCGGCACGGTGCTGATCGCCGACGGCATGCTCAGCTACTTCGGCCCGAACGGCTGGTTCCCGCAGGCGCTGCACGCGCTGCATCTGTACACGAGCGAAGAGATTCGCCTCACGCACAACTACTGGGGCGTGCTGATCTCGCTGATCGTTTCGGGTTTCCCGTTCGCGTTTCTGCTCACGCTCTCGTACGTCACCGGCATCGACCCCACGCTCGCGCGCGCAGCGGCGACGCTCGGCGCAGGACCGTGGCAGCAGTTCCGCCAGATCTATTTGCCGCTGCTCGCGCCCGGCCTCACGATGGCCGCGTGTCTTTCGTTCGTGCAGGCGTATTCGGTGTTTCCTTCGGCGGTGCTGCTCGGTGCGCCCGCAGGCCCCACGCGCGTGATCTCCATCGCCGCATCCGAAGCCGCGTTCGAGAGCTATGACTACTCGCTCGCCTCGACCATCGCGATCGTGATGGGCTTCGTGCAGCTGATCGTCGTGGCCGCGATGCTGAGCGCGAAGCGCTTCTTCTACTCGGGCCCGGTGAGTGGAGGGAAAGGCTGATGACCGCACATCAACGTAACGCGGCCGGCCTGCGCACGGGTGCGCAGGCGAGCGAAGAGCGTGCCGCGTCCGCCGCCGATGCCGTGCAGGCAAAACCCGCTTCGCGCCTGCCCGACGTGCTCTGGAAAGTATTCGTCTGGGGCGGCGTTGTGTTCTTCCTGCTCAACGTGGTGCTGCTGATCGCCACCGTGGGCGTGAACTCCATCGCCACGCGCTGGTTCGGCACGCCGCTGCCACAAGGCTTCACGCTGCACTGGTATGCGCAGGCGTGGCGCGACTTCCAGCTTTCGAGCGTGCTGTGGGTGACGTTCGAAGTGGTGGGCTCGGTCGTGCTGCTTTCCATCGTGCTGGGCGTGCCCGCCGCCTACGCGCTGGCGCGCGCACAGTTTCCCGGCAAGCGCATGGCGATGCTCGTGTTCCTGCTGCCGCTCATGGTGCCGCCCGTCACGTACGGCATTCCGATGGCGACCGCCATGTACCAGGTCGGTCTCGCGGGCACACTGCCCGGCGTGATCCTCGCGAACCTGGTGCCCGCGCTGCCGTTCGTGATCCTCGTGATGACGCCGTTCATCGAGCAGATCGATCCGAACCTGGAATCGGCCGCGCGCATTTTCGGCGCGAACACGCTGCGCTATTTCCGTTATGTATTGCTGCCGCTTCTCGTGCCCGGGATGCTGGCGGCAGGGCTGCTCGTGCTCGTGCGCACGATCGGCATGTTTGAACTCACTTTCTTTACCGCCGGACCCGACACGCAAACGCTGGTGGTTGCGCTGTACTACGCCGTCTTTTCGACGGGCGTGCGTGCGCCGCAATCCATCGACGCCATGGCGATGATCTATATGGCCATCACGCTTGCGTGGGTGCTGGTTGCCCTGCAGTTCGTCAGCCCGACACAGCTCGTGTCGCGCGTGAAGGAGCAACGCTAGGCCAGTGCCGGCGGCTTTACTGGAAACACCTGGAGCAACGCAAGATGAGCAAGAAGCGAAAGACCCCCGAAGAACTGCGCAGCCACCGCTGGTATGGCGTGAACGACCTGCGGTCGTTCGGCCATCGCTCGCGCACCGCGCAGATGGGCTACAGCCGCGAAGAGTACGCGGGCAAACCGGTGATCGCCATCCTCAATACGTGGAGCGAGATCAACCCTTGCCATACGCACTTCAAGCAGCGCGTGGAAGAGGTCAAGCGCGGCATCTGGCAAGCGGGCGGTTTCCCGATCGAGCTGCCGGTGCAAACGCTGTCCGAGCCGTTCCAGAAGCCCACTACGATGCTCTACCGCAACTTCCTCGCCATGGAAGCGGAAGAGACGATCCGCTCGTACCCGGCCGACGGCGTCGTGCTGATGGGCGGCTGCGACAAGACCACGCCCGCGCTGCTGATGGGCGCGATTTCGATGGACCTGCCGACGATCTTCCTGCCCGCGGGCCCGATGCTCAACGGCAACTGGAACGGCGTGACGCTCGGCTCGGGCTCGGACACCTGGAAGTACTGGGCGGACCTGCGCGCGGGCAAAATCACCGAAGAAGACTGGAAGGGCGTGGAAGGCGGCATCGCACGCTCGCCGGGCCACTGCATGACGATGGGCACGGCATCGACGATGACGAGCGCCGCGGAAGCGCTCGGCTTCACGCTGCCGGGCTTCGCCTCGATCCCCGCGCCGGACTCGCGCCACGCGCAGATGTCGGCGAAAACGGGCATGCGCATCGTCGAGATGGTGTGGGAAGACCTGAAGCCTTCGGACATCATCACGCGCAAGTCGGTCGATAACGCGGTGACGACGTGTCTCGCGCTCTCGGGCTCGACCAACGCGATCGTGCACATGATCGCGCTCGCGCGCCGCGCCGGTGTCGATCTCACGCTCGCGCAGTACGACGAAATCGCGCGCCATACGCCGGTGCTCGCGAACATCCGCCCGACCGGCAAGTACCTCATGGAGGACTTCTACTACGCTGGCGGCCTGCGCGCGATGCTCAAGGAACTGGGCGACCTGATCGACGGCACGCAGATGACCGTGAACGGCAAGACGCTCGGCGAGAACATTGCTGACGCCGAAATTTACAGCGAAGAGGTGATCTATCGCCGTGCGAAGCCGCTCATGCCGGATACGGGTCTCGCCGTGCTGCGCGGCAATCTCGCGCCGGACGGCGCCGTGATCAAGCCGGGCGCGGCGGAGAAGCACCTGCACGTGCATACGGGCAAGGCCGTCGTGTTCAAGGACTATAACGACATGGCCGCGCGCATCGACAGCGAAGATCTCGACTGCGACGAGAACAGCGTGATCGTGCTCCAGCACGCGGGTCCGGTGGGTGCGCCGGGCATGCCCGAGTGGGGCCAGCTGCCGATTCCGCAAAAGATTCTGCAGAAGGGCGTGCGCGACATGTTGCGTATTTCCGACGCTCGCATGAGCGGGACGAGCTATGGCGCGTGCGTGCTGCACGTGGCGCCGGAATCGTTTATCGGCGGTCCGCTCGCACTCGTGCAGGACGGCGACCTGATCGAACTAAACGTGCCGGAGCGCCGCCTGAACGTGCTGATTTCCGACGAAGAGATGGCGCGCCGCAAGGCCGCGTGGGTCGCACCGGAACCGCGCTTCAAGCGCGGCTATGGCGCGATGTACCAGATGCACGTGATGCAGGCCAACAACGGCTGCGAGTTCGACTTCATGCAGCGTGACGGCGTGGGCGGTGCGTGCGCCAGCGCGGGCGGCGAACCCGAGATTCACTAAGGAGACACATTCGGCAAGGAGCGCTTCAGGGGTGACTCGCTCCTAGCCGGACAGGAGGAAATGTAGCAACCAGGGTTTTAACGAGTATCAAACCACAACGACTAAAGATAGGACTACCGATGAAAAAAACTATCCTCGCTTCCGCGCTTGGACTCGCGGCGCTCGGCGCACACGCGCAAAGCAGCGTCACGCTGTACGGTATCGTCGATACCGGTATTGGTTATCAGAGCAGTTCCGCCAAGCTGGGCAGCAACGCTGGCGGCGCTTCCGTGGTCAAGATGGTGCAGGGCGTGTGGGCCGGCTCGCGTTTCGGCTTCAAGGGTAGCGAAGATCTCGGCGGCGGCACCCGCGCGATCTTCCAGCTCGAAGAAGGCTACAACTCGGCAACCGGTGCGCAATCGACTTCGGGCCTGATGTTCAGCCGTGCCGCGTGGGTTGGCGTCGCGAACGCGAACTACGGCACGCTGACGGCTGGCCGCCAGTACGCGCCTTACTACACGCTGCTCTCGCCGTACAGCCCGACCACGTGGCTGACCGGCGCATACGGCGCGCACCCGGGCGATATCGACTCGATGGACACGATCTATCGCATCAACAACTCGCTGGTCTATACGTCGCCGAACATCGCGGGCCTGACCGTGAGCGGCATGTACGCGCTGGGCGGCGTGGCGGGCAGCACCGGCGCAGGCCAGACGTGGAGCGTGGCCGCGCAATACCTGCACGGTCCGGCAGGCATCGCAGTGGGCTTCGAGCGCCTGAGCAATTCGACGCCTGGCGGCGGCACGTGGGGCGATAACTCGACGGCGAACAGCGGTGGGGAGCCCGGCGTTTCGGCGCTCACGAATGGCTTCCAGTGGGCGCAGACGCAACAGCGCCTCGCCGTGACGGCCGGCTACCAGTTCAGCTCGCAGTGGGACATCTCCGTCGCGTACTCGAACGTTCAGTACATTCCGGGCGTGAATTCGCACTTCACCGACACGCAGATCTGGAACACGGGCGGTGTCGTGCTGCACTACAAGCCGATCACCGTGCTCGACCTCGCGGCGGGTTTCTCCTATACGCGCGCGACGAAGGCCAACGGCATCCAGAGCGCTGCTTCGTACGCACAGTACAACATGTCGCAGTACTACACGCTCTCGAAGCGTACGGGCATCTACTTCGTCGAAGCATACCAGCGCGCGGGCGGCCAGACGCTGGGCACGCCTAGCCCGACCAGCCCGAGCGGCATCATCAACGCAACTGCCGACATCGGCGACGGCCAGAACAGCGCACCGTCCTCGTCGCGCAGCCAGGTGGCGGGCGCGGTCGGTATCGTTCACCGCTTCTAAGTCTTTTCACGCTCCGAAAGCAGTATCTTCGGCGGTGCCGGGTTTACCCGGCGCCGCCGTTTTTTTTGGGGGGTGGGGCACAGCCACGCCGATCGCTGACGCGGGAGGCCGCTCGCCGTGTCATCAGTCAAGACGAGACAGGCCGGAGCCACATGAAACTTCGTCACTGGCTGGCCGTCAATGCCGCGGATTTCGTCGCGATCAGCGCGATTCAGTGCACACTGGGGGCTCCGTGGCATCGGCATGACATCCATGACTTCCTCACTTCATCTCTCCAACGTCTGCCTGGCCGACGGCCAGCGCGTATGCGTCGCGCTTGCCAACGGTCGCATCGAGGCAATCGGACCGCACGTGCCCGTACAACCGGGCGTGCCGGTCGTGGACGGCGGCGCGGCCTTGCTGCTACCGGGCTTCGTCGAAGGCCACACGCACCTCGACAAGAGCAATTGGGGCCGCCCGTGGTATCGCAACGAGGTCGGGCCGCTGCTCACCGATCGCATCGGCAACGAGCGCGAATGGCGCAAGACGTCGGGCCACGACGCCGCTGCGCAGTCGCTCGCGCTGGCGCGCGCGTTCGTGCAGGCCGGCACGACGCGCATGCGCACGCACGTCGACATCGACACCGACGCGCGTTTGCGTTATCTCGAAGGCGTGCTTGCCACGCGGCATACCTTGCGCGATGTCCTCGACATGCAGATCGTCGCGTTTCCGCAGTCGGGCATGCTGATCCGCCCGGGTACGGTCGAGTTGCTCGACAGCGCACTGGCGGCCGGCGCCGACGTGCTCGGCGCGCTCGACCCGGCACTGATCGACGGCGATCCCGTGGCTTCGCTGAATGCCACGTTCGAACTGGCACAGCGCCATCGCAAGCCGATCGATATTCATCTGCATGAGCCTGGCGAGGTTGGGGCGTTCACGCTGAAACTGCTGCTCGATCGCGTGCAGGCGCTCGGCATGCAAGGCCAGGTTGTCGTGAGCCACGCGTTTTGTCTGGGCGCGTTGCCGGACCGCGAGCGCGACGCATTGATCGACCGCATCGCGCAACTGCGCGTGGCGTTGCTCACGAGTGCGCCGCCTTCGCGCCCGGTTCCGCCGCTAAAGCTCTGCCGCGAGAAGGGCGTTACCGTGTTCGGCGGCAACGATGGCATTCGCGACACCTGGTCGCCGTATGGCGTGCCCGACATGCTCGAGCGCGCCATGTTGATCGGCCTGCGCTACGACCTGCGTCGCGACGACGACATCGCGATCGCATTCGATTGCGTGAGCGATGCCGCCGCGCGTGGCTGCGGTTTCGCCGACTACGGTCTGCGTGTGGGCGCGCGTGCGGACCTCGTGGTCGTGGAGGCGCAGAGTGTTGCGCATGCCGTTGTCGCGCGGCCAAAGCGCAAGCTCATCGTTGCGAACGGGCGCATCGTCGTGCGTGACGGTGAGTTGACCGTATAAACGATCGGCAGGGCGTTCAGGTTGTCGACGTGCGGATCGAGCGTGGTTGCGTGATCACGCAAGGCTGCGCCGGCTCGAACGGCATCGCAACGTGCATTGCGGCGTGATGAGATGCGAGTTTGTATGCGGCCGGCGCGTTTTGTGTTGTTAGCCGAGATTTTTCCAGAACGTTTCGGCCAGGCTCAGGCCAGTGCTCAGGAAATTGTCGGCTTTCGCTTGATCCAGATTGCCGTCTGCATCTCGTGTATAGGAATCCAGAAGATCGTTGAACACCTGGCTTCCGCTCGAAATGCTCTTGCTCACGCCCGTCACGAACTCGGTAAGCGACACCTGACCGTCGTTGGACGTGTCGAAGCTGCTAAAAAGCTGCTTTGCGTCGTCGGCTCCCACGCCGGCGCGCGAGAGTTGAGCCTGGAATTCGTCGAGCGACAGGGAATCGTCGTTGTTCTTGTCGCCCTGCACGAACATCTGGGGCGCCCATGCAACCGCGAGTGGCGTTGCGCGCAGTGTCTGCGTTTCGGCCGCGCCGGTGCTCGTATTGATGGCCGTGACCGTTTTCTGGGTCGAAAAGCTGTTGAGCGTGGCACGATCGGGCGAGTCCGACGCAGCTGACTGCTTTTGCGAGAAGCCGAAATACGCATCGTAAGCAGAGGTTGAGCCGTTCACTGAGGACATGGACATCACAGAATCCTTTAACGAATTGTGTTGGGTGGGCCCGCAACATGCCGTACGGCCGTGCAGACTTTCACTCTGGATTACGGTTGCATTTCATCTGACTTTATACGTTGTACAAATCTGTACAAATCTCTACAAAAGGCGGCCGCGTTCGACGTTTGAAGTCGATCCTGTGTAGATGCCGAACGGGCCTCAAAGTCCGATCGCCCATGCGAGGAAAGCACCGTTTGTGGCCGGCTACAGCCTGTGTGCAATCGGTCTCTCCGGTAACCCGCGAAGAACCAAAAAAAAGCGCCCGCAGGGGCGCTAAAACGCAAACACCGGAGAAGCGGCGTATCACGAACGCTTGCCGCGCTGGTCCACCGGCGTGAAATCGAAGCTGGCGAAACTGCCGCCCTGATAGCGTTGCGCCGTGGCGTCGAGCGGGTTCTGCTGCGCGAGAATTTCAGCGGCCCAGTCTTCCGAATTTTGCTTCGGCTCGTAGCCGAGGCGCTTCGCGTCGTCGTTCGCGCCCTCCTGAATCCAGTAGCGGCGCGTGTTGTTCGACACGCCCCACACCACGGCAAAGCCGATCTCGTCCACATTGATCACACGATCGACGAGATGGAACAGGTCTTCGTGGCCGAACCACGTGCTCAATTGACGGAACTCCGTGGGCTTCGGCAGGCAGCTGCCAATGCGCACGTTCACGGTCTCGATGCCGTGCTTGTCCCAGTACAGGCGCGCGAGCGATTCGCCCCATGCCTTGGAAAGACCGTAGAAGCCGTCCGGGCGGAACGCGCAGTCGAGCGTGAGCTTTTCTTCCACGGGGTACATGCCGATCGCGTGATTCGAGCTTGCGAACAGAATGCGTTTCGTGCCGTGGCGGCGCATGCCTTCGTAGACTTCGACGAGGCCGCGCAGGTTGTTTTCGATGATCTCGGGCAGGGGGCGCTCGACACTCGTGCCGGCCATGTGGATCAGCACGTCCACGCCGTCGAGCAGGCGATCGACCACGGCGGGGTCGCGCAGATCGCCGTGCATCACGTCTTCGCCCGCGACGAGCGGTTCAAGCGGCTTCGAGCCGGCCGCGGAGCGCAGGTTCACACCGCGTTCGAGCAGGCCCTTGCGCAACACGGTGCCGAGCTGGCCGGCTGCGCCGGTCAATGCAACTTTCTTCACTGTGATTGTCCTCACGTAGAAATGCCTAAAGCCGGCACCCTCGCGGGCGCCGGCCGGTGAACAGGGCGATCAGGCCTTCACTTTATGCGAGGACTGAAGCGCCGGGTTGGCCGCGTTGTCGTTCTGCTCGTTCGAGATCAGTCGCCATGCCACGCAGGCGCCGATGATGTCGAACAGCATGAGACACACGAACAACGGGTTATAACCGATGGTACTGGCCACGATGCCGACGATGAGCGAGAACACCGTCGCGCCGAGGTAGCCGAACATGCCCGAGAGACCCGTGGCCGTGGCGACTTCGTGCTGGCCGAACACGTCCGAAGCGAGCGTGAACAGCGCACCCGAAATCGTCTGGTGTGCGAACGTGCCGACGCAGAAGAGGGCGATGGCAGCGTACGGGCTCGCAACGAGGCCCACGCAGGCCGGTCCGATCATGAGCAGCGCGCCGGTCGTGATGACGAGCTTGCGCGAGGTGATCAGCGAGCAGCCGAACCAGCGGATGAAGAGCGGTGCGAGGTAACCGCCTACCAGGCAGCCGAGGTCGGCGGCGAGGAACGGGATCCACGCGAACAGCGCGATTTCCTTCAGGTTCATGTGGCGCACGGTGACCATGTACAGCGGAATCCACGCGCCGAAGGTCTGCCATGCCGGTTCAGCGAGCATGCGCGGAATGCCGATGCCCCAGAAGCGGCGCGTCTTGAGCACTTCCTTGAACGAGGCGCGGCGGCCTTTGGTCGACTTCTGCGCTTCGGTCTGGCCTTCGCGGATGTAGTCGGCTTCTTCCTGCGAAAGCCGCGGGTGTTCGGCGGGCATCTTGAAGAACACGAGCCAAAGCGCCACCCAGATCAGCGCGACGCCGCCGGTCAGCACGAACGCGAACTGCCAGTTGAACTTGAGAATGCACCACACGACGAGCGGCGGAGCGAGCATCGCGCCGATCGAGGTGCCGGTATTGAGCCAGCCGGTCGCGACCGAGCGCTCCTTGGCCGGGAACCATGCGCTGATGGACTTCATGCCTGCCGGGAAGATCGCGGCTTCGGTCATGCCGAGCATGCCGCGGAAGACTGCGAGTGCGGGCCAACTGCTGGCGAGGCCGTGCAGCATGTTGGCGATGGCCCAGCCGAACGCGAAGATCGCGAAGCCGATCTTGACGCCCACAGAGTCGAGCACGAAACCGGCGACAGGCTGCGCGAGGGCATAGCAGGCCTGGAAGGCTGTGACCACGTACGAGTACTGCTGCGTGGTCATGTGAAGCGTTTCAGTCAGCGTGGGTGCGGCCACCGCGAGCGAGCTGCGCGCGAGGTAGTTGAAGATGGTGCCGATCATGATGAGGCCGATGATCCACCACCGCACCCCCTTGATAGTCTTGCGTTGCACTGCTCGTCTCCTGCTGTTGGCGGGCTCTGGCATGAAGCGGTGCCGGAAGGTGAGCCCGAATGGCTGTGTTTCTGTGCGTGGCGCCCGGTGCTGGCCTGGGTAGCCGCGTTGCTGGTCTCCCGCTGGCCGGGATGAAGGGCGGTGCCGGTGCGCATCGGGCCCCTCATGTAAGACATCATTCTATTTGGAGCAAAGTTGTAAAGCAAATATTGATGTGCTGGGGGTTTCCCTAGTGCGGACTCGGGGTCGGACGCCCGGAGCGGCTTCTGGGCGCGGGTTTCTCGACTTGAATCGTGTCGTCGCAAGCATCGTTCGCCGAATCTTACGATGTATTTCGCGCCAATCCGACGGCGAGTCGTCATACATCCTGGCGCGGCTCGCAGCGCAATGGCGGGTTGACAATTTCCTTGTTGTATTACAACAATGCGACCCATCTGCTCGACAGTTTTTCGAGCCGCCGCCCGCGCCACGCGCACCACGACACACGACAACGGACGAGACACGATGAATTCCCCCGCCATCCCCGTGAGCGATGCCGCGCTCGAACAACTGCGCCACGTTTCCAACGCCACGCTCACCACGCAACTCTTCAAGCGCGGTCTGCGCAATGTCTTCCTGCAGGGCGTGAAGCCGCTCGCCGCGCCTGCGCCGGGCGCGCCGAACCTGGTCGGCCCGGCCTTCACGATGCGCAACATCCCGGCGCGCGAGGACCTCGACCAGTTGAGCGCGTTCCAGAACCCCGAGCATCCGCAGCGCAAGGGCGTCGAGACCGTGCCCGCGGGCGCGGTGCTCGTGCAGGACTGCCGTGGCGTGACCGACGCCGCCTCGATGGGCTCGATCCTCGCCACGCGCATGAAGGTGCGTGGCGTGGCCGGCATGGTGTCGGACGGCCCGGTGCGCGACAGCGCGACCATCGCCGCGCTCGGCATTCCGGTGTTCTGCGCGGGCGCCTCGGCGCCGCTCAATCTCTGCAAGCACCACACGGTCGACCTGAACGTGCCGATCGGCTGCGGCGGCGTGGCCGTGTTTCCGGGCGACATCATCGTCGGCGACGCGGACGGCGTGGTCGTGATTCCGCGCCATCTGGCCGAGGAAGTCGCGCGCGACGCCACCGAGCAGGAAACGCTCGAACGCTTCATCACCGAGCGCATCGAAGCGGGCGCGGCGCTGCCCGGCACCTATCCGCCGAACGAGGCCACGCTTGCTGCCTACGAAGCCTGGAAGAAGGAGCAGCGTTGAGCACGCAGCAGGCAGTGACGCTGGATGCAGTGTCGACAGCGCCGGCGCGTCCGCTCGAAGCGCACGATGCGCGCCGCTCGTCGGTAGGCGAGTGCCCCGTGTGGCGCGCTGAGGAAAGCGCGCTTTACTGGGTCGATATTCCCGCGCAAACGCTCGTGCGCTATGCGGTCGATACGGCGCGCCGCACGGAGTGGGCGCTGCCCGAGCGCATTGGCTGCTTTGCATTCGCGCGCGATGGCGGCGTGCTCGCGGCGCTGGAGACGGGACTGTTCGCCGTGACGCTGCACGAGCCGGCCGCGAACGCGCGGACAGGCGAGGTGAGCGTGCGGCCGCTCGCGGACGTGGCACACGAGGCCGCGCGCATGCGTTTCAACGATGGCCGCTGCGATCGCCAGGGCCGTTTCTGGTCCGGCACGATGGTGCAGGACGCTTCGGAGCCGAACCCGGCGGGCAAGCTCTATCGCTACACGGCGCACGATGGTTTGTCGGCGCCCGTGGTCGATGGCCTGTGCACGCAGAACGGCCTCGCATGGTCGCCGGACGGCCGCACGATGTATCTGTCCGACTCGCACGCGTCGAGCCGCCTGATCTGGGCGTTCGACTACGACATCGACGATGGCGTGCCCACGAATCGCCGCGTGTTCGCCGATCTGCACGACTACACGGGTCGACCCGACGGCGCGGCCGTGGACGCCGACGGCTGCTACTGGATCTGCGCGAACGACGCGGGCCGGTTGCTGCGCTTCACGCCCGAAGGGCGGCTCGAGCGCAGCGTCGCCGTGCCGGTTGCGAAGCCTTCGATGTGCGCGTTCGGCGGTGCGAATCTCGATGTGCTCTACGTCACGACGATCTGCCCGCCGCAAACCGGTGAGCAGGACGGCCTCGTGTTCGCCATCGACGCTGGGGTACGCGGCTTGCCCGAACCTGACTTCGCGGGTTCGCTGCGCGCCGCTACCTAACCGTTGCCCCAGACTTTTGCTCATCAAGCGACACGATATGCCGCAGTTTCAGGACCAGGACGTTATCGAACTCGCGTGCGGCGCTTCGCGGCTGCGGGTGGCGCCGCAGGCCGGCGGGCGTCTGCTTTCGTGGACGATCGGCGGCGCGCCCATCATCCATTGGCCCGACGCGCCGGACTGGAGCAAGCCGGGGCTGATCCGCGGCGGCAATCCGCTGCTGTTTCCGTTTATCGCGCGGCAGTGGGTGGATGGCCAGGTGGGCCGGTGGCGCGACGCGCAGGGCGTCGTGCGGGAGATCCCGCTGCACGGCTTCGCGCGCGATCTGCCGTTCGTGGCGCAGATCGCGCCGCAAGGCGACGGCGTGCGCATGACGCTCGGCGACAGTGCGCCGACGCGCGAGATGTACCCGTTCAGCTTTCGCTTCGAGGCCGCCTACCGCCTTGCCGACGAAACGACGCTCGACGTGGACCTCACCACGACGAACACCGGCGACGCGCGCATGCCGTACTGCGCGGGCCATCACTTCTATTTCGCGCTGCCGCACGCGCAGCGCGGCGAGGCGACGATCACGCTGCCGCACAACGTCTACCGGCGGCAGTTGCCGGACGGCACGACGACCGGGGCCGCGCCGGGCGCGACGCAGTATCGCTTCGACGACGCGCAGATCGTCGACCGCTTTCATTGTCTCGACGGCGAGCCGGACGGGCCCGTGCGCATCGACATGCCGTCGCAACAGCGCGCGATCGAAATCGATCTGCGCCGGCCCGGATCGGCGTCGTGGTATGCGGTCACGACCTGGACGCTCGCGCCCGATTCGGACTTCTACTGCGTCGAGCCGTGGCTCGGCCTGCCCGACGCGATTCATACCGGGCTCGGCCTGCGCTGGCTCGAACCGGGAGAGACGCAGAAAGCGCAGTTGCGCATCCGCGTGAGTGCGCTGCGCCAGGGCTAACCCGGGCAAAAGCGCGCGCAGCCGTAAATTGGCCACAAAGTGGTAAAGCGGGCTCAAGTGGGCTCGAGCGGGCTGAAACAGCCGCAAAACGGGGCTTGCCGGGAGCACGAGAACGCTATCGGCCCGCCATATGACTTACAATTGACGACACTCCTGACAACCCAAAGTGCACCGTCCGATCATGTCTGAGCAGAAAGCGCCGAATATGCCGGCGCGGATTTACAGCGACATCCTCAATCGCATCATCGAGGGCGAGTACAAGGAAGGGGAGCGCCTGCCGACCGAGCACATGCTCGCGGAGCGCTTCGCGACCTCGCGCCCCACGGTGCGCGAGGCGCTCGCCCAGCTGCGCGCGGACGGTATCATCGCCACGCGCCACGGTTCGGGCACGACGGTCATGCGGCGCCCCGATCCGGACGTGCGCCGCTTCGCGCCGCTTGAAACGCTATCGGACATTCGCCGCTGCTACGAATACCGTGTGGTGGTCGAAGCCGGGGCGGCCTCGCTCGCGGCGCAAAAGGCGGAAGACGAAGACATCGCCGCGATCCAGCGCGAGTGGGACAACCTGCAAACCATCATCGAGACCTCGGGCATTGGCGCGAAAGACGACTTCGCGTTCCACATGGCCATCGCGCGCGCCTCGAAGAACCAGTTCTTCATCACGGCGCTCTCGGGCATTCAGGAGCAGATGGTGTTCAGCATGAACCTGTCGCGCAACCTCTCGCTCGTGAAGTCGATCGAGCGGCAGCGCCTCGTGCAGCAGGAACACCTCGAAGTGCTCGAAGCGATCCAGGCGCGCGACGCCGAACGCGCCGCGATCGCCATGCGCGCGCATCTCGAGCGCGCCGTGAACCGGATGTTCGGCTCCTGAGCTTTCTTGCTGGCTTGCCAGGGCGGCGCGAGTGCCGCCCCTTCTCCTCGCGCGCGCAGCTTCCCAACGGCTGAAATTCGCGGCGAGTGCCCTCATGCGTTCAAACGTGCTTCGGCAACTGGCGGTGGCACTCGCGGCGAGCGCGCTGGCCGTCGCGCCGGCACTCGCGCAGGGGCGCCCCGTGCGTCCCGTCAGCGTCATCGCCGACGCGCGCATGCTCGTCGAGACCCCGCAAGGCCACGCGCAATTTCCGCTTTATGTGAGCGCCGACTGGAACGCGCCGCAGCCCACCGTGCGGCGCGCGATAGTCATCGTCCATGGACGGCTGCGTAACGCCGATACCTACTTTCGCACCGCGCAGCGTGCGCGCGAGCTGGCGGGCGTCGATCCTGCGAGCACGCTGCTCGTCGCGCCGCAGTTTCTCGCCACCGACGATGTGAGCGCGCACCACGCCCCGGGCGATCTCCTGAGCTGGCGCGGCAACGCGTGGATGGCCGGATCGAAGGCCAGGAGCGGCGTGCCGGTGAGTTCATACACCGTGCTCGACGACATCGCGCGGCATCTCGCCGACCGGCGTCTCTTTCCCAATCTGAAAACGATTGTGTTCGCGGGGCATTCGGGCGGCGCCCAGGTGTTGCAGCGCTACGCGATCGCCTCGCATGCGGACGAGCTTGCCGCCGAGGGAATCGACGTGAGGTTCGTGGTGGCGAGTCCGTCGTCGTATGCCTATTTCGATGCGCAGCGGCCCGACGCGAACGGCGCGCCAGCGGCATTCGACGCCTCGCGCTGCGCGGACTTCGACCACTGGAAATACGGCATGGAGAAGCGGCCGGCGTTCATCGCCGGGCGCACGCCCGCGCAGCTCGAAGCGGACTATGTGAAGCGGCGCATCGAATATCTCGTGGGCGGCAACGACAACGACCCGGCTTCGGTATCGCTCGACAAGAGTTGCGCAGCGCAGGCGCAGGGTGCGCAACGCGTGGCGCGCGCACAGAGTTTCTATCGCTACCTGCAAACCCGTCACGCGGACGGCTTGAACCAGATGTTTCATATCGTCCCGGGCGTGGGGCACGACGGTGCGCGCATGCTCACGTCGAGTTGCGCACTGGCGACGATGTTCGATACGGCAGGCTGCGCGCCTTGACGGCCCACGCGGCGCTGCAACGGGCCGAAAAAAGCAAACGGGCGTGAACCTCGCATTGCACGAGGTCCACGCCCGTTTTCAGTCCAGCCGGCGGCAGGGGTTGCCCCCGCCGGCGGAAAGTGAAGCCTAACGCTTAAGCAGTTTGCTTGGCGGCGCGTGCCGACGCTTGCGCGACGGCCTTCGTTGCGGCCTTGCCGGCGGCGTCGAAGTTGCTTTCCGCGAATTCCACGGCTTGCTTCGCAGCCTTGTTCACCGATGCGTACGCGCCGTTGGCGGCGTTCAGTGCCGACTTGATCGCAGCGACAGCGGCTTCCGAGCCGGCCGGTGCATTCTTGGCGGCGTTGTCCACGAACGTTTCGAGCGCGCGCTGTTGCGTTTCGTACTGCGACTGGGCGGCGGTAGCGAATTCGGCTTGCGCGGCCGAGACGATGCCGTAGACGCTGCGGCCGTAGGCGAGCGCCTTTTCGGCGGCGGGTTGGGCAAAGCCGGCTTGCGCGGCGAAGAAGCCTTGCGGG
Organism: Paraburkholderia acidiphila; assembly: GCF_009789655.1. Classification (GTDB taxonomy): domain Bacteria; phylum Pseudomonadota; class Gammaproteobacteria; order Burkholderiales; family Burkholderiaceae; genus Paraburkholderia; species Paraburkholderia acidiphila. The sequence goes on from NZ_CP046910.1 coordinate 557,462, forward strand.
TCCTTGGCCGACAGCGCGCGGTGGGCTTGTTCCTGGCCTTCGGCGAACGCCGAACGGGCCGTTTCGATGTTGAGTTCGGCGAGCTTGATCGCGCCTTCAAATGCCTTGCTCGTCAGGCCGAAGAGGGCTTCGAGACCAGCTTTCTGGTTGGCGGCGAACTGTTCGGGGGTCGGCAGGTTCATGTCTCTTTCCTTTAGGTGGACGCTACGCGTCGGTTTCGGTTTCGGTTACGAAAATGCGAAAACTTTCGGTTCGATCACCGGTTCGCGCAGAGAAGGTTTTGTGCGATGCAGCAATCGACTTCATGGTAACCCATCCATAAATCGTGTCAAGAAGTTTTTGTGCGTCGCAACAATTATGTAAACGCCTGATTTTGGGTGGAAATTTCCAACAGGGCTCGTTGGCGAAGACTGCGGCCGTCTGCCGCCAAACTGGCAGAGCCGCCATCTAGCGGATTCTGCAGTGTCAGGGACGAGCGGGCATAATGCGCGAGTTCGCTGTGTGGGCAGCATCGCGCAACCCCGCCGGCGTGCCGCGCGCTGCGGGAATAAATCTGCCGCGCCGTGCGTTCTCCCTACTGATCCGCAACGGCCAAGCCCACGTGAAACCTTCCCTTTCCGCCGAATCCCCGTTTGTCGATGTCGCCGTCGGCGCGCAGAAATACACGCGCGTTGCCGTGCTATTGCACTGGTTGATTGCGCTACTGATCCTCACGAACGTCGCGCTGGGTTTGACCGCCGCGCTGTTGCCCGACGGGGCGCTTTCGGACACGGCCATCCGCTTCGTGATCGACACGCACAAGTCGATTGGCATTACCGTGCTCGGGCTCGCGATCCTGCGCGTGCTGTGGCGTCTCACCCATCGCCCGCCGGCGCTGCCCGCCGAGTTCCCGGGCTGGGAGCGCGCGTCGGCCCACGCCGCGCACGTCGCGCTCTACGTGCTGATCTTCGCCATGCCGCTCTCGGGCTGGCTCCACGACTCCGCCTGGGTCGCCGCCGCGTCGCATCCCATGTATCTCTTCGGCCTCGTGCAATGGCCGCGTATCGGCTTCATCATGAATCTCGATGCGGCCACGAAGGAACAATTGCACAACCAGTTCGGCGCGCTGCACACGGCGTGCAGCTATGCGCTTTATGGCGTGCTCGCACTGCATGTTGCCGGTGCGCTCAAGCATCAATGGATCGATCGTCATTCGGTGCTGCGCCGGATGATGCCGTGAGCAACACGAGAAGGGTACGACTTGAAAAACACGCTTGAAGAGGCGCTCGCCCGCTCGTCGCCGCGCCTTGTGCCGCCTCCCACGCCGTTCGCGAGCATCGCGATTCATCTGGGCGTCATGGCGCTCTGGTTCGTGCTGTTCGCGCGCGCGTTCTTCCTGCAAGGCGTGGTCGCCTGGTCCACTGGCATTGCCTATGTCGTCTACGACACGGTGTTGCTGCTGTTCGTCGCGTGGAAGGCGCGCGTGCTGCTCGCGCCTGCGGCAACGCCCGCCGCCGCAGGCGACGCGAAGCTGCCGACACTCGGCGTGATCGTCGCCGCGCACAACGAAGCGGCCGTGCTGCCGATCACGCTCGACGCGCTGTTCGCGCAAACCCGCGCCCCGCAGCAGATCGTGATTGCCGACGACGGTTCGACCGACGGCACCGCCGCCTTGCTCGCGCAGCGCTATGGCCTGACCGATCCTGGCGTTGAGCAGATGAGCGCACCTTCGCCGCAGTATCCGACTCTGCGCTGGCTGAAGCTCGCGCACGGCGGCAAGGCGCGCGCGCTCAACGCGGCATTGCTTGCGATCGCAACGGAAGCGGTCATGACCGTGGACGCCGACACGCTGCTCGAGCCCGACGCATGCGCGGCGATGGCGAGCGCATTTGGCCGCGAGCCGGCACTCGTCGCGGCGGCGGGTCTGCTCACGCCGGTTTGCGACCATACGCTCAGCGGCCGCTTTTTCCAGTGGTTCCAGACCTACGAGTACATCCGCAATTTCATCTCGCGCTTCGCGTGGATGCGCGCCGACAGCCTCTTGCTCATCTCGGGCGCGTTTGCTGGCTTTCGCCGCGACGCCGTGATGGCGGTGGGCGGCTTCGATGCGGACTGCCTCGTGGAGGACTACGAACTGATTCACCGCTTGCGCCGTTACTCCGCGCGCAATGGCCTCGGCTGGGACGTGCGCGTGCTCGGCACGGCACGCGCGCGCACCGACGCGCCCGGCACGCTCACGACCTTTCTGCGTCAGCGCCGCCGCTGGTTCGCGGGCTTTCTGCAGACGCAGTACTGGTATCGCGACATGACCGGCAATCGCCTGTATGGAAAGCTCGGCCTCATGATGCTGCCGGTGAAGGCGTTCGACACCGTACAGCCCATCTATGGACTGACGGCGTTCGCGCTGTTGATCGGCTTCCTGTTCGACGGGCGTTTTACGATCGTGCTGCCGGTGCTCGGCGTGATCGTCGGCAAGATCGCGATCGACCTCGCGTTTCACATGTACTCCGTGCATCTTTACCGGCGCTGGAGCGGCGACCGCACGCACTCGAGCTTCGGCATGGCGTTCCTTGCGGCCATCTTCGAGCCGTTCTCGTTCCAGTTGATGCGCCACAGCGGCGCGGCGCTCGGCTGGCTGCATTTCCTGCTCGGGCGGCGCAAGTGGGGCGTGCAAAACCGCACGGGCCTCGCGGCGGCGCGCAGCCGCGAGAGCGCTGCGTCCCAATGATCTGATTTCAGCGGCATTCGACTTGCTCCCACGTTGACAGGACCGCGCCCAAGCGCGCGGCGCCGGCCTTTAATCCGGTCAGGGAGAGTCAAATGCATCGATTCAGCGCTATCGCTTTTCTATTGCCGCTCGCGCTCGCAGGTTGTCTGTCGTTCAGCAGCAGCGATCCGAACCCGCCTCCGCCGCGCACCGTTGTTGTTCCGCAGCAGCCGGAGGCCGACGCGCCGCCGCCTCCGCCACCCCCTCCGGGCGCGGCTTGTGTTGCGCCATGTTGATTTGCCGATCGATTCACTGGCTCGCGGCAGCCTGATGTGGAAAGTGAGGCATCGCGCCATCGGGCGCTTTCGTTTCGAGCGCGTGCCGCACTTCCCGCATCAGACCGCCCGCGAACAGCACGTCCGGTACATCGGAGAGACCTGCCGAACGCAGCGCGCGTGCGGTCCACGTATTGCACGTATGAAAGGCGTCGTAAGTCCCCGACGCCGCGAAATAGACGCTGCCCACGTAGGGTCCTTCGGCGAGGCGTCGCGGCGCGCCTGACGCATCCGTTTCCAGCGAAGCGCGCAAATAGCGCTGGACGCCGGCAAGTCCGGCGTCGTCCACGGGCACTTCCACGACGTTCTGCGCGCCGAAGGCGACTTCCGGCGGCGCACGCAGCACGGTCATGAGCACGGTGGCCTGGCTCGGCATGAGCGCACCGATCATCGTTAGCGGATCGTGGCGGCGCTCCACCACGTATTGCCTCTCTCCAAAGCCGAAGCACAGGACCATTGGATTGTCGAACTCGTGCGCAAGTGCGCTGACCCAGGCATCGACGTCAACTACACGCAAGCAGATGTCGGTGTGCCAGTCGCGCTGCACAACGGCCACGTAAGTGCGCGTTGGACCATCGGCGACCGGGTCGATCGCCGCGGGCAAGGGGCCCTCCATGTTCGTGCATGCGCCTTGCATGACCGCGAGCACGACCGCGCAAAGCGCTTGCCAGGCAGCGATTTTGGTAGGACGCTCGTTCACGCAGGTCGCTTCGGTCGTTGAGACCCAGGCCCGTTCAGTTGCTTGTCGCTTCTGCATATATCGTGCCGCGCGAGCGCGTTGCACCAGCGTGAAGCGCAAATGCGACACAGCACTGACATGCCCTGTTTCGATACTGCCGATCATGCCCGAGTTGCACCAATCGAGCGCATGAAACAAGGCCCGATCGCGATGGCATACGCCTTGCTTTTTAGCCTGTACCGCAGCGCGCTACGCCTCTCGCCTCATTCATGAGACGAAACGCGGCAGCGCCGCTGACGCAGTTTGCACTCACGCGCGAGAACGAACCGATGCAAGTCCATGACGAAATGCGCGACGAGGGCGCGGTGCGCCCGCACTATGAACGCTTCCAGCAATGGCTGGAGAGGCAGACTGGCGAGACGATGGCGCGCAAGCGCGCCGAGGCGGACCTGTTGTTCAGGCGGGTCGGCATTACGTTCGCGGTGAATGGCGACCTCTCCGGCACCGAGCGTCTGATTCCTTTCGACCTCATTCCACGCATCATTCCTGCAGACGAATGGGCGCTGCTCGAGCGCGGATTGCGCCAGCGCGTGCAGGCGCTCAACCTGTTCCTGCACGACGTCTATCACGAGCGCAACATCGTGCGCGCCGGCGTGATTCCGGCCGGGCAGGTCTACACCAACGCGCAGTACCGGCCGGAGATGCAGGGCATCGACTTGCCGCTGGGCGTATATGCGCATATCGCGGGCATCGACATCGTGCGCGATGGGCGCGACGGCGCGTTCTACGTGCTCGAAGACAATCTGCGCGTGCCTTCGGGCGTCTCGTACATGCTCGAAAACCGCAAGATGATGATGCGGCTCTTTCCCGAGTTGTTCGTCCAGCACAAGGTGGCGCCGGTCGCGCATTATCCCGACCTGCTGCTCGATACGCTGCGCTCGGTGGCGCCCGAAGGCGTGGACGATCCGACCGTGGTGCTGCTCACGCCAGGCATGTACAACTCCGCGTATTTCGAGCATACGTTCCTCGCGCAACAGATGGGCGTCGAGCTGGTGGAGGGTAAGGATCTTTTCGTAGAGGATAACTACGTATTCATGCGCACGACGCAGGGACCGCGTCGTGTGGATGTGATCTATCGGCGCGTGGACGACGATTTTCTCGATCCGCTGGCGTTTCGTCCGGATTCCGCGCTTGGCGTGCCGGGGCTGCTCACGGCGTATCGCGCGGGCCGCGTTGTCCTCGCGAATGCCATGGGCACGGGCGTGGCCGACGACAAATCGATCTATCCGTATGTGCCCGACATGATCGAGTTCTACCTCGGCGAAAAGCCGATCCTGAAGAACGTGCCGACATGGCAATGCCGCCGTCCCGACGATCTCGCCTGGACGCTCGAACACCTGCCGGACCTCGTCGTGAAGGAGGTGCACGGCGCGGGCGGCTACGGCATGCTCGTCGGGCCTGCTTCCACGCGCGAGGAAATCGAAGCGTTTCGCGAGCGGCTGATCGCGCGACCGGGCAACTACATCGCGCAGCCCACACTGTCGCTCTCTGCTTGCCCGACTTTCGTCGAGGCGGGCATCGCGCCTCGACATATCGACCTGCGGCCCTTCGTGCTCTCCGGCAAGACGATCCAGATGGCGGCTGGCGGCCTCACGCGCGTCGCGCTCAAGGAAGGCTCGCTCGTCGTCAACTCGTCGCAGGGCGGCGGGACCAAGGACACCTGGGTGCTCGAATGATTTCCATTGCCATGATGCACGTACAAGAAGAGGTTCGATCATGCTGAGCCGCACCGCCGATCATCTGTTCTGGATGGCCCGCTACATGGAGCGCGCGGAGAATACCGCGCGCATGCTGGACATCAATCTGAAGGCGCTCCTGCTGCCCGGCAGCGCGGACGCGGAGCCGCGCACGCATCGCGCGATGCTGCGCATCTCCGAGCTGGAGCCGGCTTTCGATGCCCGCCACGAGGAAACGACCAGCAGCAACGTGCTCAAGTTTCTCGTTGCGGACCCAACGAATCCGTCGAGCATTTACTCGTGCCTGCAGGCGACCCGCGAGAATGCGCGCGCGGTGCGCGGCACGCTCACGACGGAATGGTGGGAAACCATCAACGATACGTGGCTGCAATTCGTCGAGCTGTTGCGCGGGGGGGAACTGGAATCCCGTCCCGATGCGCTGTTCGAGTGGGTGAAGTTCCGCTCGCATCTGTCGCGTGGCGTGCGCCTCGGCACGGCGTTGCAGGACGACGCGCTGTTCTTCACGCAGCTCGGCACGTTCCTCGAACGCGCGGACAACACGGCGCGCATTCTCGATGTGCGTTTCGTCGATGTGGAGAACGCCGACTCGCGCTCGGCGGCGCGTCAGCTCGAGGACTTCTATTACTGGACCTCGATTCTCAGCTCGGTTTCCGCGCTCGAAATCTATCGCAAGGTTTACCGCGACGTGGTGACGCCCGCGCGCGTGGTGGAGCTGCTCATCCTCAACCAGCAGATGCCGCGCTCGCTGCTGGCGTCGCTCGACGGCGTCTGCACGAATCTCGCGATGCTGCGCACCGACAGTTCGCGCGAAGTCGAGCGCACCGCGGGCAAGCTGCGCGCCGAGCTGCTTTACGCGGACCTGCGGCAGATTTTCTCGATGGGCGTGCATACGTTTCTTACGCAGTTTCTCGCCCGTGTGTACGAGCTGGGCAACCAGGTCGCGCGCACGTATTTGATGTTGCCGGTTGGTTAGCGCGATTACGCGCTCATCGATATTCAAAACGTCTCGATGGAGGATTCACCTCATGCAACTCGCGATCCGGCACGACACGGTGTACCGCTACGAAGCGCCCGTGCATTATTCGATCCAGCAGTTGCGGCTTTCGCCGCTCACCACGCCCACGCAGGTCGTCAAGCAATGGCACGTCGAAGCGCCGGGTAAGCTCGATACGAGCCGCGATGCCTATGGCAACGCGCTGACGACGCTGGTGCTCACGCGCCCCCACAAGGAAATTCGCCTGCGCGTGCGTGGCGAAGTCGAGACGGTGGCGCTGCCCGATGGCCGTTTGCCTGAAGGCGAGGGCACGGTGCCGATGCACCATTTCACCTCGCCCACGCGCCTCACCGAGGCCGACGCGGCCCTCACGGAATTCGCGTTCAGCCTGCCGCCGCTCGACGACACGGCGGCCATTCTGCACGCGGCTTCGCGCATCACGGAGCGCGTGCGCTATGAAGCCGGTGTCACCGACGTGACACACAGCGCAGCGGACGCGCTGGCGCTGGGCCGTGGCGTGTGTCAGGATCATGCGCATGTGATGCTCGCGGTGTGCCGTGCGCGCGGCGTGCCGGCGCGTTATGTGAGTGGCTATATCGACCCCGGCGACGTGCCCGAGATGGCGAGCCACGCGTGGGTCGACGTCTGGCTCGACAACGGCTGGGTGACGGTGGACGTCACGCACGCGTGTTTTGCCAGCGAAAAATATTGCCGGATCGCGGTGGGGCGCGACTACGACGCCGCCGCGCCAGTTCGCGGTCGTCGCGTGGGCGGCGCTGGAGAAACGCTCGATGTCAGCGTGCACGTGAGCGCGCTGCAGTCACAGCAGTAGTTTTCCCGCTATAACAAATACAGCGGCGAAGGCAAGGATGGGCAAGGAGGCGCATGACGTACTGTGTGGCAATGGCAGTGGAAGAGGGGCTCGTGTTCCTTTCGGACACGCGCACGAACGCGGGTGTCGATCACATCAGCACGTCGCGCAAGATGGCCGTGTTCGAAGAGCCCGGCGAGCGCGTGCTCGTGCTGCTCGTCGCGGGCAACCTGGCGATTACGCAGGCGACGCTCCAGGTCTTGACCGAGCCGCAGGAAGCGGGGCGCGCGACGCTCTGGAACGCGCCAACCATGGTCGAGGCCGCGCGCGTGGTGGGCGAAGCCGTGCGCGAAGTGCACCGGCGCGACGCCGAAGCGCTCAAGACCTTCAACGTCGACTTCAACTGCAGTTTCATCCTCGGCGGCCAGATCGGCGGCCACCCCATGCGGCTGTTCCAGATCTACGCGGCCGGCAATTTCATCGAGACGTCGAGCGTCAATCCGTATTTCCAGATTGGTGAGTCGAAGTACGGCAAGCCGATCATCGACCGCGTGCTGACGCCGTACACGCCGCTCGACGAAGCCGCGAAGTGCGCGCTCATCTCCATGGATTCGACGCTGCGCTCGAACCTCTCGGTCGGCCTGCCGCTCGACCTGCTCGTGTACGAGCGCGACGCGCTGCGTGTCACGCGTTATGCGTCAATCGATCAGTCGAATGGCTATTTCCAGATGATTCATTCGACGTGGGGCGAGCGGCTGCGCCAGGTGTTCGGTGAAATTCCCGATCCGCTCTGGACCGACGAAGGCAACGTGCCGCGCCACGAGCGCACGACGTTGCCGAGTGCACCGCGCCCCGCGCATGACGGGCATGTGAACGAACCGCGGCCCGCGCAAACGCTCGCGCAAGCTCAGCCACACGGCGCTTCGACTACGCCGCGCATGCCGCGCGACGGTTAAAGGGGCGTCTTGATTTCCCTTTTGCCTCGCTAACTGCCGAACCGGTATCCTCCTGCGTAATATTCGCGGTATGCCGCGCGTCATGCGCGTCCCCTCGACCATGGAGGCAGGCTGATGAAGCAGAACGACGACACAAAGAACGGGCGCCCCGAAGAACCTTCCATTCCCGCAGGTCCGGACGACCCCACACGCCGCCGTGTGCTCGGCGGGCTGGCGGCGGTTGGCGTGGGCCTCGCGCTCGGCGGCTGCGAGACGCCGGTGCAGAGCGCGTCGAGCGCGCCGCGCAGTGCCGCCGACGCGCGCGTCGACGCCGCGCTGCGCGACCAGGTGCGCCAGATCGTGGTGATCTACGCGGAGAATCGCAGCTTCGTCAATCTGTACGGCAATTTTCCGGGCGTGCAAACGCCGCTGGCGAGCGTGAGCGCCGAGCGCTACGCGCAGCTCGATCGTGACGGCAGGACGCCGCTGCCGCAGTTGCCGAAAATCTGGGGTGGCCTCGTACCCCAGGCGCAGGAACTGGATGGCAAGCGCTACATGATTGCGGAGCATCAGATCACGGGCCTTTCGAACGGCCCATTTCTGATCGTGGATACGCATGGCAAGCCGTTGCCGAACGGCATCATCACGCGCGATCTGGTCCATCGCTTCTATCAGAACCAGATGCAGATCAACGCGGGGCGCAACAACCAGTTCGCCGCGTGGGGCGATTCGGGCGGCCTTGTCATGGGCTACTACGAGAATTCCGCGCAGACGTTGAAGCTCTGGAATATCGCGCAGCAGTACACGCTCTGCGACAACTTCTTCATGGCCGCGTTTGGCGGCTCGTGGCTCAACCACATCTTCCTGATTTCGGCGCAGGTGCCGCAATACGCCGATATCCAGACGAGCGCCGCCAAGCATCTCGCCTCGGTCGTGGAGGGCGACGATCCCGCCGGCACGCGCCTGAAGGTCGCGGCGAACTCGCCGGCCTCGGCGCTCGACGGCCCGCCGAAGTTCGTGAACGACGGCCTCTTCACGCCCGATGGCTACGCCGTCAATACGATGGCGCCGCCGTATCAGCCGAGCAATGTGCGGCCTTCGGAAGACGGCAACCCCGCGCTCGCCGACCCATCCAATCCGCGCGTGCTGCGCCCGCAGACCTACGCGACGATCGGCGACCGGCTCTCGGCAAAGGGCGTCGACTGGGCCTGGTACAGCGGGGCGTGGCAGTACGCGCTGGACCATCAGGACACGGGCGCGGTGCCCGACTTCCAGTACCACCACCAGCCGTTCAACTACTTCGCTAACTTCGCGCCGGGCACGGCCGCGCGCTCGCGCCACCTGCGCGATGCGGGCGTGGGCGACGATCCGTCGACCAACCGTCTGCTGGCGGACATCGATGCGGGGCGCTTGCCTGCCGTCACGTTCTACAAGCCGCAGGGCAACCTGAACATGCACGCAGGCTATGCGGACGTCGAATCGGGCGACCGCCACATCACGGCCGTGATCGAGCACATCCAGCGCGGCCCGCAATGGGCGAACACGATGATCGTCGTGACGCACGACGAGAACGGCGGCTGGTGGGATCCGGTCGCGCCGCCCGTGGGCGACCGCTGGGGCCCGGGCTCGCGCATTCCGGCGCTCGTGATCGCGCCGTTCGCGAAGAAGGGCTATGTCGATCACACGTTCTACGACACGGTTTCGATCCTGCGCTTCATCAGCCGCGTGCATGGGCTTGCGCCGCTCGATGGCGTGGCTTCGCGCGATCAGGCAATCGTCTCGCGAGGGCAGACGCCGCCCGGCGATCTCACGGCGGCGCTCGATCTGGCTTGAGTGCTGTTTGCATCGATGGGGAGAGGGCGGCGCCGGCCGCGAAACGTTTGCGCCGCCGCCCCCCGGTTGCCCATCGGAAGCGCAAATTGATGCAAGCGCGACACAAGCGACGAACTCTCCATCCGATCAATGAGTTGGCGCACTCTCCAGGCGGTTATCAACAGGTTTGTCACCAAAAACTGTGGACAACTTTGCTGCGCAGAAAACGTGCATTTTCTGTGGTGTTTGAGGACTTTCCGTTTCTAATCATGGGCTTGGTGCGGATGTCCAGAAGTTGCCCACAGGGCTGTCAACGGAAACTGTGGACAAAGCACCAACGCGTTTTTCGGTGATGTGACGCCACTGCCACAATCGGCAACTCTGCGGACAATGCGAGTCGCGTCAAGCACTTGGCGCAGTCGTCCCTGGGTTACGCACAAGGCTCTCCACTGAATTTGTGGAGAAGTTTGGTTCGCGGGGCACGGGTCCCGCAAACATCTACTCTGTTTAATTTCAGCCTGGCTGTCGAGATCGCGCGTCTTCATCACGAAGTCGAACGACATCTGGTTTTCTTCGAATGCATGGCCGTGCTGGCAGAAAGGGTGAAGGAGACCACGACTGATCCAGCCCGGTTGAGGGCGCTGGAATGTCTGCTCGAACTCGTTCATTTTTCTGCTGAAGCCTTCCTCGAACCCGTGCCTGAACTAAGCCCCGCATAAGCATTGCTGCTATGCCTTGTGGGTAATGCGATGCGTCCTTGACGATGCGCCAGGCGCTGCGCGGCGCTTGCGGGTAGCGTGGGTAGATTTGTCCATTTGCGCAAGCGCTGCGCATTCTTAGGTTAGCAGTCCATATCAAGGAAATGTCCTATGGCGGAATCAGACAATACTGGAAGATTTATCACAGGCAGGCAGTCGGCCCACATGGAAATCGTGCGGCGCTACCGGGATTATCGTGCGCCCGAGGGTGAGGATATCCCCGTCCGAGTCACCAATTTGAACCCGCAACACATTAAGGTGCTTGAGAATTCGGATGAGTTTCCTGATGGGACCGTCAATCTTGCACCGCATAGCACGGTGACGTTCAAAATGAAGACGACCAGCGCTAGTAAATTTGCCGCTGGCACTTACGACCTGAATGCAGGCGCATTCATGGATATAAAGGTCGTCGGTTTGGAGTCCAGCCTGGTTCGTGTCGATTTCCATTCGGACTACAAGAATCCAACCCGCGTGACCTTCGACCGCGACTATCCCTCGACTCCACAGGAGCGTGAGCAGTGGGAAGCCGAAACTGAAGCGCCAGGCGTGGCTGCTGCGTCAGATCACCGGCGAGGCCGACCAGGCCGACCAATTGCTGGGCCTGCTGCTCGACGCCAAACAGGTGTCGGAGGGCACGATCCGCCACTTCTGGTACAGCCGCCTCAAGGGCCTCGCGCAGCATGCGAGCCTGGGGGCGGTACGGGAATCCACCCTCAAGGTGGAACAGCATGGGCTCGATCCCGCAATTGGTCCTCAGGCTCCGGTGGCGCGCTGGCTGCTTCAGGCGCTCGCCGCGAAGATGGCGCAGTTCGGTCAGGGAGCGCAGCTCGTCGCGCTGCCTCACAGTCAGGGTATTTCATTGAACGTGGTCGCGAAAGAACGTGCCCCGGTCGATGTGCCGTGGAAGGAACAGTACGACTACGACACGATGCTGATCCCCGAGTTATTGGGCCTTCTGTCCGCGTGGGAGGCTTGCATGCTGGGGTTTCCAAAAGGCTGGAACGATGCCGATACCTTCATCACGTGCGTCTGCGCCGGTACGTTCATCGTGCTGTTCCTCTACCGCTTTCGCGCGAAACTCCCCGCCGTGCTGGAAGGTATCGGCGATTTTATCGGAGACCTGATTGAGGAAATATTTTTCTCCTGGAGGAGGTAGCCGCCGTGTGGCGCTGGTACGAGAAGCAGGGTAGACCGTGCTGGATCAGTGCGTACCGTGATCGCCCGCAGGTGCGCTTTGTGGATGCGTGGCGACGCATGGAAGCCTACCAGCGGGCGATGAAGGCTGAATACTTGCGGCACAGGAAAAATCACAGGGTGTGATTTTCCCGTAGCCCTATCATCAAAACAGCGGGGAAATTGAGGGAGTATTAAATTGTACAACTAAATAAATCGGGGCCAAGCGAGCCACTTGGCTGGGTGATTGCTTTCGCTGAAACGGGCGGGAAGGCCAGCTATCACGGTTGTTCGATGTTCGATGTTCGACGGTCAGGCGGCGCTGCGCTACTACCCGCCGCCTTTCGATGCACTGGTCGATATCGGGCGAACGCCCGACCTTGCGTTGGCGAAAGCGGGCTTCACGGTGCAGCCGGTCAGCGCTTTCCGGGTGGCCGGGACGACAGCAACGGGGCATGCCTCAGTGATTGCCAGCATGCACGTGGCGTGCCCGCTCCGGCCGGGTGCTGGTACGCGCAGACGGGACACCGGATGCCGTGCTGTCCACGGCTCCGGTCATGGAGTCCAGGAAGACGGTGCGGGAGCTGCCTGCACCGATCAGCTTCCTGATCGAGCGCATTCGCGAGCGGGCCGGGTTGTTCGCCTGGCGGGAGACGGTGCAGACCTTCAGCGCGTGGGACCGGCACAGTCTGGAGGCGCTGGCCGGGCAGGCCTGGCGGCATACCCCGGTTGTGGAGATAGATGGCGCGGACCCTGACTTCGACCAGTTCGCCGTCTACGACCCCGAGTTCCGGCAATGGCACGTTGTCTCTGCTAACCAGGTCATGAACGACTGCATGCCCCTCTCATGCTGACTGTGGGGAAAGTTTCTGTAGTTCCCCACGTGTGCATCGCAGCATGCACAATTGACCTGTCGAAGATTTTCCTGCACAAGTGACTTGTTAAAGCGGTGTTCGATTTGCCGTTAGCTTGCGTCTCTTGCAGGACACATGTTTAATCTGTAGACCGTCCCCCCCATGGGAAACGTGGGGGAACGATGTTGGTGGGCGTGTGGGGAATGCCAGTTTCCCCCCACATGCCCCGCAAAGCCTTGTGCCAAGGGCTTCAGCGCTGTGGGGAAATACTTGCCCAGCTTTGCCAACAAAATCTGTGGAAAAGCACCAGCGCGCTTCTCCGGGATACGCCGCCACTGCCACAATCAGCAACAACTTTGCACACAACCCTAATCGCTTCAAGCACTTGGCGCAGTCGTCCCGGGGTTACGCACAAGCCTGTCCACGAAACCTGTGGATAGCCCACCCATATGTTGATCGTTGCCGAATCAACCTTGCACAGTGTGGGAGTTCGGCCCGATAATCGGCGTCGATATGGCCGTCGCGTGACCGCGCGCGCACGGGCAACTTTCTCCTCGCCACTACCCGCCGCGCCGTGCTCAAAAACTCGCGCTTTGCCGGTCTTCTGCGTATTCCTGGTTTCCTGCCGCTCGCCGGCGCCACCCTCATGCTGGGCGTGGCGATGTCCTTCACCGCGCCTTACCTTTCGCTATTCGGCGTCGAACTCGTCGGCATGACGCCGTTCCGGCTCGGCGTGTTCATGACCGCCATCGCCACGAGCGGCGTCATCGCGAGCACCGCCGCGGGCCGCTGGAGCGACGCCACCGGCAAGCACCGAACCCTGTTGCTCGTCTCGCTGTGCGCCGCCACGCTCGGCTATCTCTGCCTGTGCGTCGTGCGCGATTACCGGCTTCTGCTCCTTGTGGGCATCGCGTTCATCGGCGCGGGCGGCTGCGCGCTCTCGCTCGTGTTCTCGTTCAGCCGCGCGGCGCTGCCCGCACGCGACGACGCCGAGCGGACCTTCGCGAGCGCGACGCTGCGCACGATTCTTTCCGCGGCGTGGGTGTTCGGCCCCGCGGTTGGCGCGCTCGTGCTCGCGGCGACGAACTTCTACGGGCTCTTCCTGTTTGCGGCGGCGAGCTTCGCGGCGTGCGGCACGATCGTCTGGCGCATGCGCGAGCCGCGCCACGACGAACACGCCACGCAACATTTGATGGCGCGCCCAACCTCCGGCGAAGTCGCTCGGGAGATGAGCGCTGAAAGCGCAGCGGAGTACGAGGGCCAGCCGCTGACGCAGGCCGAAGTGCAGCCGGGGGTGCCACGCGACCCCGCGCCGCTGCCAGCGGCGGCGGGAACGGCAAAAGCAAAGGCGAAGGCCGCGCGCCCGCCCGCGCCCGCCATGGAAGGCTCGCAGAAAGACATCATGCGCGCGATCGTTGCGCTCACACTCATCGGCCTCGCGGCCAACGCGACGATGATCGTGCTGCCGCTTTACATCGTGCATGGCCTGCGCGGTACGCGCATCGACGTGTCGATCATGCTCGGCCTCGGCGCGTTCATGGAAATCCCGATGATGCTCGCGCTCGGCGCGCGCGCCTCGGTGCTGAACAAGACGTGGTGGCTGGCCGCGTGCGCCGTGGTGCACGCGGTCTACTTCGTTGCGATGTCGCTGGCGCCTGGCGTGCACGCGCTGATCCCGATGCAGATCCTCAACGCCTTCGTGGTGGCCGTCACGTCGTGCCTTGGAATGACCTTCGTGCAGGATCTGATGCCTTCGTCGCCGGGGCGGGCGACGGCGCTCTTCTTCAACGCGTCGCGGCTCGGCTCGATTCTTTCGGGCGTGCTTTCCGGCTTGCTCGTGCAGGCGTTCGGCTATCGCGGCACGTTTGTTTTTTGCAGCCTGCTCGCGCTATGCGCGCTCGTGTTGTTCGCCGTGCCCGGCGAGCAGTATCCGAAAATGGCGCGCGCCGTGCGGCGTTACCTGCGTGAGCGGTTGAGCAAGCGGGGCTAGTGCCTGGCAATTTCAGCACCGCTCATCATCGGCACGCACTACGCGGTTTCTACGTCCCGCCCTGCGAGCGTTTGCGCGGGTGTTGCGGCGTCGAAGTCTTCCGCATCGACGTCATAGCCAGAAGGCTCCCAGCGAATCGAGAGGAGCGCCGCGAGTCCCACGAGCGGCGCGATCGCGATGATCCAGAACACGCGCGTGCCGAGTGCGGTGGCGAGCACGGGGAACAGGAACAGCGAGACCGTTGAGCTTGCACGCATGAGCGTCTGGTTGAAGCCGACGCCCACGCCGCGCAGCGAGGTCGGGTAGCCGAGCGAGGCGAACGTCATGCTGTGCGATCCGGCGCCAATGCCCTGGCCAAACAGGAAAGCGGCGAGCAGGGCGACCGCGCTGACGACTTCGGGCGCCGTCGCCGGCTTGCCGACGATCGCGAGGCCGACGAGCGCCGCGAACTGGATCGCATAGCCCAACACGGTAAGCTTCCACGCGCCGAAGCGCGGCACGATTCGCACGGCGATCAGCCCTCCCACGAAGGCGAAGCCGAGATTGAGCACGAGCGAGGCGAGGATCGTCGTGAGCATGGACTGCGCGAGGAAGCTCGAGATGATCACGGGCAGGCCGAACGCGACCGCGTTGTACGCGAACGAGGAGGCTACGCCGATGACCGTTGCGAGCACCGTGCGTCGCAAATAGACGCCGCGCAGCAGTGCGCCGTAATTCTTCCACGACGCCACGCGCGCCGGTTTGGCCGCGGCGCTCGCGGCGGCTTCGGGCGCGACCTGCGCGTCGATGCCGTACGAGCGTTTGAGGATGCGCGCCGCGCCCGCGAGATCGCCCTGATTCGCGGCCCACACCGGCGACTCGCTGATATAGCGGCTGCGGATCGCGATGATCACGAGCGCCGGCACGGCGCCGAAGCCGAGCGTGAGGCGCCAGAGCAGGTGCGAGTGCGAGGCGGGCAAGCCTGCATAGAACGCGAGCACGAGCAGATACGACACGCTGATCGCCGCATACCAGACGGGGCACCACATCGCCACGCGCGCGGCCTTGTTGCCGCGGCCCTTGAGCCGCGAGAACTCGGCGAGAAAGGCCATGGCGACAGGCAAGTCGATGCCGACGCCCAGCCCCATCACGAAGCGCGCGCCGCCGAGCACCCAGGCGTTGGGCGCGAGCGCGCAGGCAATCGCGGCGACGACGAAGAAGAACATGTCGGCCATGAACACGCGATAGCGTCCGATGCGATCGGTAAGGAACCCGCCGAGAAACGCGCCAACGATCGCGCCGAATGTGATGGCCGAAGCGACGAAGCCGGTGCCCGCAGGCGTGAGCGAGAATTCGCGCGCCACGTCCTTGAGGCCGAAGGCGAGTGCGCCGAGATCATAGGCATCGAGGAACACGCCGCCCAGTGCGATGGCCACGACAATGCGCGCATTGCTGCCCGTGGCCGCCCCGGCGTTGACGAGCTGCGAGACGTCGGCCGCGCTGCGGATCACCGGGCGGCCGGCAGGGCTGAACGAAGAGGGGGAAGTTGAGGCGGACATGCGAGGCGACGCGAGCGGGCGCGCGGATAGCGGCAAAGCGCGTGATGCTAACCCCCGCGAGGCGCGCGCCCAAATCGTTTTTGGTTATGAGCTCATGCCGTACGGCTGCAGGTGATTCAGTGCATGTAGGTGACGCGGCGCGATCGGTCGCTCAACTGCAAACCCGCGTCGAGCAGCGCGATGGCGAACCAGCGCGCGGTCTTGAGCATGCCGCTCACGCTTGGCATCGGCAGCCAGTCGTTGAGGAGTTGCACGGCGGCCTCGCTGCGCGTGGACTGCAACAGCGCGATCACCTGCAGCAGCGAGCCTTCGTCCTTTGCAAGTTCGGAGGCGCAGCGGCAGCGCGTGTCCAGCGGGCGGCACGAGGCGCGGCACAGCGTGCCCATCAGCAGATCGAAGTAGCCGAAGCCTTCTGCGCCAAGTCCGGCGTCGGCGAGCACGCCGCGCCAGCTTTCGGCCTTGGCGTAGGCGTCGCAATGCGGGCGCAGCCAGGTGCGCACGGCGCGCAGCACGGTCTGCTCGGCGGTGTCAGGGTGATGGACGAAGGTGTCGTCGATCAGCGTGTCATTTCTTGCGAAAGGGGCGGTGTAGTTCATGGAGCCTCCGGTCCCGCACAAATCATTCGGGTGGTGCCGGATCGTCCGGCGTGGGCTCTATTCTGGGACAGATTGCTCGTAAATGCAAATGATTCTCATTTGTAAGGTGAGCGGCGCACAGCGACACATGACCTGCCAGAACCGGGAAGGGACTGTTCCAGCCAGCACCCTTAATGAAGGGGACACAAGCCGCTAAAGTGCGGGCCATGCGTGTTCCAGTGTTCTGGCGCAACGTGAGAGTTGGCCCCGGCCCCATGAAGGCCGGGGCTTTTTTTTGCACCGCGCAAGGGCGCGCGGGGCCGGCCTGGCACGGGTTCTGGCGGCCGCGCGGGGCCACACCCCGATGCATAAGTCATTGAACCGAAAGAAACAAGTAAGGTATTATTCGGGCCGCGCAGCGTGACAGTCTGCCGCGCGCCACAGCGCCCTGGCGGTCGAAAGCGCTGTTTTCGCGATCAAAAATGGGCTGTAATGGCCTGTTTGTTGTTTTTTCTCTTAGTACGTTTTTGAATAAAAACAATGACTTGCGTCAATCGTCGATCCGGCCCGTGTTGTTGCGCTGCAAAACTTCCGTATTCCGTTTACCCTCGTTAACCCTTGAACGTGTGTTGCATTTCGCCTCGTCGCTGACAAATACATTACAGCCAGCCTGGTTCGATTTTCACCCCGCGTCAATCTTTCAAGTTGCTTGCGCACCTGAACGTGCGCCGTGGAAGCTATTTGCTCCGCATTTTTGAGGTCCTGTTGAAATGCAATCCGTTCCATTCCTGAGTTTGGCGATCTGGATTCCCATCCTGTTCGGCGTGGCCGTGCTGCGCGTCGGGTCGGATCGCCATCCGCAGCGCGCCCGCTGGCTCGCGCTCGTTGGCGCCGTCGTCGGTCTGCTGCTGACCCTCCCGCTCATCACCGGCTTCGACAACCACGCGGCCGGCATGCAGTTCGTCGAATTCCGCGAATGGCTGCCTGAGTTCGGCGTGGCGTGGCGACTCGGGATCGATGGTATTTCGATGTGGCTCGTGGTGCTCACCGCGTTCACGACGCTCGTGATCGTGATCGCCTCGTGGGAATCGATCACGGTGCGCGTCGCCCAGTACTTCGGCGCGTTCCTGATTCTCTCGGGCCTGATGGTCGGCACCTTCGCGGCGACCGACGGCATGCTGTTCTTCGTGTTCTTCGAAGCCACGCTGATCCCGCTGTACCTGCTGATCGGCTCGTGGGGCAATGCGCGCCGCACCTATGCCGCCGTCAAGTTCTTCTTCTTCTCGTTCGGCGGTTCGCTGCTGATGCTGGTGTCGATGCTGTACCTCTACAGCCAGTCGCACACCTTCGACATGTCCGTGTGGCACAACCTCACGCTCGGCTTCATCCCGCAGATCCTCGTGTTCATCGGCTTCTTCGCGGCTTTCGCGGTGAAGGTCCCGATGTGGCCGTTCCACACCTGGCTGCCCGACGTCCACCTCGAAGCGCCGACCGGTGCGACCGTCATGCTCGCCATGCTGAAGCTCGGCGGCTACGGTTTCCTGCGCTTCACGCTGCCGATCACGCCTGACGCCGCGCACTTCTTCGCGCCGGCCATCATCACGCTCTCGCTCGTGGCCGTGGTGTACTCGAGCCTGCTCGCGCTCGCGCAGACCGACATGACCAAGCTGCTCGCGTACTCGACGGTCGCCCACATGGGCCTCGTCACGCTGGGCCTGTTCCTCTTCAACCAGATCGGCACCGAAGGCGCGATCGTGCAGATGATCTCGTACGGCTTCGTGTCGGGCGCGATGCTGCTCTCGATCGGCGTGCTGTTCGACCGCACCAAGACGCGCACGATCTCGGCTTACGGTGGCGTCGTCAACGTGATGCCGCGCTACGCGGCTTTCATGATGCTGTTCTGCATGGCCAACCTCGGCCTGCCGGGCACGTCGGGCTTCGTGGGCGAGTTCATGGTCATCATGGGCGCGATCCGCGTGAACTTCTGGGTCGGCGCGATCGCCGCGACGACCGTCATTCTGAGCGCTGCGTACACCCTGTGGATGTACAAGCGCGTGATCTTCGGCGCTGTGGCGAACAAGGGCGTTGCGAAGCTGGCCGACATCGGCCGCCGCGAAACGCTGATCTTCGCTTCGCTCGCAGCGTTCGTGCTCGCAATCGGCCTCTACCCGAAGCCGATGACCGACGCGATCGAGCTCTCGGCGGCGAACCTCGTCACCCAGGCCGGTCGCAGCAAGCAACCTGTCGACGATGCAGCGCCTGCTGATGCAGTGCGCGCGGGCACGGACGTTCGTGCTCAGCACTCGCCGACGTGATCGCTGAAGATTGACGGCGCAACCAACGCGCCGCTCCGCCTACGGGTGGTGCGGCGCGTTTGTGCGTCCAGAAGGTTTCGAATTTCGGTTCGAAAAATAGCCGCGGCGGGCCGCTGTCAAGGGCGGAGCAGGGCGCGATGTGCGTGTGTTTCCGAGGCGCGACAAACCTCGCGAACACATGCGACAAAGTGTCTCAATCTTCTTTTGACAAAGGTCATTTTCCACATTCATTGATTGCGAAATATCAAAGCGGCTGTATGATGCGGGCGCGCTTCCTTTGTCGGATGTCAGGGGACGCGTCCGGAACAATTCAATGAATGAAATTCAGGCAAACGTGATGAAAAGAACGACCTTTCAAAGGTTACTGCTTCCCGTAAGCGCCGGATTGGCCTTGTGTCTTTCCGGATGCAACATGGAGCTCCTCGACCCCAAGGGAAGTGTGGGCGTGGCGGAAAAGCAGCTGATCGCAACCTCCACATGGGCCATGCTGATTGTGGTGATCCCTGTGATCATCCTGACGCTCTGGTTCGCGTACCGCTATCGCGCGTCGAACCGTAACGCCACCTACGCGCCGAAGTGGTCGCACTCGACGGCGATCGAAGTCGTCGTCTGGACCATCCCGACGCTGATCATTCTGTTCCTTGGCGTGCTCACGTGGAATACCACGCACGAGCTCGACCCCTACAAGCCGCTCGAATCCAATGTCAAGCCGATCAACGTCGAAGTGGTGGCGCTCGACTGGAAGTGGCTGTTCATCTACCCGGATCTCGGTATCGCGACGGTGAACCAGCTGGCCGTGCCCGTTGGCACGCCGGTGAACTTCAGCATCACGTCGGACTCGGTGATGAACTCATTCTTCATCCCGCAGCTTGGCACCCAGGTTTATGCGATGGCTGGCATGCAGACGCGTCTGCACCTGATCGCCGACCACGCTGGCGACTACGCCGGTCTCTCGGCGAACTTCAGCGGCGCGGGCTTCTCGGACATGAAGTTCCGTACGCTCGCCACGAGCCAGCAAGACTTCGACGCGTGGGTCCAGAAGGTGAAGGCGTCGCAGACGCAGCTTTCGATGGATCAATACGCGACGGTCGCAAAGCCGAGCGAAAAGGCTCCGGTTGAGTACTTCTCGACGGTCGACCCGAAGCTCTTCAACAACATCATCGCGAAGTACAACAACGGCCACGTCACGAATTTCAGTGACCCGTCGTGCGTGACCAAGGGGTAAACCAGGCATGTTCGGAAAACTTACACTGGACGCCATTCCGTATCACGAGCCGATTATTCTCGGCACGATGATCGGCATGGCCGTCATCGGCGCATTCGTGCTCGGTGGCATCACTTACCTCGGTAAGTGGAAATATCTGTGGACGGAGTGGCTGACGAGCGTCGACCACAAGCGTCTGGGCGTGATGTACATCGTGCTCGCTCTCATCATGCTGCTGCGCGGCTTCGCCGACGCGATCATGATGCGTACCCAGCTCGCGCTCGCGTATAACGCGCCGGGCTACCTGCCGCCGCACCACTACGACCAGATTTTCACGGCGCACGGCGTGATCATGATTTTCTTCATGGCAATGGCCTTCATGGTCGGCCTGATGAACATCATCGTGCCGCTGCAGATCGGCGCACGCGACGTTGCGTTCCCGTTCCTGAACTCGCTGTCGTTCTGGATGACCGCGGTCGGCGCCATCCTGCTGATGATCTCGCTCGTCGTGGGTGAATTCGCGATGACCGGCTGGCTCGCGTATCCGCCGCTTTCGGAGCTTGCGTACAGTCCGGGGGTAGGGGTGGATTACTACCTGTGGGCGCTGCAGATCTCGGGTGTCGGCACGCTGCTGACCGGCGTGAACTTCTTCGTCACCATCATCAAGATGCGTGCCCCCGGCATGACGATGATGAAGATGCCGGTGTTCACGTGGACGGCGCTGTGCACGAACGTGCTGATCATGGCCGCGTTCCCGATCCTGACCGTGACGCTCGCGCTGCTCGGTCTCGACCGCTACATCGGCACGCACTTCTTCACGAATGACGGCGGCGGCAACGCCATGCTGTACCTGAACCTGATCTGGGCCTGGGGTCACCCCGAGGTGTACATCCTGATCCTGCCGGCGTTCGGTATTTTCTCGGAAGTCGTCGCGACCTACGCGAAGAAGCCGCTGTTCGGCTACAAGACCATGGTCTACGCGACCTGCTCGATCATGGTGCTCTCGTTCCTCGTGTGGCTGCACCACTTCTTCACGATGGGTTCGGGCGCGAACGTCAACGCGTTCTTCGGCATCATGACGATGATCATCGCGATCCCGACGGGCGTGAAGATCTTCAACTGGCTGTTCACGATCTACCGCGGCCGCCTCGAGTTCACCTCTCCGGTGCTCTGGACGATTGGCTTCATGGTCACCTTCACCATCGGCGGCATGACCGGCGTGATGATGGCGATCCCGGGCGCGGACTTCGTGCTGCACAACTCGCTGTTCCTGATTGCTCACTTCCACAACGTGATCATCGGCGGCGTGCTGTTCGGCTACCTCGCCGGCTTCAACTACTGGTTCCCGAAGGCGTTCGGCTTCAAGCTCAACGAAAAGCTCGGCAAGCGCGCGTTCTGGTTCTGGCTCTCGGGCTTCTATGTCGCCTTCACGCCGCTGTACGTGCTCGGCTTCATGGGCGCAACCCGCCGCCTGAACCACTACGACAATCCGGCATGGCATCCGTGGATGATCATCGCGTGGGTTGGCGCCGTGCTCGTGGCAATCGGTATCGCGCACCAGCTGCTGCAGCTGTACGTGTCGATCCGCGACCGCAACCTGCCGGAAAACCGCGACCTGACGGGCGATCCGTGGGGTGGCCGTACGCTCGAGTGGGCGATGTCGTCGCCGCCGCCGTCGTACAACTTCGCGATCATCCCGCATGTGTCGGAACTCGATGAGTTCCAGCACCTGAAGGAAACCGGCCGCGAAACCGTGGACGTCGCGAACACGAAGTACACCGACATTCACATGCCCTCGAACACGAGCGCAGGTCTGTTCATCGGTTTCTTCAGCCTGGTGCTCGGCTTCGCTGGCATCTGGCACATCTGGTGGCTCATGATCGTTGGCTTCGTCGGCATTCTCGGCACGGCCATCGCTTACAGCTTCCAGAAGAACGAAGGCTATTACATCCCGGCCGCCAAGGTCCGGGCAGACGAAGAAGCGCGTAGCCGCGCACTGGTCAAGGCGTTCGCTGACAAGCAACGCGGTGGCAAGGTTGAAGAAGCACTGGAGGCCAACTGATGTTGACGAAAACTAGTGCGGCCGCACTCGCGGAGCACGATCACCACGATCACCCGCCGTCACACTCGGTGTTCGGCTTCTGGCTGTACCTGATGACGGACTGTATTCTGTTCGGCTCGCTGTTCGCAGTGTTCGCCGTGATGCAGAACCAGTTCGCAGGCGGCCCGACCGGCAAGGACCTGTTCGACATTCAGGGCGTCGCGATGGAAACGGCAGTGCTGCTGCTGTCGTCCATTACGTACGGCTTTGCGATGATCGGCGCGCACAAGCAGCGCAAGGGTCAAGTGCTGGTCTGGCTGGCGATCACTTTCCTGCTGGGCGCAACGTTCCTGTACTTCGAACTGCATGAGTTCGCGAACATGATCGCCGAGGGCAACGGCCCGAGCCGCAGCGCGTTCCTGTCGTCGTTCTTCACGCTGGTTGCCACCCACGGTATCCACGTGACGATGGGCATGATCTGGATGATCGTCCTGATGGTTCAGGCCGTGAAGGCCCCGACGCTGGGCGAGCGTGAAATCCGCCGCCTGACGTGCCTGAGCCTTTTCTGGCACTTTCTGGACATCGTCTGGATCTGCGTGTTCTCCTTTGTTTATCTTGCGAGCGTGATCTAAATGAGTGCTCATTCCATCCATGAAGAAGAAAGCCACGGCAGCGTAGGCAGCTACCTGGCCGGTTTCGTCCTGGCGGTGGTGCTCACGGCCGCTTCGTTCTGGCTCGTGCTGCACGGCGGCTTCCCGCGCGAAACCGCGCTGCTCGGCCTCGCCGTGCTGGCTGTGGTGCAGATCGTGGTTCACCTCGTGTTCTTCCTGCACATGAACACGTCGTCGGGCCAGCGCTGGAACGTGACGGCATTTGGCTTCACGGTGTTGACGGTCCTGATCGTGGTCGTCGGTACGCTGTGGGTCATGCACAACGTCAGCATGAACATGATGTCGCGTTAAGCGCTCATCGTTGCTGGACTTGCGCTCCGCTCGCTGCGAGTGAAGCGCAAACGAAAAACGCCGCCAGGCCTTCGGGCCGGCGGCGTTTTTCTTTTGGCAGCGCTCTGCGCGCTTATGCGTTAAAGCGTTGGCGCACGACTTCCGCAACGGCGTTGCCGAGGCGATGGTGCTGAGAGGCTTCGTAGTGAATGCCATCCGTCGTGCTGACCCTGGCGAACTCGCCGGCGTCGAGAAACGCCGAGCCGTATTTCACGGCCACGCGTTCGTAGAGCGGCGCAAGCAGGCGCGACTTGGCCGCGCCGCCCGTGAAGATATCGCCGAGGAAACCAATCTCCTCGATCGGCACCGGCGACATGAGCAGCACGTGCGGCGTGGAGCCGCCCGGACCCGCGCGGCACGCCACCAGCGTTTCGAGCAGCACGTCCACCGAGTTCGCGATGTCGGTGGGTGTGACAGAAAAGCGCGTCTTGAGGTCGTTGGTGCCGAGCATCAGTGCGACCACCTCCACCGGCAACTGGCTTTCGAGGCAAGGGCGCAGATAAGCGTGCCCGTTCTTGTGCCGGCCTTCGATGGGGTCGTCGTGAACCGTGGTGCGCGCGGGCAGGCCTTCCTCGATGATCGTCCAGCCGGGCCCCAGCGCCTCGCGCAGCACGCCGGGCCAGCGGTCGGCGGGGCCGAATCGCTCGGACACGCCAGGCACGGTAAGCGGCTTCGTGCCGTGCGTATTGGAATCGCCGTAACAGAGCAGGGTGCGTGACGTCATGGGTTGCCTCTCTCTGGGTTGATGTGACCGGTTGCGATGCGATGTCTGCTGTAAGGCCCGCTGTAAATGCCAATACTCATCATGGGAGATTACTAGACGACTGGTCTAATCGCTCTGTAACATCTCACTTCATGAATGCAGCGGCAGCCGTTGAAGTGCGGCAACACATCCTCGATACCGCCATGCCCATTCTGCTGGGCAAGGGGTTTTCCGCGGTCGGTCTCAATGAGATCCTCGCGGCCGCCGGTGTGCCCAAAGGGTCGTTCTATCACTATTTCGGCTCGAAGGAAGCGTTCGGCGAAGCGCTGCTCACGTCGTATTTCGCCGAGTATGCGGAGCGTCTTGACGACATGCTCGTGCGTGCGCCGGGCACGGCGGCGCAGAAGCTGATGCGCTACTGGGACGACTGGCGCCTGATCCAGTGTGCCGACGATCCCGTAGGCAAGTGTCTCGCGGTGAAGCTGGGCGCGGAGGTGAGCGACCTTTCCGAGGCCATGCGCGAGGCGCTGCGTCTCGGCACCGATGCGACGATCTCGCGCATTGCCGTGTGTATCGAGGCAGGGCGCGCGGATGGCTCGCTCGCGGGCGTAAGCGATGCCGCGACCATGGCGGTGACGCTCTACGAACTGTGGCTCGGCGCGACGCTGCTCGAAAAGATCCACCGCGACCGCAAGCCGCTCGATGCGGCCCTGGCGACCACGCGAATTCTGCTGAACCTGTCTCCGGGCAATTAATCGAACGCGAAGCAGCGGCAGCGCGTGAAGTGCGCGCGATTGTCGCGCATTGTGCGGAAGTACTAGACGACCGGTCTAATAGTGTATGAAGAGACCGGTATCCGAAGGGTGCGCGAGCGCCCGAACCTCACCGATAAAGGAACGCCGATGAAGGTACTGATCGTTTTGACCTCGCACGAGGACCTCGGCAACACGGGCAAGAAAACGGGCTTCTGGCTCGAAGAATTCGCCGCGCCGTACTACGCGCTGCGCGACGCCGGCGCCGAACTCGTGCTCGCATCGCCCAAGGGCGGCCAGCCGCCGCTCGATCCGAAGAGCAGCGATCCTTCCGCGCAAACCGATGCAACGCGGCGTTTCGCATCCGATACCGAAGCGCAAGCGGCGCTTGCCAATACGAAACGTCTCGCCGATATCGACGCGAGCGCGTTCGACGCCGTGTTCTACCCGGGCGGCCACGGCCCGCTTTGGGATCTGGCCGAAGATCCGGTTTCGATCGCGCTGATCGAAAAGACCATCGCCGCGGGCAAGCCTGTCGCTGCCGTCTGCCATGCGCCGGGCGTGCTGCGTCACGTGAAGGGTGCCGATGGCAAGCCGCTCGTGGCCGGCAAGTCGGTCACCGGTTTTTCGAATGACGAAGAAGCCGCGGTGCAACTGACCGATGTCGTGCCGTTCCTCGTCGAGGACATGCTGAAGGCCAGCGGCGGCCAGTATTCGAAGGCCGCCGACTGGCAGCCGCACGTCGCAACCGACGGCCTGCTCATCACGGGCCAGAACCCGGCTTCGTCCGAGCCGGTTGCCGAGGCTTTGCTCGCGGCACTGCGCCGCGGTTGACGCCGCGCGAACGCGGTCGCCTTTCTGCGGGCGCGTTCGCTTCCCTCGATTTCCTTTCAGCAACCCTGCGAGCCGTGCTCGTAGCGCGTGCGCGTCTGCGCGTTGCCGCGAGGAAATCCCGTTTTTGCCAACCGGCCCAGGCGCCGCGCGACGCGCGACCTGTGCCAAGAAAGGAGTTGTAGATGTCCGCATTGTTCGAACCGTTCAAGCTCAAGGGCGTGACGCTGCGCAACCGCATCGCTGTGCCGCCGATGTGCCAGTACATGGCCGTCGACGGCGTGATCAACGACTGGCACCACGTCCACTACGCGCAGATCGCGCGCGGCGGCGCGGGCCTCGTGATCGTCGAGGCGACGGCGGTTTCGCCCGAAGGCCGCATCACGCCGGCTTGCACGGGCCTGTGGAACGACGCGCAGATGGAGGCGTTCAAGCCGACCGTCGCCGCGATCAAGGCGGCGGGCGCCGTGCCCGGCATCCAGATTGCGCACGCGGGCCGCAAGGCGAGCGCGAACCGTCCGTGGGAAGGCGACGACCACATTGCCGAAGGCGACGCGCGCGGCTGGCAGACCATCGCGCCCTCGGCAACGGCGTTCGGCGCGCATCTGCCGAAGGTGCCGAAGGCGATGACGCTCGACGACATCGCGCGCGTGCGCGAGGACTTCGTGGCCGCGGCGAAACGCGCGCTCGAAGCCGGCTTCGAATGGCTCGAACTGCACTTCGCGCACGGCTATCTCGGCCAGAGCTTTTTCTCCACGCACTCGAACCACCGCGACGACGCCTATGGCGGCAGCCTCGAAAACCGCAGCCGTTTCCTGCTGGAAACGCTGGCCGCGGTGCGCAAGGTCTGGCCGGAGCATCTGCCGCTGACGGCGCGCTTTGGCGTGATCGAATACGACGGCCGCGACGAGGAAACGCTCGCCGAATCGATCGAACTGGCGAAGGGTTTCAAGCGCGAAGGCCTAGACATGCTGGGCGTGAGCGTCGGTTTCTCGACGCCCGCCGCGCAGATTCCTTGGGCGCCCGCGTTCCTCGCGCCGATCGCTCAGAAGGTGCGCCGCGCGACCGGTTTGCCGGTGTCGTCGGCGTGGGGCATCGGCACGCCGGAACTGGCGGAGCGCTCGGTAGCGAAGGAGCAGCTCGACGTCGTGATGGTCGGGCGCGCGCATCTCGCCAACCCGCACTGGCCGTACTACGCGGCCCAGGAACTGGGCGTCGAGCGCGCCGCGTGGACCTTGCCCGCACCGTACGCACACTGGCTCGAGCGCTACAAGGTTGGCTGAATTTAGCCTGTCGGCAAAACGATTGAAGATGAGGGAATTCCGATGACTGTCTATCTGTTCGCGAGCATCACACCGAAGCCCGAGCATGTCGCCGACGTGGAAGCGCTGACGCGCGACATGGTCACGCAGACGCGCAAGGAACCGGGCAATCTGCGCTACGACCTGCTGCGCCGCGTGGACGGCGCGCCGGGCTTTTACCTCTACGAGGCCTATGTCGATGAAGCCGCGGTGCAGGCGCATCGCGACAGCGCCCACTATGCTGCGTACCGCGCGAAGATCGGTGCGTTGGTGGCGCAGCCGCCCGAGGTGAAGACGTTGACGGGCGTGGACGTCGCGGACTGACACCGCTTTCGTCACTGTGACCGGCTGGCGCCGGACAGCGCTTCGCAGCGTTGTCCGGCGTTTTTCTTTGAGCCGCCGTGCGCGGCTTAGCCAGCCATATCGAGCACGACGCGGCCTTCAATGGCGCCGCGCTCCATGCGCGCGAACACGTCGTTGATGTTCTCCAGCTTGTCGGTGGAGACGGTCGCCTTGACCTTGCCTTCCTGCGCGAACATCAGCGACTCTTCGAGGTCGAGACGCGTGCCGACGATCGAACCGCGCACCGTCACGCCGCTTAGCACCATGTCGAAGATCGGCAGCGGGAAGTCGCCGGGCGGCAGGCCGTTCAGCGACACCGTGCCGCCCCGGCGCACCATGCCGAGCGCCTGCGAAAACGCAATCGGCGAGACCGCGGTGACGAGCACGCCGTGCGCGCCGCCAATTTCCTTCTTCAGATACGCAGCGGGATCGGTCGTTTTCGCGTTGACCGTCACGGCCGCGCCAAGGCGTTTCGCCAGTTCGAGTTTCGTATCGTCGACATCGACAGCGGCGACGTTGAGCCCCATTGCACGTGCGTATTGCACTGCCATGTGGCCGAGGCCGCCCACGCCGGAAATCACGACCCAGTTGCCGGGGCGCGTGTCGGTGACTTTCAGGCCCTTGTAAACCGTGACGCCCGCGCAAAGCACAGGCGCGATTTCGATGAAATCGATATTTTTCGGCAGCAGGCCCACGTAATTTGCATCGGCTTTCGCGTACTGGGCGAAGCCGCCGTTGACCGAATAGCCGGTGTTCTGCTGCTGCTCGCAAAGCGTTTCCCAACCGCCGAGGCAATGCTCGCAATGGCCGCATGCCGAGTAGAGCCAGGGAATGCCTACGCGGTCGCCTTCCTTCACGTGCGTGACGCCCGCGCCCACACCGACGACATAACCCACCCCTTCGTGACCGGGAATGAACGGCGGCTGCGGCTTCACGGGCCAGTCGCCGTGCGCGGCGTGCAGGTCCGTGTGGCACACGCCGCACGCTTCGATTTTCACGAGCAGCTCGCCGGGTCCCGGGGTGGGAACGGCCACCTCCTCCAGCACGAGGGGTTTGCCAAATGCGCGAACTACCGCGGCTTGCATCGTCTTGCTCATCGTCGGGCTCCTGTCGAAGCGAAATGGCGGCGCGCGGCCGGATGCGTTGCGCATCGCGGTGTCGCCGCACGTCCGCCTGCCTTTCAAGTTTGAAGGAAAGGGTTTTCGCGTGCGATGAACGTGTCCAGTCAATGGTTGGTAATAAAGATGGGCAGAAGTTTTCGAAAGAAACTGCCGTTAATATTGGGTAAGGTTTGGTAACGCCTCCGTTGCACGAATTCAGTGAGCCCGATGCACAACGAGTCCCTCTACGAGCGCGCGAGCGAGAGCCATTTCGCGGGTGACCTGCCGCGCGCGCGTCAGTTGTACGCGCAACTGCTTGCAGCCGATGCAACGCACGCGGGTGTGATGTTTCGCCTTGGCGTGATCGGCTTGCAGGAAGGCGCGCCGGCCGATGCGATCGGCTGGCTGCAGCGCGCGCTCGCCGTCGACCCCGGCGAGCGGCGCTGCCGCGAAGCGTTGGGGCAGGCTTATGCCATGGCCGCGCGCCATGCCGAGGCGGCGCAGATCTATCGCGGCCTGCTCGCGGACGACGCTTCGTCCGCCGATCTCTGGTGCGGGCTCGGCTCGGCCTTGCAGGCGCAGGGTGCGCATGGGGAGGCGGGGCAAGCGTGGCGAGCGGCGTTGGAGCGGGAAGTGAATCGGGCCGACATCTGGAACAACTTCGGCAATTGCCTGCGTTTGCTCGGCGATTCCGGTGAGGCTCAAGCGGCTTATCGTCGCGCGCTGGCCTTGCAACCGCGTGATGTCAACGCGTTGACGAACCTCGGCACGCTACTGCAGGAAGAGGGGCGGGACGAGGAGGCGCTCGAAAGTTTGCGCGCAGCGCTTGCGGCCGCACCGGACACCGCCGTCGCGATGATCAATCTCGGCGTGCTGCTGACCCGCCTGACGCGTCTGGACGAAGCGTTGCCCTTGCTCGAACGCGCGGTGGCCATCGAGCCGAAAATTGTGCACGCGGCGTACAACTACGGCGTCGCGCTTCAGGCATGCGGCCGTTTGCGCGACGCCGAAGCGCAGTATCGCCGCGCGCTCGCGCTCGACCCCGCGCACGCGGAAGCGGCCAATAACCTCGGGAATGTCTACCGCGATCTCGGCGAGCATCGGGCAGCCCTGGCCGCGTACGAAGCGGCCATCCGCGCGCGGCCCGATTTCGTCGATGCGTTCAACAATGCCGCCAACCTGCTGCGCACCCTCGGCAGCCTCGACGAAGCGCAAGCGCTTTTGCGCCGGGCCCTCGCACTCGACCCATCGCGCTCGGCCACGCTCAACAATCTCGGCAACGTGCTCAAGGACAGCGGGGATCTGGACGAAGGCATCGAATGCTTTCGCCGGGCCGTGGCAAGCGAACCCGGCAACCTTATCGCGCACAGTAACCTGCTGTACGCGTTATCGTTTCAGGCCGCGGATCCACAGGTGATTCTCGATGAGGCGCGACGCTGGTCCGCGCAGCACGAAGCGCCGCTCGGCGCGGAACGCATGGACGCGCGTGTCGAACCCGCCACTGGAAGGCGATTGCGGATCGGCTACGTATCAGGCGATTTTCGTGAGCATTGCCAGGCGTTATTCATGACGCCGCTCTTTGCGCATCACGACCCCGTTCGCTTCGAGATTCATGTGTATTCGAGCGTGGTGCGGCCCGATGCGACGACCGCACGCCTCGCCGCGCACGTCGAAAAGTGGCACGACGTACGCACGTTGAGCGATGCGGCGCTGGCGGACCAGATCCGCGCGGACGGCATCGATATCCTCGTCGATCTGACGATGCACATGTCCGATGGCCGGCCTCTGCTGTTCGCGCGCAAGCCGGCGCCGGTGCAAGTTGCGTGGCTCGCGTATCCCGGCACGACCGGAATTCGCGCGATGGACTGGCGGCTCACCGATCCCTGGCTCGATCCGCCCGCGCACGACGGACACTACAGCGAAAAGTCGTGGCGCTTGCCTCACACGTTCTGGTGTTATGACGCACTTGCTTCGGAACCTGAAGTGAATGCGCTGCCGGCATCGAACGCGGAATGCGTCACGTTTGGCAGCCTGAACAACCCTTGCAAACTCACGGATACGACGCTGAATCTGTGGGCCCGTCTATTCGCCCGCTTGCCTGCGGCGCGCCTCGTGCTGATGGCCGCAGAGGGCGAAGCGCGGCGCCGCCTCGTGCAGCGGCTCGCGCAGGCCGGGATCGACCCGGCGCGTGTGCGCTTCCTGCCTTTCAGGCCGCGAACGGATTATCTGCGCAGCTATCACGAGATCGATATCGGGCTCGATACGATGCCGTACAACGGCCATACGACGTCGCTCGACGCGCTGTGGATGGGCGTGCCCGTCGTCACGCGCATCGGGCCGACGGTGGCGGGGCGCGCGGGCTTGAGCCAGCTGGCGAACCTTGGCCTGGCCGAACTGGTCGCCGGCTCCGACGACGCGTTCGTGGAGACGGCGGTGAGTCTCGCGACCGACATGCCGCGTCTCGCGAAGCTGCGCGCAACGCTGCGCGAGCGCATGACAGGCTCGCCGCTGATGGACGGCGAGCGTTTCGCACGCGGCGTCGAGGCGGCGTACGAAGGCATGTGGCGTGCCGCAGCAAAGTAGGGCGATCTGGCCCGTAGATACGGGCCTTCAGGCGTCATATCCTCGGCCAGATGGCCATCCAGCGCCCTGTATAAATATACAGTAGAATCCTAGCCTGACAGCCAGGGCCGCGCGCCGATTTTCCGCGCGCGCCGCGCTGCAAGTTTCCGGGCCGCGCCGCGCAGTTGCCCCCATTCGCGCGCCGCCCGGCCCCACGCGTGTGATCCCAGCCGGAATGCCAGCGCAAGTGAGCGAAAACCGATCTATCCGAATCCGTGGTGCCCGCCAGCACAATCTCAAGAACCTCGACCTTGACCTGCACACCGGCGAAATGACGGTCGTCACCGGGCCTTCGGGCTCGGGCAAGTCGAGTCTCGTCTTCGACACGCTTTACGCGGAAGGCCAGCGCCGCTACGTCGAAACGTTCAGCGCCTACGCGCGCCAGTTCCTCGACCGCATGGACCGGCCGCAGGTCGACCGCGTGGACGGCGTGCCGCCCGCCATCGCCATCGACCAGACCAACCCGGTGCGGAGTTCGCGCTCCACGGTCGGCACGATGACCGAGCTGAACGACCACCTGAAGCTGCTGTATGCGCGCGCCGCGAATCTGTTCGACCGCGTCACCGCGCAGCCCGTGCGGCACGACACGCCGGAGACGATCTACGCCGAACTGATGGCGCGCACGGCCGTGGGCGACCCGCGTCTCGTCGTCACGTTCCCGGTCGAGCTGCCCGACACGACCACCGAGGAAGAAGTCGCGCAGTGGCTTTCCGCGAGCGGCTATACGCGCGTGCAGGCGCAGCGCGAGGTGAAGACCGCTGAAGGCACGCGCAAGCTGCTCGACGTGGTCGCCGACCGTTTCCGCATGCAGAACGTGGAGAAGAGCCGCGCGATCGAGGCGATCGAAGCCTCGCTCAAGCGCGGCAGCGGGCGCGTCAATATCTACGTGCTGGAGAGCGGCGACGCTGAAACTGCGGCCGAGCCGCAGATCTGGCGCTTCTCGACCGGCCTGCATTGCCCGGACAGCGATTTGCGCTACGCCGATCCGCAACCCGCGCTGTTCTCGTTCAACTCGGCCTACGGCGCCTGCGATGCCTGCCGCGGCTTTGGCCGCGTGATCGGCGTGGACTGGGGGCTCGTGATTCCCGACGAGCGCAAGACGCTGCGCGGCGGCGCGATCAAGCCGCTGCAAACGCCGGCGTGGAAGGAATGTCAGGACGACCTGATGCGTTACGCCGCGAAAGCCGGCATTCCGCGCGATACGGCATGGTCCGAGCTGACGCAGGCGCAGCGCGATTGGGTCATCAACGGCGCGCCGGACTGGAAGGGGAGCTGGCAAACGCAGTGGTACGGCGTGAAGCGCTTCTTCCAGTACCTGGAGTCGAAGGCCTACAAGATGCACATTCGCGTGCTGCTGTCGAAGTACCGCAGCTACACGCCGTGCGAAACCTGCGGCGGCGCGCGCCTGAAAACCGAGGCCTTGCAGTGGCGTCTCGGCACGCAGCAAAACGCGGACGAAGTCCTTGCGCCGTCGGGTCGCTTCCTGCCGCACGGCGTGGACTGGACGCGTGCGCAGCTCGAAGCGCTGCCGGGCCTCACCGTGCACGACGTGATGCTGCTGCCGATCGAGCGCATCCGCCGCTTCTTCGACAATCTTTCGCTTTCCTCAGCATTGCTCGACGACGCGCTCAAGCTGCTGCTCGAGGAAGTGCGCACGCGCCTGAAGTATCTCTGCGACGTGGGTCTGGGCTATCTCACGCTCGACCGCCAGAGCCGCACGCTGTCAGGCGGCGAAGTGCAGCGTATCAACCTGACCACGGCGCTCGGCACCTCGCTCACGAAAACGCTGTTTGTGCTCGACGAGCCGAGCATCGGCCTGCATCCGCGCGACCTCAACCGCATCGTCGAAGCGATGCAGCGTCTGCGCGACGCGGGCAACACGCTCGTCGTGGTCGAGCACGATCCTTCCGTGATGCTTGCGGCCGACCGCCTCATCGACATGGGCCCCGGTCCCGGCGAGCGCGGCGGTTCGATCGTCTACGACGGCACGCCGAACGATATCCGCTCCTCGGGCACGTTGACGGGCGAGTATCTGGGCGGTCACCGCGCCGTGGCCGACGCTTCGCACTGGGAGCGCCGCCCGGTCGATGCGTCCACGCCGAATCTGCTGCTCGAAGGCGCGAGCGAGCACAACCTGCGCGACGTGACCGTGCAGATCCCGCTGCAGCGGCTCGTTTGCGTGACGGGTGTCTCGGGCTCGGGCAAATCGACGCTCGTGCAGGACGTGCTGTATCCCGCGCTCGCGCGGCATCTGGGCAAGGCGACGGAAGCGCCGGGCACGTTCCGCAAGCTGAGCGGCGCGGAGCAGATCAGCGACGCCGTGTTCGTCGACCAGTCGCCGATCGGCAAGACGGCACGCTCGAATCCGGCCAGCTACGTGGGCGCGTTCGACGAGATCCGCAAGCTGTTCGCCAAGGCGACGCTCGCGAAGCAGCGCGGCTATACGGCGGGCATGTTCAGCTTCAACTCGGGCGAAGGGCGCTGCCCGACTTGCGGCGGCTCCGGCTTCGAGCACATCGAAATGCAGTTCCTGAGCGACGTGTACCTGCGCTGCCCCGATTGCGACGGCAGCCGCTATCGCCCGGAAGTGCTCGAAGTGAAGATCGAGCGTGCGGGCCGCTCGCTTTCCGTGGCGGACGTGCTCGACCTCACGGTGAGCGAAGCGGTGCAATGTTTCGCTGAGGATGCCGAAGTATTGCGCGTGCTCCAGCCTATCGTGGACGTGGGCCTCGAATACGTGAAGCTCGGCCAGCCGGTGCCCACGCTCTCGGGCGGCGAGGCGCAGCGCCTCAAGCTCGCGGGCTATCTCGCGGAGACCGCGCAGTCGCGCGGCAAGGAAGCGGGCGGCCGGCTCTTCATGTTCGACGAGCCGACCACGGGCCTGCACTTCGACGATATCGCCAAGCTGATGCGCGCCTTCGGCAAGCTGCTCGCGGGCGGTCACTCGCTGCTCGTGATCGAGCATAACCTCGACGTGATCCGCGCCGCCGACTGGCTGATCGATCTCGGCCCCGAAGGCGGCGACGCGGGCGGCGAAGTGGTGTGCGTCGGCACGCCCGAGGACGTGATCGCGTGCCCGCGATCGCATACGGGCGTGGCGCTCGAACGCTACGAAGCGGCGCTTGGCAGCAGCGTCGAACTGCTTGCCGAAGAAGAGGGCGTGGCGCTGCAGACCGCATTGCGCGTCGCGCAGGCGCGCCGCGAGGTGCAGGGCGAGGACGTCGTGCGCATCGTGAACGCGCGCGAGCACAACCTCAAGGCGCTCGACGTCGATATCCCGCATGGCCGCTTCAACGTCATTACGGGCGTGTCGGGCTCGGGCAAGTCCACGCTCGCGTTCGACATCCTCTTTCACGAAGGCCAGCGGCGCTACCTCGAATCGCTCAATGCCTACGCGCGCTCGATCGTGCAGCCCGCGGGCCGTCCAGAAGTCGATGCCGTGTACGGGATTCCGCCGACCGTCGCGATCGAGCAGCGTCTGTCGCGCGGTGGACGCAAGAGTACCGTCGCGACGACCTCGGAGGTGTGGCACTTCCTGCGTCTGCTGTACGTGAAGCTCGGCGTGCAGCACTGCGTGCATGACGGCACGCCCGTAACGTCGCAAAGCGTCGATGCGATCGTCGCGCAGTTGCTGCGCGAACATCGCGGCCAGCATGTCGGTTTGCTCGCGCCGCTCGTCGTCAATCGCAAGGGTGTCTACACCGATCTCGCGAAGTGGGCGAAGGCGCGCGGCAATACGCATCTGCGCGTGGACGGCGAATTCGTGCCGGTCGCGCCGTGGCCCAAACTCGACCGCTTCCGCGAACACACGATCGAACTGCCCGTGGGCGACCTCGTGATCGAACCGGAAAACGAGGCGCAATTGCGCGCCATGCTCGCCACGACGCTCGAGGCCGGTAAGGGCATCGTGCACTTGCTCGCGCCGCTCGACGGTCTCGACCATGTGCTGGGCAATGGCGGTTCGACGGCAAGCATCGGCGAGGTGAAGGTGCTGTCCACGCGGCGCGCGTGCCCGGTGTGCGGCACGAGCTATCCCGAACTCGATCCGCGCATGTTCTCGTACAACAGCAAGCACGGCTGGTGCACGACCTGCGTGGGCACGGGCCTCGCGCTGACGCGCGAGCAGCGCGCCGCCTACGACGACACGATCGTCGCCGAAGACGGCCGTGGCCGCGAGCAAACCTTGCCTTCGGAAGAGCAGGAGCCCAAAGGCATGGTCGACGAGCCGTGCCACGATTGCGGCGGCACGCGCCTGAATCCCGTGGCGCGCGCCGTGACGTTCGACGCGCATCCTATCGTCGACGTCGCGCAGTGGACCGTGGCGGACACGCGCCGCTGGATCGATACGCTGAAGCTCAACGGCCGCGATGCGCAAATCGCACGCGACGTGGTGAGCGAAATCCGCAGCCGTCTGCAGTTCCTGGAGGAAGTGGGGCTCGGCTATCTGAGCCTCGATCGCGCTGCGCCGAGCCTCTCGGGTGGCGAGGCGCAGCGCATTCGTCTCGCGGCGCAACTGGGCAGCAACTTGCAGGGCGTGTGCTACGTGCTCGACGAGCCGACCATCGGCCTGCATCCGCGCGACAACCAGATCCTGCTGAACGCGCTGCGCAGCCTCGGCGAGAAGGGCAACACGCTCGTCGTGGTCGAACACGACGAGGACACGATCCGGCGCGCCGATCACATCATCGACATCGGCCCGAGCGCGGGCAAACGCGGCGGCCGCGTGGTGGCGCAAGGCAGTGTCGCCGACCTCGCGGCGCAGGCCGATTCGCTCACGGGCCGCTATCTTGCGCAGCCGATCCAGCATCCGCTGCAGCCGCGACGTGAAGTGCGTCCCGCGCGCGCCGGGCGTGAAGCGGTGCCGGGGCAATGGCTGACCGTGCACGGCGGCAAGCTGCACAACCTGCGCAACGTAACGGCGCAGATTCCGCTTGGCCGCCTCGTGGCGATTACGGGCGTGAGCGGGTCGGGCAAGTCCACACTCGCGCGCGACGTGCTGCTTTCCAATCTGCTCGACGCCGTGGGGCGTTCGGTGCTGTCCTCGCCTGCCGAGCGCCGCGCGCGCAAGGCGGTGAAGGAGAAAGCGCCGAGCGCGGCGGAGCGCCGTTCGAGCGTGCTCGCGCGCACGAGTGCCAAACCGAAGCTCGAGGTTTCGCATACGTGGCAGGGCTGCGATTCGATTAGCGGATGGGAGAGCATCGACCGCGTGCTCGAAGTGGACCAGACGCCGATCGGAAAAACGCCGCGCTCGTGCCCCGCGACCTATATCGGCGTGTGGGATGCGATCCGCCGCCTTTTCGCCGATACGCTCGAGGCGCGCGCCCGCGGCTATAGCGCGTCGCGCTTCTCGTTCAATACCGGCGACGGACGCTGCCCCGCGTGCGAGGGCCAGGGCGTACGTACCATCGGCATGAGCTTCCTGCCCGACGTGAAGGTGCCGTGCGACGTGTGCCACGGCCAGCGCTTCAATCCGGAAACGCTGGCGGTGACGTGGCGCGGCCGGAATATCGGCGAAGTGCTGACGATGGAAATCGACGAGGCGGTGGAGTTCTTCGGCTCGATCACGAGTATTTCGCACCCGCTGCAATTGATGAAGGACGTGGGTCTCGGTTACCTCACGCTCGGCCAGCCTTCGCCCACGCTCTCGGGCGGCGAGGCGCAGCGCATCAAGCTCGTGACCGAGCTTTCCAAGGTGCGCGACGACATCACGCGCCGCGGGCAGAAGGCGCCGCACACGCTCTACGTGCTCGACGAGCCCACCGTCGGCCTGCACATGGCCGACGTGGCGCGCCTCATCAGCGTGCTGCACCGGCTCGCGGACGCGGGGCATAGCGTCGTCGTGATCGAGCACGACCTCGACGTGATCGCAGAGGCCGACTGGATCATCGACCTCGGGCCCGAAGGCGGCGTGGGCGGCGGCACGATCGTCGCCGCTGCCGAACCCGAAGCGCTCGCGAAGGTCAAGGCGAGCCATACCGGCGCGGCGCTCGCGCCCGTGCTCGCGCGCGGCCAGGGCGACGCGAACGGCGCCGAAGGCAAACCTGCACCAGAGCGGCGCGCATCCGGCGCAGCGGGTTCGCGCTGAAAAACGGAGCGGGCCGCAAAGGCCCGCTCCGCCTTGAAACCGCTTGATCTGTGCCGCGCGCGCAAGGTATCATGGGTTCCGCTTGCAGCAAACGTTCGCTCACCTGTAGCGGCGTCACCTGAGAGCGGAGCAGCGGACTGCAGATCCCCTCCGAACCGGTCGCGGGCTCCACACCCAGGCCACCTCATCAGTGCAGCAAGGCTTCGCAGTCTGTTCGCGAAGCCTTTGTCTTTTCAGGAAAGACGATTCTTTGCCGATCGTTGTATCGGTGCCTTGCCCCAGACGAAGCGAGAGGAATTAATCGATGTTCGACCTCGATGGAGAGGCGCGCGAACGGCTCATCGTGTGGATTCGACGCCGCATGGAAGAGTACGGCATTACGTTCGAAGAGCTTGAAGCGTCTATTGCCGAAAGCGAAAAAATACCCAAGTACCGCGACGCTTACGGGAATACGTGGAATGGCGAGGGCGATATGCCGTCCTGGCTGTTGCGCTATAAGCACGCGGGACAGGATATCGAGCATTTTCGCTGCTAGAGCCATGACGGTGCGTGAATGCGTGCCGGGGTTGCCGTTCGACCGCCAGACAGTCCGCGGCGCATGCCGCAAAGCCCGCGCATCGGCGCGGCGCCCAGTATTATTCAGCATAGTTTTAAATTGCCTTTCGGTGCGAGCCGGGTATTAATTGCGCTCGCTAATGTGCCGTGCCGGTTTAGGCGCGCAATGATTTACGCATTGTCTTTGTCGGCATTTGCGCGCGCGTTATTAGTCAGTTTTTTCAAAACTCCGGTTGGCCACGCGACCAAGCTGCGCGACAATCTCGCCCATTCCGTTCTTGCTGCGGCAGGGAGGTTGTCATGGTGATACTCGTGCTGGGCCTCGTGATTTTCATTGGTGTCCATTCGATCCGCATCATGGCGGCGCCCTGGCGCGCCGCGCAGATCGAGCGCTTCGGTCCACGTGCCTGGCGAGGCGCGTTTGCGCTGCTTTCCATTCTGGGCTTCGTGCTGATCGTCTATGGCTACGGTCTGTCGCGTCGCTACCCCGTGCCGGTCTGGCTGCCGCCGTTCTGGATGGCGCATGTCACGGCGCTCCTTACCGCCATTGCCTTCATCATGATCGTCGCGGCCTATGTGCCGGGTAATCACTTCAAGCGCGCGCTCGGTCAGCCCTTCGTGAGCGGCGTCGCGCTTTGGGCGTTCGCGCATCTGCTCGCGAACGGCACGCTCAACGACATCATTCTCTTCGCGGTTTTCCTCGTCTGGGCATTGTTCGAGCTTAGGGGAGAGAACCGGCGCGATCGCGAGGCCGGGGTCGTCTATCCCGAGGGGCAGGCGTCGCGCGACGTGATTGTGATTGTCGTCGGGCTCGTAGCGTGGGCCGTATTCGCCTTCTGGCTGCACGGCGTGCTCATTGGCGTGCGGCCGCTTGGCTGAACACGCGGCAAGCGGGCGAGCGCCGCAAGTGCCGCAAGCGCGCTGCAAAAAAGAAGCCTGCGCATGGCAGGCTTCGCAAGGTACAGCTCGGAGTTCCGCGATCAGATCGCAGCGGCACGATCATAGGGCCGGTTCATGAAAGCCCCGTGAAAGTCCGCGCGATTCGGCGCGCATACCCGTTGATGCATTACAGATCGAAGAACACCGTTTCCTGTTCGCCCTGCATGCGGATGTCGAACGTGTAGACGATGCTGCCGGCCTGCTCGCTGCGGCGCGCGATGAGCGTGTCGCGGCGTGCCGCCGGTACGGCGGAGAGCACCGGGTCCTGCGCGTTGGCGGCGGCTTCGTCTTCGAAGTAGATGCGCGTGAATGTGTGCGTGAGCATCCCGCGCATCATCACGATTACGTTCAGATGCGGCGCTTCGCCGGCGTTCTCGACGCCCGGCTTCACCGTGTGCACGATGAAGCGGCGCTGCGCGTCCGTGCCCGTGCCCACGCGTGCAAAACCGCGGAAGCCGTCTTTCGCAATTGCCTCGCGCGAAGCCGGATAGCGGCCCTTCGCGTCGACCTGCGAAAACTCGAGCATCGCATCGAACACGGCGTTGCCGTCGCCGTCGATCACGCGGCCCATCAGCGTGATGTGCTCGCCCGGCGTTTCAGGCCCGACCACGTCGGCTGTGAAGAGGCTCTTCAGATCGAAGTCGTATTGCTGCGGACACAGGCCGTAGGCGAAGTACGGGCCGACGGTTTGCGAAGGCGTTTCCTTGAGTGCCATGGTTCAACGCTCCGTAGGGGTTTGGTTCGGGCCGCGCAGCACGATGTCGAATTCGTAGCCGAGTGCGAAGCCTTCTTCGGTGGTATCGAGCGAGAAGCGCGAGATCATGCGTTCGCGTGCGTCTTCGGGCGTGCCCTGATAGATCGGGTCGAACGCGAGCAGCGGGTCGCCGGGGAAATACATCTGCGTGACGAGACGCGAGCCGAAGTAGTCGCCAAACAGCGAGAAGTGGATGTGATTCGGTCGCCACGCGTTCGGGTGATTGCCCCAGGGATACGCGCCCGGCTTGATCGTCAGAAAGCGATAGCGGCCGTCGTTATCGGTGATCGCGCGGCCCGCGCCGAGGAAGTTCGGGTCGAGCGGCGCGTCGTGCTGGTCCTGCTTGTGCACATAGCGGCCGGCGGCATTGGCTTGCCAGATTTCCACGAGCGTGTTGCGCACGGGCTTGCCGCCCTCGTCGAGCACGCGGCCCGTCACGATGATGCGCTCGCCGAGCGGCGCGCCGTTTTTCGCGGCGTTGCGCGTGAGGTCGTGATCGAGCGCGCCGAGGTCGTCGGTGCCGTACACGGGCGCATGCTGGTTGCGCAGCTTTTCCTTCAGGGGAATGAGCGGGAGCGTGGGGCCGCGCTTGACCGACGAACGGTACGGCGGATAAACGTACGCGGGGTGCGAGTCGAAGTCGCGCGGCGACAGGATGGACTCGTCCATAGGGTGTCTCCTGGGGTGGATTATTGGGGGAAGGGCTCGCCGCCGGCGGTGGTTGGCGTGGCGAGCCGATGCATGCACTTTATCCAAAGCGAAAAGTTATGCAAAATGATGTTTTTTCGCATCTCGTATAACGAACCGTTATGCAAAACCGGCTCGCGGACGGACGCGTCAAGTTCCGCCATCTACAGTGTTTCCTTGCCGTGGCCCAGATGGGCAGCGTGCAGCAGGCCGCCGAGAGTCTTTCGGTCACGCAGCCTGCCGTGTCGAAGACAATCGCCGAGCTGGAACTGGTGCTGGGTGTGAAGCTGTTCGAGCGCGGCCGGCACGGCGCGGTGCCCACGCGCGAAGGGCAGCTTTTCATGCCGCACGCGAGCGCCTGTGTGAGCGCGCTGCGCCAGGGCGTGGCCTTGCTTGCGCGCGACGAGGGCGCGGTGACCGCGACGCTCGATATCGGCGTGCTGCCGACCGTCGCGACGGCGTTGCTGCCCGGCGCGTTGCGTCACTTTGGAGAGGAATGGCCTCGGGTGAGCGTGCGGCTGGTGACGGGCGCCAACACCGAACTGCTCGAACGGCTGAAGACCGGGGCGATCAGCTTCGCGGTGGGCCGCCTCGCCGACCCCGAGCGCATGGTGGGCCTGAGCTTCGAGCAGTTGTACAACGAACCGCTCGCCGTGGTGGTGCGCGCGGGGCATCCGCTTGCGCAGGGCGCGGGGCTGCCGGCGCAACTTGCGTCGTTTCCGCTTGTGATGCCGCCGTTCGGCACGTTGATCCGCCAGGCGGCGGATAGCCTGCTCGCGGCGTGGGGCGCGCCGCCGCTGTCCGCGTTCGTTGAATTGCTTTCGGTTTCGGTGGGGCGTGCGCTCGCGCTCGAAAATGACGCGGTGTGGTTCGTGCCCGCCGGCGCCGTCGAATACGACCTGCGGCGCGGCACGCTGGTGCGGCTACCGCTGCCTTCGGCTGGCGGCGAAGAGCCGGTAGGGGTGATTCAGCGGACCGATACCCAGCCTGCGCCCGCCGGCCGCGCGTTGATCGAAGCCGTGCGGCGCGCGGCGC
The DNA here is from genome assembly GCF_009789655.1 of Paraburkholderia acidiphila. Taxonomy (GTDB): domain Bacteria; phylum Pseudomonadota; class Gammaproteobacteria; order Burkholderiales; family Burkholderiaceae; genus Paraburkholderia; species Paraburkholderia acidiphila. Next base: position 598,626 of record NZ_CP046910.1, read on the forward strand.
GCGAGCGCGAGGTGCGCCCGGATGGCGCCGCGGCGCCGCGCAAGCGTCGTACGCGTGCCGCAAACACTTCGGCTGACCAGCGATCGCCCAGCGCGAAACGTTGAGGCTTTAAGTTCCTGCAGACGTTAAGCCGCGCCAGATTCAGCCGGTCGAGAGCTTTGCCTTGGCGCGCGACTTCGACGCGGCCGGGGCTTCCGGCGCGACGCCCGGCAAGCGCGCGCTCGTGGCCATCCACAGCACTTCGGCGTCTTCCTCGCTGGTCGAAACGGCTGCGTGGCCGGTGCGGCTGTCGAAGTAGAGGCTGTCGCCGGCTTCGAGGTAGGTGGGCGCGTAAAGCTCCGAATGGAGGCACACACTGCCGCTGATCACATAGAGAAACTCTTCGCCTTCGTGGCGGCCCCAGTCGTCGAACGCGTCGAGCGAATGCGCGGTGATGCGGATGCGAAAAGGCAGCATCGCCTTGTGGGCGAGATCGGTGGCGAGCAACTCCATTTGATAGCCGCGATAGGCATGGCGCTGGCCCGCGCCGTTGCGCGTGATCGCGCGGCGGCCGCCGGCATTGAGCTTGGGCGGGGTGCCAAACAGCTCGGCCAGGTCGATCCTGAGCCCGCCGACAATTTTTTGCAGCACGTCGAAGGTGGGCGACATCAGCCCGTTTTCGACCTTCGACAAGGTCGAGCGCGAGACGCCGCACAGGCGGCTGGCCGTGTCGAGCGTAAGGTCCTGGGCGACGCGTGCGGCGCGCACGCGGCGGCCGAGGTCGGTAGTCGCCGTGCTGGCGGATGCGGAGAGCGTGGAGTCCATGGGCTGCGTTCGAAGACTGACGAAAAGCCCTGGTTGGGCCGCGCGATGTGTTACCGATCATATCAAACGCTTGCCGGCGTGAAAGCCTGGCCGGATGGCCCGCTCCGGCCGGGGCCTCGGCACCGGTGGACGGCAGGCGCGAGCCCTCTTCCATTAATGCCCTAATTCACTTCGAATTAAAAAGACTCGATTTAAAGATTTTTAAAACTTAATCCGCCGCTAATTTGACAAATTTTAAAGATTTATTGAGTTTGATATTAGAGTGGCGCCTCAAAATGCGTCCATGCGTCGCGGCTCACACGGAAATTGATATTTATCATTGTAATCAGATGATGTGGATCAAGTGGAGAGAGCAAAATGCATGACGAACGACTTGAGTTATTGCTGGCAATCTCGCGAAGAACGCTCGGGATCGAGAGCTTCGAACTGACAGGGAAGCCGACGGCCGACGTACACCTCGTGAGCGTGGAGGATATCGGCCGCGCTCTGGAGTCGGCGTACGACGCCGGGTTGATCGTCGGCTACCGCATGGGCCGCGCGGAGTGCGAAGAGAGCGCTTAATACCGCGTGAAACGATTTAGGGGCGGCGTCCTTTGAACGGGACGCCGTTTTTTATTTTCGCCGCTATTAACTCGTTAATAAACCCTGGTCCTGAACGTGGCGCGACGGCGTTGTTCTGTCGCGAATCAATTGCTGCGTTTGCGTCAATTACCTGGGAAACCTGATCAATTAAACAAGCCTGCGCAACGGCGCGAGCGACCAGTCGTGCGGCACGCCATGCACAGCGAAAAACCACGCGGCAACCCATGACGCGGCGACGACGATCAGGTCGCAACGTCCGCTGCGCCACCAGTTCAGCGAGTGCCGCTGATAGATCCACGGCACACCGAGCGGATTGGGCCAGTCGGCGAACAGGTGGACAACGCCGCCGCAAGCGAAGCCGAACGCGGGCGCCGCGAGCGGCATGTGTCCGAGTTTGTGATACGACCACACGAGCAACGCAATCCAGCCGATGCCCCAGTGCGTGAGCGTGCGATGCGTGATCCAGAGGCGCCGCTTCTTGCGCCACCAGGCGACTTCCAGCCAGTCGGGCGCCGATCCGCCCGCGACACCCGCCGCGAACGCGAGCGCGGCGTAAAGATGCCAGGCGCTATCGGCGCCCTGATGCGTGACGATTGCGGCGGCGATGACGCCGGCTGCCCAACCCGTGGCGTGATGTGCGGTGCCTGATGCCATGAAGCGATGTGTTGCGAAGTCGAAGGGGGCGCAATCTTCGCAGATGTGTCGCCGTTATGACAGGGGTGAAATGCAGGCGACATGGGGTACGTTGTGCGGCGCGGGCGGCGCCCGCGCCCGCGACTCGCGCGTCAGGTCGTGCAGCGCGCCACGTCGAAGCGCAGTTCTTCTTCAGGCGGATCGTTCGACGCGGAGGCGCCGTGCGTCACGCGAATGACCGAGCCGTGGCCGTTCGGCGTGAGCGTGACGAAGTACGATGCGTCCGGGCGCGAGCCCACGCTCAGTTCGGTTGTGCCGCCGTCTCGCGAAGTGTGCACGTGCGGCAAGCGGTCTTCGAGGCAACTCGCGATCGACGAAGCCGAACGCGCCGACGAAGCGTAGATCATCGTTTCGCCGCTTGAAGCCGTGCCGGACGGCGGTGTCGAACCGCAAGCGGCGATGAGTGCGAGCGGGGTGGCGGCGAGAAGTCGAAGCGTGAGCGTTTTCATAAGCGGCGTGACAGTATCGAAGCAGCGGATTATGCCAATGAGTATACGCACCCTGATCTGAATCAAGGCCCACGCAGACGTAAAAAGATGCAACAGCAAACAAGAAAAAACGCCCATGCGCTTGTGGCGCATGGGCGTTTCGCGAAGGAACAGCAATGCGGCGGGTCGCGTCGCGTTTGCTCGAACCCGGGCGATCAGAAACGGTGACGCAGACCGACCGTCGCGGCCACCTGGTTGTTCGTCGAGGAGGGCGAGAGCGTATTGATCGCGGCCACGTTCGCGATGCCCGAGCCGTCGGCGTTGTAGCCGAGCGAGCCCGAAGCGTGCTGGTAGACGCCGGCGAGATACACGTCCGTGCGCTTGCTCAACGAGTAGTCGGTGCCGAGCACCACGGTGTGCCACTTCGGGCTGTTGTTGCTGCCGTTGCCTGTGACCGTGCCGTCGGTGAACGTGTAGGAGCCGACGAACGCGAGGGCGGGCGTCAAATGGTAGGCGCCGTTGATCTCATAGTTGTCGACGTGCAGGTTCAGGCCCGAGAGACCCGGCAGCGGCGCACTGCCGCCACTCGAGAGACTCTGCATGCCGTCGATCTGCGAATGCGTCCACACGAAGCCAACCTGCGCCGGGCCGTAGGTATAGTTCACGCCCGCGCCGAACGAGCGCTGCAGCCGTGCCGAGATGTTCTGGTCAGCCGAAGCCGCGCTGTTCGCGGCACCGAGGCCACCGGAGTTGTTCTGCTGCGAATAGGCGGCTGCGAAGTTCAGCGGGCCGTTGCCATACGACGCGCCGACGCTCCACGCGCGGCCATTCGCGAAGCCGTTCGTGTCGTTGCTGAAGCCGTACAGGCCGCCGAACTGGAAGCCCGAATAATTGACGCTGGCGTACTTGACCGAGTTCTTGATCGAATAGCTTTTGGCGAGGTTGTCGTTGTCGAACGGGTGGCCCGCGAGATTGTTGCCGAAGCCCGCGCCGGCTTCCGAGAGCGGCGAGAGGTAATCGACCATCGAGTCATACTGCCGGCCGAGCGTGAGCGTGCCGAACTGGTCGCTCTTCAGGCCGACATAGGCCTGGCGGTTGAAACCGTTGTCGCCGTTCTTGTAGCCGCCGTTGTTGAGATTGAAGCCGCTTTCCAGCGTGAAGATCGCCTTCAGGCCGCCGCCCAGGTCTTCGGCGCCGCGAAAGCCGAAGTAGTTGTTGGAGAGGGCGCCGCTGCCCTGAGCCCACAGGCTGTGGCCGCCTGCGTTGTTCGCGTAGACGATGCCCGCGTCGAGCGAGCCGTAAAGGGTGACGCTGCTTTGCGCATGTGCGCTCATGGCGAAAGTGCTGAGGACGCCTGCAAGGATGAGTGCTTTTTTCATGTTTTTCTCCGATCAGAACCTGGAAAATCAAAGGCCGAATATGCTGAAAATCGATTTCATGCCCGGTTGATTCGTCACAGAATGTAGGCCTGAGATTCGAGGTATTTACGCGGATTGACGCAACAATCTGTCGATCTCATTTCGCTAATCGCATTAATCGATGTAAGTCACTGCATTTAAAGGGATTTATAAATCCATTATTCGGTGCGGCAAAATGATCCGTAGGAATAATCCGTTGCGCACTTACGACGATGCGGCAATGCCGCGCAGGCACTGGCCTAGCGCGAAATCAACACTTTTTCAAGCGTGATTCTCGTTGTTTGGTGGAAGGTACTCTTCCAGATCCTGGGCTGAACACACGCACCGCGCGGCGCTACAATTTCTTCAGCCCTCGACCAAGGGTGGTCTTTTTCATCTGTTTTACGCGGCTCTCGGGCCGCGTTTTTTTTGCCTGCGGAAAATCATTTTAAATTAATGCGCGCAGCGGAATGGCGCATTGCGGAAAACGTAATGATTAAAATCGCTGGCCGATATTCGGATTCGGTGGCCGGATAATCGGTGCTTTGCAGGGGAAAGACGTGGCGTCCGACGCGCGGCGCGATGCGGGTAGAATCTTGCCCTTGCCCCGCGACGGGCAAGTCCCGTGCAGAACCCGATGAAAACCCCGCCATGACCGATTCTTCCTCCGCTACCGATCCCGATTTCCCCGCCGACGACACCGCCGCAGAGGCCGAGGTGATCCAGGAAGCGCGCCTGTGGCGCAAGGACGGCTGGACCGCGCGCGTGATCAAGAATGAGGACGACGACGGCTGGGCCGTCGAAATGATCAAGGATGGCGAGCCGGAGCCCGCGCTGGTCGGCCCCTGGACCATGGGCCGCGACAAGAAGAATCCCAAGCCGCTCGACACATCGGCGTTCAACACGCTCGTGAAGACCGCTTCCGAGGTGTTGCGCCGGCACGAGCAGCAATTGCGCGCGCTGCTGCACAAGCGCGTGAGCGTGCAGACCGCTGAGGGCGATGTGGACGTGACGCTCGATATCGTTCCCGACGAGTACGAGCCTTATGCGCTCGTTAGCGCGATCGATGCGTTTGGCGAGCAACTCGCGCAGACGCGCGTCGCGCCGAACTTCAAGCTGACGAAAGCGCGCGCCGAGGCCTGGGCGGAGGGCGGCTTCGGGCGTATCGAGTAACGATCAGAACCAGCCCGCTCAGTCCTGCTGGCAGAAGATCGCCGTCAATAGCGGGCCGGCATGGTGGACGATGGCGTTATTGCCTGCCGCCGTGAGCGCCGCCTGCACCTTGGCCTGGGTGCCGACCACCACGGCTCCGTAGGCCGAAGGCGCGATGGGCTTGCCGTTGCCGGTCTTGAAGAGCGGATCGTCTTTCTGGAAGCCCACCACGGCGAACACGCTGAAACCGTAGGCGGTCATGTGCTGGCCGTGCGCGGGCCAGAACGCATTGATCGAGTTGCTTTCGACTTTCATGGGCTTCGGATCGATCAGGTTTTGCGTGATCAGTCCCGAGATGAAGTCGTGTGCGGACTCGCTGCAGGTCAGTGAATCGTCAATGACGGCGGCGCGGGCGTTGCTGGCGAGAAGCGTCAGGGCAGCGAGAAAAAGGGTGATAAAGGTAAAGCGTTTCATTACTCGAATCGCGAAAGTGCGTGTGCCGGGGCTGGAATGCGGCGTGCGCACAACGTCTGGACTGGCGCAAAGGGTTGCACTCTACGCGTGTTCGGGAGATCTCGCTTGCGGCGATGCGCGAGCCGATCTGGCCGAGCCGATCTGTCGCTTTTGCTTACAAAACTACAAGTTAATGTGGAGCGAACGTCGGAATACCTGCAAGTTTTCTGGAAGGCGTATATATTGCGCGGGTATATCATGAGTGGTAGATTTTCCCTTGTTTTTCAATAACTTGCTCGTGGTCCATGGTGGGTGTTTCATCGTCAGCTACCATGGGGGCTACCAGTCCGCTCACCATCAGCGCTCGCAGGCTTTCGTCCGTGATTCCGGACGAATTTTCACCGATCTGAACGCGCGTCAATTTCCCCATTTTCGCAAATCTGTAGATCGTGTTCCGCGACACGCCGAGCGCAGCGGCGGCGGCGTTGATCCGGTGCAGTTTCGGCAGGACGGTGCTCATTTGCTGTGGCCCTCGTAGTCGAGTAATTCGGTGACGACTTCGCCGGTGTCGACGAAGTACCAGTCGGAGTCAGTCAGGTTGTTGATCAGGAAGCGTTCGAAATCGGCTGGCGGCGCGGCGCGCCGGATGCGCTCCCACTTCGCGGGCGGACCGCGCCACGTCGGCTCGACGCCGGCGGCGCGCGCGGCGGCCAGGTTGTGGTGACCGTCGACGACGAGTCGATACCGGCGGCCGCGCAGCTCGAGCTCGGCGACTCGCACGATGAAGACGCGGAAGCGTGCAGCCTTGTCCGCGACCTTCGCCGGGTCTAGGAAGCGCTGCGACGAGATGAGCGGGGCAGCCGTCACGCGATCACTCCCAGCTCGTGCATCTGGCGCAACTGCGTCGCGACGTCGTCGGGGACGTCGAAGAACTGCAGCGCGCCCTTGCATTCGACGAATGGCACCGGCTTCACTTCTTCGAGCCGGAAGCCGAATTGGCCTTCCATGTGCCATCGCGAAGTCCGCTTCGCAGACGGAATGCAGTCAGTGAGGGTCGCGGCGCCGATGATCCCGCCGCGGTGAAGTTTTTCTTGCCCGGGCAATGCGATGTCGATGTCGAAGTAGTCGAGGAAGCCCTCGACGTCGTCATACTCTGCGCGCGTCATTCCCTTGCTCGCATGGATCAGGAAACGTCCGCGGAGTCTCGTCGGCCAGGTCCGGTTCTCGATGTCCTTCATATCACAGGCTGCGAGAGCAGCCGCTCGCGCTGCACCGGCGAGATCGGGGCGCACGATGAGCCACGCCCATGGCTGGCGGACGGAAAGTGCTTTCATGCTAGGATTTCTCCCCTTGCAAGTTGGCGCCCATAAAATGCCGAGTTACTTTCATTTGTGTTCCGTCCAGTTATCCCCGGGAAGCGTCATTGAACCCGGCAACTGGGGACGCATAATCGAGCTGTACCCACAAGATAACAACGTGTCGAACGCATGGCGGACGGCCGTCGAGCAAGTCTTCGAAGCGACGCGTCTGCAACTTACGCCAGACGCTCCCAGCCGGCTGACGAGCGCATTCGCATTCTTGTCGCAAGCTGATGCAGAGCGGCAACGGCCCCAAATGGGCTGGCTCAACATGCTGTATGAGGTCGAACTTGTTGATCCGGATGCCGTGCAACATATCGGCGTGTTCGATCTTTTGACCGCTGCATACGTGATCGACGGCACACGATTTCTTCCGAAAGCGCGCGGTTTGGCGACGCAATACTGGAGTGGCTCGGCTGCGGACGGCACGAAAGAACTGGTAACAGCATCGCCTTTGCGGATAGTCAGACGCATCAGCTAATGCCTCGCGGGAATGCGATATGTGTACGCCCGTCGAGATGTCGGCCGGCGGCTTTCTTTCCCGTGGCGAGAAACTGCTGATTGCCGATTGACGTCTGCGCGAGGCGACGACCGAGCGATCGTTCCGGGCCGTCGTAGTCGACGTGGATCGCGCCGTCCGGAAGCTCCTCAACGGCGACCGGAAGCCACTCTCCCCACTGTTTGAACAGGAAGGGCGTTTCGACGGCCGCGCATTGATCGCGCAGAGCACGTGGCCAGTCGGGATGCAGCGGTCGCGCGCGGCCGCCGCTCTCGCCACCGACGATCACCCAGTCGATATAGTCGTGCGTATCAGGCCTGTGAATTGGATCGGACCTGTGGCCGCCGCATCGGCCGCAATACCCATCCTCCATCTGCTTGCCCTGCACGAAGGCAACGCAGTGGGGAAAGGAGGGCGTCAAGTACTCCCCGATGTCGACGGGTCCGAGCAGCGGCTCCATGCTCAGGAACTTCACGTGTGCGGGGATGGACAGCAGCTTCGGGATGTCGCGATCGGCCTCTTCCTGATCGACGACTGTGATGCCGAGCCATACGTTTTTCTGGCCGGCGCACCAGTCGTGCGACTTCAGCATGCGCTGCGCGTTGCCGATCCGCTTCGTCAGCAGCAGCCAGTCGAGGTTTGGTGTCAGCTCGATCAGATCGAACAGGTCACGCCGCCACAATCGATCGACCTCGTTGTCGAACACGTCGGCGAGAGACGCGCAGAACACGCGCTGGCGGCGCCCGTGCGCCGCGAAGAACTCGGCGTGCGCCTTATTCCACTGCAGCGGCTTGCGCCAGTTAGCGGCCGATGTGCGTCGACGCGGCGCGCCGGGCCCCCAGTTGATTGCCGTGCCGCCGGCGAAGCGCGCATTGCGCGCCTCCGCGTAGCAGTGATCGCAGCCCGGGCCGACCTTCTGGCAACCCTCCCAGGGGTTGAACGTGTGATCGGTCCATTCGATTTTGCTGTTCTCGCTCATGCGATGGTTCCCTGTTGGCTGGATGCCTCACGACGCGCCGCGAAGTGTTTCGTCTGCCATTCGATCGCGTCGGCATGCGAACCGAGCTGACCCGTGATGCGTCTGCGCATAGCCATGGCGCCACATTGGCGCCATGTGATCTCGACGGCGCCGGCGGCGATCGCGAGGGCTTTCTTGCTCAGCGCGATGTCGTAATGACTGTCGTGGGCTGGCGGCGCTTGCCACCAGCGCCGCGCGACGCCGATCTTGTCGGCCATCGAATGCAGCTCCTCGTCGGTGTCCGCGATCATGTGGCACATCACCATGCGGCCATAGCCCGCGCGCATGTCATCGACATAGACGGTCATGCCTCAGACTCCTTGTGCTCTGCACGATCAAGACGCTCGATCTCGGCGAGGATCAGCGCACCTGCCTTCACGAGGTCGCGACGTGGTGTGGTTGGTTTCCACCACTCAAGCATCCACGGCCACTGACCTGGCACATTGCCGGCGTTAAAGCCGCCTGCCGATCGGGCGTAGCAGATTGCAGCGCGAATGAGATCGCCGTCGATATAGAGATCGTCATCCTCCGGTAGATTGCCTTCCACTTCCACTTGCCGACGGCGTTCCGCGACGACGTCGCGCACGGCTTGCGTGTCGCGGAGCGTCCATACCGGTGGTTTGCCGAGCGGCGGCCGCCACTGCTCGGCGCCGTCGGTGTAGGTATAGCCGCGCGCCGTGAGCGTGCGCACGGCAGCGTTGCTCGCGCGCACCGTAGCTTCACGAGCCTCGCGTGCGGCCGCGGTCTCTTTGAAATAATCACATGGCTCGACGGCGCCGCTCTTGATGCGGTCGCAATCATCACCGCAATCGTTGAGGCAGTCGCAGCGTGACTTAGTTGTCATCGCTGGCTCCGTTGCGAGCAGCGTCGACGGCTGCATCGAAGGATTCACCGCGGAGCGCATAGTCAATTTCCCAGTTGGGATTGCCGCTGGCATAGTTCCTAACCGCGACAGCTTGACGGCGCAGCCATCGATACCGCTCTGAATCGACTGGGCTTTGCACAGGTTTATCCACCGTTTCTGTGGATAAGGGCGGCTGCCCGCTGGCACCGAACCAACCGGCCAACGCACCATTGGTGAAGTCGCTCTTATAGGCGGCGTAAGGCGCCGGAGAGCAGCGGGTCAGGTCATAGCTGCGCGGCTTCGCCCAGGCCTCGAATGCTGCGCGCGCGTCGGGCTGCGAGGCGAATGCATGCGGGCCAGCCGTCCAAGTCATCGGGTCTCCTTCCGGTCTCCAGGTGGGGCGCGCTGCCGCAGCAGGGGCACCACTAGCTGCCCGAAAGGCGCGAGCGAGCGCTGGCATTTCGGTTTTCTTGAACGACCATGCCTCGGGCGTGATGTAGTGGGCATGGGCGCCCGCAATCGAATTGACTTGCTGGGGCGTCAACTCCAGCGGCGCAGCCGCAGCAGGGGCGACGGGAGCGGCGTCGATGATCTCCCATCCGTAGCCGGGATCGTCGTCGTTGACGCGCTCGGTGCACCAAACACGGACCTTCACATCGGGCAGTCGGAACGCGGCTTCGAACTCGATTTCGCCGCCTTGGGATGGCACCGGCCAATTTGCATTCACGTAGTCGTCGACGGCTTCATCGATCGAGTGCGCGAACTGCTCGCTATCCTCTTTGAGCCACACCATATCGGGAACAGCTTGCGGCGCTTGCGCTGCATCGGAAGGGAGAGCGGCGAGAGCGAGCTTCGCCAGCTCGAAGAGCGTTTCCGGCCGCTCAGTGATCGACATCCAATAGGCGCCCTCGGCAACACACCTCTGAGCGTCGGCACGAAGGTGTTCAATATCGGCGCGGTTCAGTTCTTTCGCATCCATGTTGGTTCAATCCTCGTGAGCGGTGGTCAGGCGACTACGGGCGCGCAGTGGCTAACGCACACGCAACCGGATTTGCCTTCGAGCCACACAACAGCCGTATGCCCCGAAAGAACCGATGCTTCGGTGCGCGTGCGGTATCGGGTGATTGGTCCATCGGGCAGATGCGAGCGATAGTCGACAAACTGTCCCACCTTCACGCGGTGATTGAATGCGTCCGCTTCCATCTGCGGATCCGGGCGCCTGCGTTGATTGGTTCGCATATCGATCCCTGTATCAGTTGGACTTCGGTTCGACGGGATGGCCGAGACAGCCATGCTCTTTGTGATCGAAGTTGTCGCACTTGCCGAACGGGATGAAGTTGTGACCGTGCGACAGCTGCTCAAGCAGTTCGGCCTTCGCCTCGTCTGGTGTCATCGTGCGGCCGTCGTCGTGCTTGAACATGTTGCGGAAATCGCGCGTTCTCCAGTTCGTCAGCGCACCGCGCACGTCGAGGCACATATGGAATGAACGTCTCTCGCTTGTGATCATGCTGGCGCTCCATCGGACTTATCGGAGAGCTCGCGCGCGCGATCGCGCCACATCTCGAGGTCTTTCGTGCCGGCCTTGCGCCAGTCGGCACCGTGGCGCAGCACGAGCTTCACCATCCAATGCAGGACGTGCGCCTGTTCGTCTTCGGCCCGTTTCTTGACATCGATTCCGGCGGCACGCATCGCCTGCGCGATCGAGATGCATTGGAAGCACATCCAACCGAGCACTTCGCGTAGCTCGGGCGTGAGCTCGTCGGGGTAGGCGGGAAGTGGCCCGGCCTCGAGAGCGGCCGTCGCTGCGGCGACGGCATCCGCGTCCCCAACAATCGTGACGTTGGCGATATTCGCGACGGCATCGCTACGTTGCTTGTCGATGCAAGATGGGAGCGTTGCGCATTGTGCGAAGTCGCGGAGCATCCGGAGTGTGTGTGCGTCATACTCGTCGACGTCCCAGTTGAGAAACTTCAGCGCCAGCGCACTGAGCGTTTCATCATCGACCGTAGGGCACTCCGCGACTCCGATTCGGTCACCGATTATGGGATCTTGGTTACCTTTTTCCTGCATATCCATTGGACGTTCCTTAGATTCGTGAGCGTGCAATCGAGCGCAAACTACGCTCACGCTGGATTGCCACTTTCCCGATCAGCACCAGCACACGCTCTCCGCGATCGGATGACACCATGGCGGCGAAGGATTGCACCAGTGCGTGCAGTTGCTCGGTCGTCGGCTGGTTCGCTAAGAGATAGCGCCGACTCTCTTCCAAGAAGGCATCGCGTCGGCGCTTGCGTTCGATGTTCATCAGTTGCCTGCGACGCGATAGTTGGCAGGCTGCGTATCCGTACGCGACTGCAACTCTTCGGGCTTCAGAGCGCAGTCAAAACCGGCAGCGAGATATGCGTCGTAGACTTCTTTTGACACCTGACATCGGATGAGCACCGCGGCCTTCTGGAGTTTCGCCTTCACGTCCGCATCTTCGGTGATGGTCGACTGACGGACCGTCTCTGCTGCAGCGACCTCGAGCTTGCAATCCTGCAGGCTGTGCGAAGCGCCTCCGACAAGCGAGAAGCCGGCGACGGCGCCTCCGAATTGAATGGTCTGGCCGCAGTTCATCTGCGAGAAGCTGGACGCGTATGCGCCGAGCACGGGCGCCGAGACGTTGCGCACGGTCTGCGTCGTATGCTCCGGATCCTGGCTGAACTGAATGGTCCCTTGCGCAGTCGACGTCGATGCCGAGTTCTGCGTTGCGCTCGCCGACGTCGACGTTTGTGCGATCGCGCTCGCTGCATTGGCGAGGAGTACAATCGACGCCGCGATGATGAAAGTCTGTTTCATTGTTGTCACCCCCAACGGTGGTTGCACGGGCCTTCGGCATTAGCCGTACCGAAGGCCCTCTTCATCAGTTGCCGTACGAATAGCTGCCGTTGACATTCGAGTAGCCGTACGACGAGACGTCGGTACCGACGCCCGACTTGCTATCGCCATAGCCGCTGCCGTTCGTATAGCCACCAGCATTCGCGCTCGACGTGCTGCCCGTGTAGCCGAACGAGCCCGATGCGCCGGAGCCGATGCCGCCCACGCCGAAACCACCGACACCGCCGCCGATTGCCGTACCGCCGATGGCATAGCCACCGCCGCTCGAGTTGCTCCACTGCGACGAATAGCCGTTGCCGTTCTGGCCGGCTTCGGCCTGTGAGCCGCCGGACGTGCTGACCGACGAGCCGAATCCGCCGCTCACCGAGAACGACCCGGCGGGGCCGCCATTGCCATAGGCATTGCCATTACCGTTGCCCGCGAAAGCGGGAGCGGCGGCGAGTGCGAGAGCTGCTGCAAATGCGAAAGTGATGCGCTTCATGTAGATCTCCGTAGGTTGGTTTTGCGCGGTGGTCCGGCCGCGCCCGGTCCTTCAAACCTTTTGTTGTTGATCCTGCGTGCCGCTCGCGCGACGCTGTGCGTCGACGTATGCATCGCCAAATCGGCGCAGCGCATCGAGCGAACCCCTGACGCTCGAGTACTGCTGATTCCCGATCACGGCGTCGAGCTGGACGAACATGCCGGCGGCGCGCGCGAGCGCGATGAGTTCTTCGTTCATGGGCGGCCGGTGTTCGGGAACGGCCACGCCTCTTTCGCCGCGGCGCTATTGAAGGGGGCCGCTGGCGAGACCTTCTTCGCTGCTGTCTTTGCAGGGGCAACCTTCTTCGCCGCCGGTGGCTTCGCTGTGACTTTCTTGACGGCAACTTTCTTCGCCGGTGCGGGTTTGGCGTTTGAAGCCTTCGCCGTGGGTTTCGGCGACGAAGGGGGCGCCTTCGTTACCGGCGCCGGCTTTTCCTTTGGCTTCGGCCGCATGTCGGTCTCGACATATTTCCGCACGACACCAGGGTCGATGCCGCGCTCGCGCGCGATCGCCTCAAGCAGCTCCGGTTTGCCCATCGAATAGGTCGGTGCGACGGATTCATCGACGAGCGCGATGTCCATCACCAGGCGGCCGAGCGCTTCCGAATCAGCGGCGAGCTCGTCGAGCTTCTTCGCGAAATCTGCTTCGCTGATCGCGCTCTTGCCCCAGTCGTAAAGCTTGCAGAGACGCTTCTGGTTTTCGTTCCAGAGGCGGCGATAGAACGTGACGGCGACGATCTTCAGATCGAAGTCATCGAGGCCGGTGCCCACGTGCTTCGCGCGAACCTGACGGAAGAGCTCACCGCGATACGCATCGGCTTTTTTCTTCTTCGCGAGCTCGGCCGACTGAGAGGGATTCGACGTGCCAGTGCTGCGCGCCTGAACGCCCTTGTCCGCGAGAGCTTTCTTGAGATCTGCCTTCGGCATGACGTCGATCAGCTTGCCGTCGTATGGGCTCTCGAGCAGCGCCGCGGCCTTCACGCCCTTTGCGCCGATGATCTTGCGATACGAGCGGTGCTTCGGGTCGTCGTAGCAGGTATCGTCGAGTCTCACCATGCCGCCCTGTAGCTGGCTATATTGGTGGGGCAGTACTGCCTTCGCTTCCTTGCCGGTGATGACCGTCCGACCAACGGCCTCGGCTTCAGCGCGCTTCTGCGCGGCCGCCGCGTCACGTTTCTTCGCGAAGCAGGCCGGATCCGTGCAGATCTCCTTGCCGCGCACGTCCTCAAAGAGTTCAGGCTGGTTGCCGGTGCGCTTCGGGCAAGGGCCGCATGCTCCGGCCGCAGGAATGAGCGCCGCGTCGGACGTCTTGAATGGCGCTTGGTCGAGCCGCAGCATGTATGTGCGCTCGATGTGTTCGGATGCAGCCTTGACCGTCCGCGGCTCGCCATTCACGTACGGAGCCGTGAGCTCCTTCGCCGCTTTGTCCTGCAGGTCGGTGGGCAGGCGCGCGATCATCAGCGCGGTTTTCGCGTTCAGCCTCTCGTCGAAGAACAGTTTGCGCGTCGACGCACTGAGCGCGCACAGCTTCAGGCGCTGCGCGACGTACGTGCGCGTCTGGCTGACTTCGGCCGCGATCTGCTCGAGCGTGTGTCCGCGATCGGAGAGGACCTTGTAGCCGTCGGCTTCCTCGAGCGGATGCAAATCCTTCCGCTGCAGGTTCTCGACGATCTGGATGTGCAGCACCTCATCGTCGTTCAGGTCGCGCACAAGAACCGGTATCTCGGTGAGGCCTGCGGTGTTGGCTGCGCGAAACCGGCGCTCGCCACAGACGATCTCGAACAGGCCGGTATCGTCATCTGGCCACGGGCGCACGAGCAGCGGCTGCACTACGCCGTGTTTCCGCACGCTCTCGGTCAGCTCTGCCAGATCGGCCTCCGGGAAGCGCTTGCGCGGATTCGTGGGAGACGGCCGCACGGCGCCGAGCCGTTTGAATTCGATGGATGCCTGTTCGTTCTGCACGGAATACTCTCCTGATCTGTTCGGGGCCATTCACGCTCATTCAAGAGCGTTCAATGCACCACGCGGTCGGCGGAAGGCGCGGGAGCCGCGGGCGTGCCGAGGACGGCGTCGAAGATGCGCAGGAGCGCCGCCACGCTGAACCGCGGCTCGGATGCACCAACGGTCTCTGCGCGCGCACGATAGAGTTCGAGCGCGTGGCGCCACTCGACGTTGTCGGCGCCCGGCTGGATCAGCAGCGGCATCCAGTTGCCCGCGCCGTACATACGGTCATATGAGGCGAAGAGATCTCGGCGCGTATCGTTCACAGGAATCGAGATCGAGGCGTCGACGTTCGCGCCGAGCTCGTGCTTGCATCCGAAGGCGTATTCGTAGTGCGGCTCGGTGTTGCGATCGAACACGATGGTGGCGACACGTCGTCCGTCTTCGCCGAGCGCCGTCATATGTGTCGAGAGATCGGTGTGGCGGGAGTCGTTAAAGATGAAAATCGTTTTCATGGCTTCGCTCTCTTCGAGTGTTGCGTCATGCGTTGGCGCTTTGCGGCGCGCAACTGCGCGCGGGCGATTCGGTAGGCGTCTCTGAAGTCCATGCTCCCGTCGTCGACGGCGGCGAAAAGCTGAAACAACGTTGGCGCGGGAGTGGGGCGCCGCCTAAAGCTGCGTCTCTTCATGGTCGAAGCTCAGCTGCCTGCCTTCGCCGACCGGAAGGGTTTGCAATGCGCGCTTCAGTTCCCACGTGCCAATCGGCTGCACGCGCAGCTGGCGGACAAAGAGGCGTGATGCAGCCTCATCGAGAAACGTGATCCCGTAGATCGCGCCCTTGCCGAAGGCCTTCGTGAATGCCTGGAGTGCGGGTTCATCGTCGGTCGCCTCGCATGCCGGGACATCCACGCGCACGAACGATTCGCCGCCAATCGTGAGGTCGGAAACGCGTCCTGCAATGCGTTGGTGTCCGAACAATTCAATCAATGCCCACTGCTCGAATTTCTGCTCGCTCATCTCTAATCCTTAAAAAATGGGGCGCTGTACGAGCCGCCACCGAGAGCACGCAGCCGGGGAAATTGCCGCGAGCCTGAGAGCCTGATTACTGACGCAATCCGACGAACGCGCGAAGAAGCCGCGCCTCGTTCGGCGTGAGCTCGACGAACACGCCGCCGCGCTGGACCGTCACGGATCCGTCCGGCCACGCGACGACGAGCGTCTCGTCGGCCGAGAGCGTGAAGTCTGGTTTGCGCTCGGGCGCCGGCGTCGACGACGCGGGCGCGGCGGGCGCAGCGGGCTTTTCAGCGGAATCCTTCGGCGCTGGCTGCGAGTGCGTCTCCGCAGGCGCAGCGCTGGCGCGTTGTGTGGGCAGATGGCCAACGAGATGGCACGGAAGCGCATAGCGATTGCCGTCTTTCACGATCTCGCCGCGCTGCAAGCCGGGGCCGATGAAGGGCGTGATGCCTCCCTTGCTCTGGATCCCGAGCGCGGTGAGCAGCTGGGCGCCAGTCGCCGGGCCGTTCGCGCGAAGATAAGCAACTGCCTGCTCGCTGCGCGAGATGCGCCTCTCCTTCGGCGCCGGTTCTTCGGCGGCTGCCTTGGCGCCGGCGGCGCTCTTCAGGCGGCTGACGGGGTTCGCCCAGGGCGACGCCGGCGGCGCGATCTCGAGCGCGAGCGTTCCGTTCACGATGGGTTTCGCGTCGCCGTCCGGTGCGACTGCAACAGCTTCGCCAGCAGACGGGAACATGTTCGGATGCGCGACGTTCTTCATGCCGGCATCCCGATAGCTGCGCCAGTGGCGTGCGGAGGAAAGTAGCGGGTTGCGCGGGCAACCGCCGTGTCCAGCTCGAGCACCGCGGCATCGCCTTCGTCATGCGCGAGCTCGTACAGCGCCGGCAAACCGGTTTCGAGAGCCGCGCGCACCTCGTCGCGGTTCGCGAGACGACCTTCGCGGTACCAGAAAGTCTGCTCGGGCTCGCCCATCCGGAAGATGACGCCGTTGCGGATGCTCACGGCCATCGAGTCGCGGGTGACCCATACGAGCGCGACGCCCGGGTTGTGCTCGAACATCGTTCCGGCCGGTTCCTGCTTATTCACGGGCATTCCTGCGTCGCGACGCGAGGCGCGCGGATTGACGATGAACGGGCACGCCTGCGCCGCGAATTTCGCGCACTCGACATGGCAGGGCGGCTCGCCAGACGTGCGGCTGACCGCTGACGTCGGGCCGATCACGAACGCCTTGTACTGGCCGAGCGAATCGCCGCAGATCCAGCAGCGCTTGTAGTAGATGCATGCTGCGAGCTTGCGGGTATCGGCGACGCGAAAATCAGGCTTGCCGTCGATCCACTCGACGAAATACGGTACCGGATAGCCGCGCGGATCGGTGGGCAGCGTACGCATGCGCATCGGAACTTCCGGCAGACCTTGCCGGAGCGCAACAGAGGTCATGGAAACCCCATGCGAAAGGCGCGCCGCGGCCGCGCCTCCGTCAGAGCCCGATGCATCGTTCGCGGGGGCGGAAAAGTGGGCGTCGAAGCGCTTCGCGACCGCGACCATCGACCAGGCGATGCAGCCTGAGGCGGCAGTAGCGACACCGAGATATCCGAGAAGGCTCATGTCAGTCCTCATCTGCGTCATTGGCTGCGAGTCGCTTCAGGTCGACGGTCTGGTCGTCGAATGCGAAGCACGTTTGGGTGCGGGATTCGCGCTCGACGCGCGGCGTCACGTGGTGGCCGACGTGGCGCTGCGGGCGACCGACGATCTGGGCGCGCACGGCGGCCTGAACAGCGGCGCGAACGGCGGGGTTGAGCAGCGCTTCGTCCGGCGCGCCTTCGACGCCGAGCGTGCGACACGCTTGCGCGAGCAGCTCGTCGGGGAGGCGGGTGGGCGTCGGTCGCATGGCTGCGCTCACAGGCAACGGGTGAGGGTGCACGTCGTATCGCCGGCATCGATGCGGTCTTCGTATTGCTGCCAACCCGTATAGAGCAGGTAGGCGAAGAACACGCCCATGACGGCGAGGACATTGCGCACGACGCGAAGAGTCCGGACCAGCGCGCGGACGCCGCGCGCGCCGGCGCGAGGTGCGCTTGCGCTGGCGGTGGGGTTGGCTTGCTGTTGCTGGGACATCGTTCGCTCCGTGTTGCGATCTGATGGAGCGAATATTAGGCAATGCCATATCTCTTGTAAAGAGGCATTGCCATATTTTTTTGACCGCATGGAGAATGGCTGGAAAACATTCCAACCACGCAGGGCAGAAAAAATGAGAACGAAGAAAGTGCTGGCGGCCGTCGCGATCGCGTTAGCGTGCGTCGGCGCTCACGCGCAACAGACCAGCGGCGCGCCGGATGGCGAGGTGGTGAAGGCGGCTGTGGCGGCGTTGGCGCCGCGGCCTGAATGGAAAAACGTGACGATTGACAGGCGGGAATCCAACGCGCTCTCGCTGACCATCCACTACAAGGTGTTCCCTTCAGAAGGGCTGGCGACGTCGGAGGCGGACACCGAGGCTCTGGTAGTCGCAGTCGCGCAGGGGCTGGCCAAGGCGGGTCATTCGCCAGCCAAAGAAAATCGGATGATTTTCGTCAGTGCGACGAGAGACGTCCTCGGCGTAACCGGGGAGAAGCGGGTGCAGTTTCTCGGGATGGCGATCTATCGTCCTGATCAGGACGGAGTGTCATTCAAGCCGACGCTTTGATCATTCGGTCGCCATGTTCACCAGCTGGCGGCCGAGTACAAATATTGGTTCGAGCAGGCCGATGGCATTGTCGCTATTTGCGCCGACGATGCCGAAGCGCGTTTCGCCGTCGGAGCAAAGGTCGATATAGAGGTGCGCGTAGACCGAAAACGACGGCGCGCCGATGCCCGCGGACCCTGCAAATGGTTTGCGATATGCATCGAGATAGACGACCTTATCCCGTCTTTTTTCGTGCGGTGTGTCTTCGTTCTCCGCCATGTGCGCCCCGGATCTTAAGCTTTTGCTGCGCATAAGAGGGCGGATGGCTTTCGATGCCGTCCTGAAGCAATTCGCGCATGAGCGACAACCGCTTCGGGGTCAATTTGCCGCTCTCGAAGGCTTCTATCAGTTCATTCACGAACTCAACTAGCTGCTCGCGCTGACTTTTTAAGCCTCCCGATACAACTGAGGAACCAGGGTTTACCTCAGGGCTTAGCTTTTCATGCGTAATGCGTACTCCTTTGAAAAATGGACTCGCCTCGTAGGTGGTCATGTTGAGATTAAAGCCCCAATACTCCAGGTCCGCGACGTCGGCGAAGTACCGGATCATGTCCTCCAGACGGGTCTTAGCGACTCGGCCGTATTTGACCCAGTCCTGAACGGATGCCGGTTTGACGCCCATGGCGTCGGCGAACGCCTTTTTCGTGACGCCCTTTTTCTCGATGGCGCGCGCTATGGCATCGCCTAATTCTTTTCCAGTAAGCATTGCCTAATTTGACCCGCGCGACCCGCGATGCGGCAATGCCTTGCTAAAATGAGGCAATGCCATATAATGCTGCCCATGAGCGAGACCTACACCGACGCTGTCCTGCGGGCCAGCAAGCTTCTTGGCGGCAACGCGGCGCTCGCGCGCGCGATCGGCGTGAAACCGCCGACCGTGCAGCAGTGGGTGAACGGCGAACGACCGGTTCCCCCAAAGCGCTGCGTGGCTATCGAAAAACTCACGAATGGCACGGTGAGCCGCAAGAGCTTGCGACCAAGTGATTGGGCTGAGTGCTGGCCCGACCTCGCGCAAGCGTTGCCAGCTGAACAGGGGACCTGAATGAAGCTGCTTACGACATTCCTGCTGACGGCCGCTGAGATCGGTCTGGGCTGGTTCTGGCTGGCGGCTGGCCATAACGTCGCCGGGCGCTTTCTGACGTTCTATTGGTGGCTGATCGTCGCGGTCACTTTCGGCTTCGCGCTGTTCCTCGTGATCATTCGTCTGGTCACGGACCGCGCGATTCCGATCCCGGGCACGACTCGAACGGACCGCATCGTGTCGCGCGTGATTCTGTTCGCGCGCGTGATCGCACAGGTCGCAATTGGCTGCACGTCGCTGGCGGTGTTTTCGCTCGCCGGCTGGTTGTTCGCGAAGTTCGCTCTGCTGCTGGCGACGGAAGAGAAGAAGGCCGCGGGGGCGTGAATGACTGAGCGCTCGCTGCACGAGGTCCTCGCCGACGTTATCGATGCTGGCCATCGATACCCGGCACTGCAGATGCAGATCCTGCACTGCCTCTTCGACGAAAACGGTCTGCGCGACGGCCTCTTTGACATGGACTGTATGGCAGATCCGCGAGATGCGGGCGGCGGCAAGCTGCTCACGGTGTTGACCGCGAGGTTGCGGCCGACTGAATGGTTGTTGCAGTTCGCACGCGCTGTTAGCTGTGGCGTTATGCCCGAGGCGGTGCTGCCGACGGCGGATGAATCGAATGAACATGAGATCTCGCGAACGCGTGAGGAACATGAGGCGACTTTATCTGGCGGTGCGTTCATGCGCATTCCTGAATATTTGAATACGGAGAAACACCTATGAATGCCGTAGCTCAGACGGTCGCGATCACGCCTTCGCGTACGCCGATCGTCGAAAAACTCCTGCGAGAAGCGATCGCAGATCCGAAGAAAAAGCAGGCGATCATCGACGCGACGGGCTGGGACCCGTCGATGCCTTCGAAGATCCTCTCGAACTCCGCGGGCGTGACGCTCGAGCACTTCAATGCGCTTTTCAGTGCGCTCGGGCTTGTTGTGACGACCGTGGGCTATATGGACTACCTCGCCGAGGGCAACGTGATCGGCAGCAACTGCCATTGCGCGCGAATGAACATGGGCGCGTGCGGCGCCGGCGTGCGCTAAGAGCAGGTTCGCTTCACACGTCTGTCGTTGTCTCACTGCGCGGGGTCGCAAACGCATGTCCTTTCATCTTTCGAATCTCGCCTGGGATATCGAGCTTCGCGGACCGCAGAAGCTCGTTTTGCTTTGCCTGTCGCACCTGAGCGTGCAGAGCACGCGCGAGTGCAGCGTGACGATCGCGCGCCTGTGCGTGCTTTGCGGCATGTCGTCGAGCGGCGTTCGCCAGCAGATCACGTCGCTCGTCGCGCTCGGCCTCGTGGAAGAGCTGCGCGACGGTCGCCAAACCTTCTACCGCGTGAACGTCGATGTGCGCGATGAGCGAGTCTAGAAAGCCGCCTGAGATCAATGCCGGGCTCGTCGACGCCGCGATCCGTCGCCACGTGGATCATCGCGCGAACCTGCTGATCCCCGAGGCCTCGATCCGCTATGGCCTGGGCGGGAAGATCGGCGAATATCGCGCCGACTTCGTCATGGTGACGCGCGCTGGCTACGCGACCGAGCTCGAGGTGAAGGTCTCGCTCGGCGACTGGCGTAAGGACCTCTCGAAGCCGAAGTGGGTTGGGATGCCGGCGTGGATCACGCGCTTCGTGTACGTCGTGCCCGAGCAGCTCGGCATTCCCCAGTTCGTGCCCGAACACGCCGGTATCTGGCACGTGCGCCCTCGGCCGCCGCAATACGCAGCGTGGGAAGGACCATGTCGTCCTGACGGCTTCGAGGTCGTGCTCGTGCGCGCGCCGCATGTGCTGGGTCGCGAGAAAGTGCCTGCCGCTGTGATTGGCACATGGCACAAAAACCTCTACTACCGCTTTTGGGATCAACGCATGGCGCTCGAGCAGCGAATCCCTCGCCACATCAGGGAAACCGTCGCATGAGAGCAGCTGACCTCCTGCGCGAGCTCGGCAGACCGATCGCGTACTACCCCTTCCTTGCCCGCTATCTCGGCGGTCTCAGCGCCTCCGTACTCTTTTGCCAGATCTTCTACTGGCAGGACAAGGCGACGAGCGAGCTGGGCGTTTACAAGACGGTTGACGACATTGAGAAAGAGACGGGTCTCACGTACGAAGAGCAGCGCACGGCACGCGCGAAGCTGCGCGCCTTGGGCGTGCTAGTCGAGACGGCGAAGCGCATTGAACATCGCACCTATTTCCGCATCGACGAGGATGCACTTGAGCGGATTCTCGCCGGCGGCCCGCCCGAGCGCAAACCAAAGAAGAGGAAGGGCGAAAGCACATCGGAAAAGTCCACCTCACCAGATGGGGAAAGTCCATCTCGGGAAATGGGAAAAGACGATCTCGCGAAAGCGGAAATTCCCATGCCGCCGGACGGAGAAACCCAAGCCCGCGGGGAGGGAGATCCCCATTCCGTTAACAGAGCAGAGAGTACTGCAGAGACTACAGCAGCAGCATCGCGCGCGAGCGACGCTGTGGATAACTCGGTCGCTGCTGCCGCTGCTGCCGACGACGATCAAACGGCAGGAACGACCCCGCTCGACGTCGAGGCGCGGCTAACGGACCTGCTGATCGAGCTGGAGGCCGAGCGCGGCAAGCGCCTCGTCATCGACCGAAGCCGCGATCGCGTGCACATCGTGACGTGGGTTGGACGCCAGCTGACGGAGGCTGAACTGCGCCTCGCGCATGCTCGCGCCGCCGGCGCCCGGCAACGGGACAAGGACAAGCGCGCGCTGAACGTCGCGTACGTCGCGTGCTTTGTCGACGAGGTGCTGGCGGAGCGCGAGCTCGACGCTCAGGCCGCCGCCGGCGCCAGCGCTGAGCCTGCCGCGCAGTGGTGGCTCTCGGACTCGGGAATTGGCGCGCAGGGCAAGCGCGTGCGCGTCGAGCGGCGCGGCCCGAACGAGCCGACGCCGGATTACCTGATTCGCGTGGCGCAGGCCTCGGGCCGCGGGCCGTGGATCGACTACGTGCTCAAACGCGAGCAGGGCGCGTCGCGCTATCAGGAGATCGTCGCCTTCTTCGGCGACGCGCTTCTGCCACCCGATTTCTGATGACGATCACGGAGAAACGCATGGAAGGCGCAAACCTTGAACCGCAACCGTATGTGTCGCTGGCGGATGTACAGCGAGAAATTCGGAGCGTGCACTACTTCACGGCCTATGACGGCGTGCGCGGAAGCACGCCGCCTGGTCTGCGCTCGTACGTGCCGCGTCAGGCACTGAAGGCGGTCACGTTTTGTGTGCTTGAGCTGCGCAACGGTTTCATCGTCACTGGCGAAAGCGTCTGCGCGCGTGACGATGCGTTCGATGACGAAAAGGGGCGCGCCCACGCGCTCGAGCGCGCGATGGAAAAGCTGACCGGCTACGTGATTTACGCATGGAAGTCGGCGCAATCATGACCCATATCGTCCGCGATCCCATTTTCGGATTGGCGCTTCGATTGCACGATCTTGAGAGGGTTGCGCTAGGTCCGTCATGGCTCCGCGCCTCGGCGTCAGCTTGGCGGCCCGATCCCAAACGCATTTCGCGCGTGGAGATCGAGCGTCGTTGGTTGCTCGACGGCGAAGTGACGTATCTCGTCGCCGGTAAGGATTCTCAAATCTTTGAGCCGAATTTGTTCAACGAGTTTCAGGATCACATGATGGCTGAAATCGCAAAAGCCTTTGGAGGGCGTGTGAAATGAACTGCAAACCCGGAGATATGGCTCGCGTTGTGAGCAACGGCAAAACGGACATGACGCCCGGCATCGTCGATCGCATTGTGCAGGTGATTCGCCCTGCGGTTCCCGGCGAGCAATTCACTGCGACCACCGGAGAGGTGACAACCATCGGCGAAATCGGTGGCATGGCTGTGTGGGTGGTTCGCAGCAAGACACCGCTCCCTGGAACAGCTTGGCAACGCGGCGAATGCAGTCGCCTGCTTTTCGCCGAAAGGGCGATGAACGACGAGAATCTGCGGCGCCTCGGCGGCGTGCCCGTCGAGGATGACGTCCGCGACGAGGTGACTGCATGAAGGTCGTCGAACTGAATGGTCCGCACCTCGACTTCTGGGTCGAGAAGGCTGAAGGCTCGAAATGGGCTGAACTCTATCTCGAGAATGGCGTTTGGCACGCGACGGACGCTGGCGTGAAGGTCTTCTATTCGCGCGCATGGCGCCAAGGTGGCCCGATCATCGAGCGGAGGGGCATCAGTCTTGAATATGAAGACGATCCCAAAGTATTGACGCCGTGGTGTGCACGGAGCCGCGATGGAAAGGTCGTGATGTGCGCCGACCAGCCACTTGTGGCCGCAATGCGTTGCTATGTGGCCTCCGTCTTCGGCTTCGAAGTCCCCGACGAGGTGCCCGCGTGAACGCCCCAGTGGAGATCGGACCTTACGCCGATCCGCCCGTCTTTGATCGATATCTCGTGAAGGTCTACGACTGGCGCCCTCGGTTCAACTGTGTCATCGGTCGCACCGTCGAGCGAACTGAGCGGCTACTGGCGAATGGAGGCGTGCACTACGTCGACGTCGACGTCGCGACATGCGAATCGCGCGAATGGTTTTCCATACCCGGCCGCGGCCGCATTGAGGTGCTGACTCCATGAAGCTCGACCCCTGCAAATTCTGCGGCGGCGCGCCGGGCGATCCGCGCGACGATCAGATCGAGTTCGACTCGTGGGTTGCGAGCATCGACTGCACGGGCTGCGATATCACGATCACGATGCAGTACTCCGTCGATTCTCCGCTGCTGGCGCGTGAACGCATCAGCAAGCTCTGGAACAGCAAGCCATGAGCAAGGGCACCATTCGTCTTCCCGCCAGCGCGATCACCGGTGGCCGCGTGGGCACCGCGCGGATCCGTGAGCAGATCGCCAGCGCCGCTCGCGAGCTGGCGGACACGGCGCCTGTCACGCTCGACAAGCCAATGCGCACGCTTCTTAGCCCCGGTTCGCTCACGTGGTGCGACGTCCAGCAGATGTCGCCGGTTGAACGCATGCAGCAGCTCGGCCGCCAGCCGGGCGGGAAGATGAACAAGACAGAGGCAGCGTACGCGGCCGAAGTGCTCGCGCCGCAGCTGCACGCCGGCGTGATCCTCTGGTACCGCTTCGAGGCCATCAAGCTGCGGCTGGCGGACCGCACGTTCATCACCATCGATTTCCCCGTCATCACGTCAGCTGGCCAGCTCGAATTTCGCGAGGTGAAGGGCCGATGGACTGACGATGCCCGCGCGAAGACGAAGATCGCCGCCAGCCAGTTCCCTTTCCGCTTCATCGCTATTCAGCGCGACGGCCGCCACGGCTGGCGCACCGAAGATCTCACCAGCCGCAGCTGGTGAACCTATCCACTTGGAGAAGCTCATGAGCTACGCAATCAACTTTACGGCGGCCAACAAGGCCGAAGCGAAACAGCGCGTCGTCGACGAAATGGCGACGGTCGTCGCGAATCAGCCATGCCATGTGAAGGATAAGGACGCGGCGATCGGCACGGCGCACACGTTCATCGACATGCTGGTGGACGACGATGCAATGGACGTGCACGTCGATATGTATGGTTCCGTCGGCTATCAGTGGACCGAACTCGACCCCTACGGCCAGTCGTCCGACGCTCGCTTCACCGCCGCCGGTGTGAACGTCAGCGCGTATCACGTCACGCGCGTGGCCACGCGGCAGGACGAGGACGCATAACGCACCGTCGAATCATTCCGCCGGCCACGCCGGCGGTCTCTCAAGCTCATGAACGAGGATCGGTAATGGCGACCAGCAATAAATTTCCGGCAGCCCGCGCGGATCGTGAAGACAATGACGAGGTCTGTGTCAAACGAGCGAGCTTGATGTCGATGCTCGCTGAGCTGTCCGACGACGCGACGCGAATTGAAGATCGGCTCGGCCAACTCGCAGGGGTGCTCGCGCCTCTGGTAGAGGACGGTCTGGATTTTTGCAAGGACGATGACAGCGACGACAAAGAGGGTCGCGCGCTGCCATCTGCACTTTCCAAGGTAGATCGAGTACGCGATCGCCTTGCGCGAATCGATCAGTTTATCGGCGAGATCATATGCCGCGCTCAGATGTGAGCCGGCTCATGAGAAAGCTCTGGACTGAAGCCGAAGACGACGTGCTACGCGACGTGGCGCGCCGCGGTGTTCCGTTGATCGATGAGATGCATCGGCTGCCAGGCCGCACGCACGCCGGTGCGCGGCAGCACGCGTGGAACTATCTGAAACTCAGACTCGGCCGGCACGCGTGGACGGAAGAAGAGCACGCGGTCCTCAGGCAGATCTACGCCTCCGACGAGTCGGTCAAGCGTGGCGTCGCGCGCCTTCTTCCCAGTCGTACCTACAACCAGGCGAAACAGGAGTCCGCGAAAATCGGCCTCGCTAATCAGGGCGTGCAGCGCACCTACGGCTATTCGTCGATCTTTTACCGCATTGAGCGCGCGCTGGCGGACGGTCGCGCAGCGAGCGTGAAGCAGCTGGCGGGGGAGCTGGGTGTGTCGATCAGCGCCGTGGGGCGCGCACTGAACAAGCAGCGCGGCACGCGGGCGCGCGTCGGCGACTATGGGCGGCTCTCGAACGGCGGCCTCGAAGATCTGTGGATGCTCGGCGCGGGCCCCGACGCGCCGCGTCCGCCGCGCAAGACATCGAGCGAGGCATGCCGCACCAAGCGCGCCCGCGCGAAGGTGCGTGCCGGCCGCTTCGATCCGTTCTCAACCCTCCGCCAGCAGATCGCAGCATGAAGCACCGGCCGAACCGGCGAGAAAGCGCGCACATGGAACGCATCTCGAAGATGGCATGCATCTGCTGCACGCTGCTCGGCCGCACGCAGGAATCAAAGACAGACGTGCATCACGCGCGCGTCGGACATGGCGGCGCGCAGCGCGCTGGCGACTTTTGCACGATTCCGCTTTGTCACGACGACTGCCATCAAGGCAAGAACGGTGTGCACGGCGACCAGAACTACCTCCGCATTCTCAAGATGACGCAGATCGATCTGCTCAACGCGACGCTCGAGCGCCTGTACGGGGAAACACGATGACGATGGTACTCACGACCGAAGTGCCGACGATGGTGGCGATCGCGGGCAGCCGGGGCCGCGTCTCTTATCAACCGGGTTTCGCTGAGCACGTGGCGCGCGTGCGCATCGTCAGGCGAATCCAGCTGGCGGACGGCTCGCTGGATCCCGAGCGCGTCGAGGTTGAGGTTTATGTGCCCGAGGACCGGCGCGCGGGGATCGAAGCGCCGCGCGGCGCGTGGGTCACGCCCGAATATCTGCGCTGTCGCGCGCTTCGCAGCAAGAACAGGAAGAGCCTGCGCGACTTCTTCGAATCCGACGTCATGGAGCTGGCGGTTTGAGCCGCCAGCTGGCGCCGCACCCGCGCACGGATCTGGAGAGCGCACTTCGCGAGGCGACGCGCGCCGTGCGTGCCGGCCATCCAGAGGAAACGATCAAGATTTCCGCGTCCGCTCTCTGGCTGTTGAGCGAGACGCTGCACGCGCAGAGCAAGCGCATTGAGCAATTGAAGACCATGCAAACCACAAAGGCCATCCGATGAGCGAGACCACTGAAAAACTATTCCGCACGCCGCAAGACGCTCTCGTGTTCGCGTTCAACTATTCGATGCATGGTCAGGGGCGCCCGCTGGTGGATCGGCTCGCCGCGCCGTCCCCGCGCACTGGCAAAGGCCTGTCCGGAAACGATGGCGCAGGGCAGGCGGGAATGGTGCGTCGATTCATCGACGGCTCCGATAGCGTCGAGTATCTTCGGGGCCTGTGGGAGTGGGCGCGCGAAAATTACACTCGCGCGGAGATCGACCAGCTCGAGGAAGCGGGACAGAGGGGGCTCATATTCCTCGAGGAGCAACGCCGATGCAGTTCAGTCTATGTGGAGCTCGCTCAGCTGACGATTGTGGAGCGTGCCGTCGTCGTTGCGCGCTTCGCGCCGAAATCCTTCCAGTGCCATTGCCGGCACGCATGCTGCTCTGGCTATACACCGAATCCAGAATGGCGCGACGCGATTCGAGATCTCACCCACGCCGCGCTTACGCCGCTCGCCGGTCATCTCTCGCATCATCTTGTGCGCCGCAAGCTCATAGAGCAGGTATTCGATGTAAAGGTGAACCTCGAGCAGCTTGCCGAGAAGGCGTCCGTCAGCAAGAACACGGTCACCGCGCACCGCAAGATCATCAAGCTATGGCTGTCCGGGCAAAAAGCGCAGCCCGCGAAGGGCACGCGCGAGGCGCTGCCAGCCGTCGACGGTATCGAGTCGGCCGCGCGGAAAAAGATCGACAATCTGCTCTCGAGCAGGGAGTTCGTCGGCGCGCCAGAATGAATTAGTTGACGGCGCGGAATTTTGCTCCCAATATAGCGCCTAATCTGACACTGTGAATAAGTGTCTCCAAAGCCCCGAGTCGCCACCGACCGGGGCTTTTTTGCGTTTACTAGTTGTAGTGCGCCTTGACGACGAGACGCCACAAGATCGGCTTGTTGTCATAAGCGCGATGCTCGTGGTGGTCCTGCGGCGGAAGTGGATTTCCCTTCGTGGAAACAGCGCTGCCACTGCAGACTTCACAT